>NZ_JBIWEX010000017.1:0-105158 GCF_044762745.1 Psychrobacillus sp. NPDC096426 | reverse complement strand
TGCCCATGCAAAAACACCTCCGATTTAAGTACTTGTTTTAAGTGTACCATTACCGAAGGTGTTTTATATTGTCTCACTATTTTAGGTTAGTCCAATAGAGATTATCTCTCGGAACGTTTTTTAATCTTACGCTTCATTCAACGCAGGTTGAAACAAAGTTGAAACACCTGATCGAATAGCTGCTTCACTTACCGCTTTCGCAACAGCATCTACAACCTGTTCATTAAACGCATCTGGAATAATATAATCCTCTTCAATGTCATGGTCTTCAATAAGAGATGCAATTGCATGGACAGCAGCTAGTTTCATTTCTTCATTGATATCTGTTGCTCTAACGTCTAGTGCCCCTCTAAAAATACCCGGGAACGCTAACACATTATTTACTTGGTTTGGATGATCGGAACGACCAGTTGCGATAACCTTTACTCCCCATTCTTTCGCTAAATCATATGCCACCTCTGGGTTTGGATTCGCTAAAGCAAAAATGATTGGGTCACTATTCATTAAATCAATCATATCTTTAGTTAAAAGATTAGCTATAGAAACACCAATAAATACGTCTGCACCTTCCATTGCATCTTGTAAAGATCCTTTTAAATTATGTGGATTCGTACTACTTGCAATCATTGCTTTCACCGAGTTCATTCCCTCTTCTCGGCCTTCATAAATAATTCCTGTAGAATCGCACATAATAATTTCACGGTAGCCTAGCTGTTGTAATATGCGTAAAATAGCCATTCCTGCCGCGCCCGCACCGTTTATTACTACTTTTAATGCTGGTATTTGTTTATTCACAAGTTTCACTGCATTTTGAAGTCCAGCTCCAACTACAATCGCTGTTCCATGCTGGTCATCGTGAAATACTGGGATATCTAGCTCTGCTCGAAGACGATCTTCTATTTCAAAGCAACGTGGTGCAGAAATATCTTCTAAATTGATTGCACCAAACGTTGGACTTAATGCTTTTACGATTTGGACAATTTCATCGACGTTTTTTGTATCCAGACAAATTGGAAAGGCATCGACATTCGCAAATCTTTTTAAAAGAATTGCCTTCCCTTCCATTACTGGTAAAGCAGCTCCCGGTCCAATATCCCCCAGTCCTAAAACAGCCGTACCATCCGTTATCACCCCGACAAGATTGCCTTTTGCCGTGTATTCATAAATAGTGGAAGGGTCATTTTTTATCTCTATACAAGGTTCTGCTACACCTGGAGAATAGGCTAAACTTAAATCCTCCATACTTCCCATTGGTACCTTTGCTACTAACTCTATTTTTCCTTTAGTCTCTCTGTGCAAATTCAATGAACGTGTTCTCAAATCCATCTTCTCACTCACCTATTCTCTAGATTTTTAAAAAATTCCCCTTTACTATAATGAAAATTAGATGCGCACATCTAATAAACGCTATATTCTGAGAATTATAGAGTGTGTATATTTTAAAGTCAATACTTAAGTATTAGTGAAGTTCTTCACATATATTTTCCTATGTTTATATTTATATGTAAAATTATTCAAACATAATTTTATTTAGTGAAAAAATTCTTCTTATAAAGGATTGTTTACGCAGTATAGGGATAATGCGTCGTAAGGATAGGATCTTCGGGTTTATCGTGTTGAGCGGTCTTTTTGTCGTGCTCGGGGTAGTCTTTGTCGTGTTCAAAGGCTAGTTTGTCGCGTTTGCAGTGGATTTTGTCGCGTTCAACCATATACTGTAAAATTCGAAATTGATTAGCTAGTAATTTTAGTGGATTGGAGCGGAAGGGCGGCGACTCCAGCGGGATGAGTGAGACAGATGAGCAATCACAACGTACGCGTAGCGTCGGTGATGGCTCATCGCTCACCCCGCGGAAAGCGTCCGCCCTGCAGCGGAAATCCTAGCGGTAACTTCATTACGACGCATTAACCTTATAATGCGCTTAATAAAAATAAATGGCATACCTTATGTAGTTTAGAGAAAGCTATCCATATTATAATTTTCTACCCCATAAAAAAATCGGCAACCAGTTTTGGTCACCGATGCATATGAATGCACTATCTTATCGCCTGAGGGGGGTTAAGTGTGCGAAATCCAGCCAAATTTTGGAGAAAAGTCGCTGGTAATAATCTTCCCCACTAAGAGTGAGCTTCTATATGATAATGATAATCAATTTCATTAAAAAAGTCAACAATTTTGATAATAATCTGTATACTATAAGTATGACAACTTTATCGAATGACCAAATCAAACAATTGAATAATTATAGTGTGTATTTGGAACCAACTGGAACTCCACTTTTCGATGCAACAAATGTAGATAGTTCACTATCCATTATTAAGTTAATTTCTGAAGCTCCAACTGGTCCTATTGCCGCTTCTTTTTTCATGCGGAGAGTTGGAATGTTTATTTCCATGCAGTTTTATATGATGACGATGTACGATGAAATTTGGGATGGACCATTAGAAGATTTAGCATTTTTTGCAACAACCGAGTATGGAAATAAAACAATTAGCACATATATACGAGAAGAACATTTTCGCGAAACGAGAGAAAATCGTGCCGAGGATGTTCAACTTATATGGAAGCAACAATGTTATCCCATTATCCAACAATTACGTGCAACATGCAGCATCTCACCTCTCACACTATGGGAAAACGTCTTTGGCTACTTACTTTGGCATTATTACGTTTTTTTCGATAACGAAGCAATTGCAGATCAAGCAAAACAAGATTGGTCTATTATGCAAGATGAATCCATTTGGATTGCTTTTACTTCAAAATCCTTTTTGTCCAACTATTTGAAAGGAAAGAGTCCAGCACAATTGATCAATAGTCCAGTTCGTACGACTTGCTGTTTTTCGAAGGATGTACCAGGACTACAAAAATGCGGTTTTTGTCCATTTAATTCCTAAAATAAATATGCATGATTGCTCCCTCTCTGGATATAACTATAAATGATTCTACGAGAAAGGAGTGTATGTGAATGGCGATGAATATTGATGATCGTCTCGATGCTAAGCTAAGTAGTATTAATACGGAAGAAAAAGAAGAGATCCTCAAAAATTTTACTACCTTTAAATCATATTTAGCCGGCAAAGTAGCCGCTGGTGAAAAATTGGGACTAAGCGAAGAAGTATTAGCCAAAGCTACTGAAAAGGTAGCAGGTTACCTTGCAAACCATGAAGAACCACGAAATCGTGAAGAACATCTTTTACAACAACTTTGGAAAAGTGGAGACAAGGAGCAACAGCACGCTCTTAGTCATATGCTTTTGAATCTTGTAAAAAATGAAGGATAAAATCCGCAAAGAGGCACAAGGACGCTTTCTTGATAATCCAGATGGCGTGCGAACAACTAAGGAAAGCTTGTTCGATATGCATGAAGACATGCAGACCGTAGATGCCATTTCAGTAGAAGATCTTAACATCCAAGTGCAGGATGAGCAATACCACCACCACACTAAAAATCGTTCGTTAAGCGAAGAACGATACCCCTAAAATATAAAAACTTGCCTGAATCCCCTCAGGCAAGCCTTTTTATTTATATTAGTTTCGCTGTTACTAAGCGATTTCTTATAAGAATGCCTAAAATTGCTGCCACGATTGCTTTTACTAAATCTGGCAAAATAAACGGAATCATTCCACCTTTAAATGCTCCGTTCCATGGAAGATCAGCTGCTACTTTTAACCAAATGGATCCAAGAAGTAAAATAATGAAAACAGCAATCATATTCGCAATAATTGCGTGTACTTTTGTATGCCCAAAATTCTCTAAATACCAGCCCACAAATAAGGCAGCAGGAATAATCGCAACAATATAGCCGCCAGTTGGACCTAAAACAATACCAAATCCACCCTTCATCCCAGCAAAGACGGGAATGCCGATAACTCCCATCAACACATACACAGCGACTGCGAGTGTACCATATTTTGTCCCCAAAATGGTTGCGGTTAACATAACTGCGATTGTCATTAACGTAAATGGAACTGGCGGAATATTAATTATTATCTGTGCTGAAACTGCTATGATTGCTGCAAATAATGCAGCCACGATCATCATTTTTAAACGTTCATTTCTCATATTATTTCCCCTCTACGCAAAATGAGTAAACATTTCACCTGATTCAGTTAACTCATTTTCATCCTAATCATTAAATATGTTCACGTCAATAGAAAAAAAAAAAACAAAGTTCCCATAAAAATGAGGACTTTGCTTTTACCATCTTTGACTAGCTGCTTCAATAGTTTCTAGGCGAACGGTACCTTTTTGCATAGGAGGTGGACAGGATTTGTTGTATTCGATTATTTTTTCATTCACCTTTGTCACTCGGAACTGCAAACCATCCTTTTTTCCATTCGTATACTTTTCGGCTATATCCTTTAATTCATCGCGAATCGCGTGCTGGAGCTTTAACCAATGGGGTTTATAGCCCGCATCCTTCGCTATTTTTTGGAAATGTTGAAATATGTCACCCGAAAAATACTCGTCTGGTAATGGCTTTCCTTGCCCTTTTAAATTATCCATACCACCCGTTTTTTCATAATTTCTTAGGATATCTCCGATTAAATCATTACTTGGTTTATTGAAATTGTCTTTATCCATTAGCTAGAACCCTCATTTCATCAAATGAATATGTGGTGCTTTTTCTACTAAAACCTGTAAAAATACTTCTTGCCTTTCAGGTGATATAATGACACTTCCCGTCAATGCCTTTTTATAATGAATTTCAAGTGCATCCTTAGAAGAAAGAATGCGATATCCAGCGAGAATATTTGATGTCGGTTTTACTTTTGTTATATCCTCATATGGAATTTTACTGCGAAATGGTCCACCTCGAACAAATAGGTAATCATCTTTAAAAGTATACTCGATGTCAAAGGAAATCCATCCAATAAATCCTGTACATAAAAGAAATAGTACAATTGTTATCCAAACAGCAGTCATATCAGGCACTTGTGTAAAAATTTCAAACATTGCCGGCAAAAGCGTGGCCAGTGCAATAATTATAATTGCTACTGAAATAAAACCTATAAAAGTGCGATCTCGTTTTGATCTAAACGTCATCGATTCACCTAATTAAACGGATTCCGTTGCGGCTTCTTTTATTCCTTCACGATGTGCATAAATATTTTTCAAAATCGCTTTTATTACTGCATATGTCGGAACCCCTAAAATGATTCCCCATAATCCTGCAATATTACCCGCGGCCAAAATAATCGTAATAACGGTCAAAGGATGAATATCTAATGATTTCCCCATTACATTCGGCGTAATAAGATTACTTTCAATTTGCTGCGAAACGAGCATAATAATCGCTACATAAATCGCCATCTTTGGCTCTTGTAAGAATGCGATAATAAGTGCTGGTACAAGCGCAATATAAGGCCCTAAAAATGGAATCACATTCATCATCATTCCGAATACAGCAAGGAGCAATGCATATTTAAGTCCTATAACAAAATAACCAATGAATAACATAACACCAACTAAAAAGCTGACAAATAGTTGACCTTGAATATAGGAACGTAATACATCATCAATATCAGCTAATGTTTTACGTATCCAAGTTTTCTTATCCCCTTTAAAGAAACCGGCTACAAAAGGAGCAAATTTTTCATGATCCTTCAACATATACACAAGGAAAAACGGCACAAGGACGAATAAGAAGACTCCTTGGAATACGTTTTGGATAAACTTGATAAATAGAGTTCCAGCACCTAAGGCAATAGTATCGACCTTACCAGACACTTCTGTTATGGTCTTTTGTAGAAATTCTGGAAAACGCTCTTGGTCTTCCGTGAAATATTTCGAAAACTGCTGAACTTCCGATATAATCTCTGGTGTATTTTCTACAAGCATATTTACTTGTGTAGTTAATTTGGGACCAACTAATCCGTAAAAACCCCATCCAACCAATCCAATTACTACAAACACAGACAGTATACTAGCCCATCTCGGAAACTTTATAGACTCTAACCATTTTAAGAGTGGTCTTGTTAAATAAAATAATACTCCCCCTATCAATAACGGCATAAAGATCGTTTGTCCAATAATGACTAGTGGAGAGAAAATACTTTGCACTTTTATAAATAGAAAAATGATTAATAATGTCAGCAGTATTGCTACTCCTATTTGAAACCAACGCTTATTTGTCATCAACGCTCACATCCTTACTTTTTACTCAATAATAGAATATACGAATCCCTGTGACGGAGGTTTCACATTATTATGTATCTTACCATTTTTTCCTGTAAACTAATAATAGAATATTGCTTTTGAAAGGAATAAAACGTATGGAATATTACAAGGAACTTCGAAAGTATGTCGGCCATCGTCCGCTAATACTTCCGGGTTCGGTCGTTCTTATTTTGAATAGCAAAGAGGAAGTGCTATTGCAAGAAAGAGAACTAGGGGTTTACGGTTTACCGGGTGGGCTAATGGAGCTTGGAGAAAGCCTAGAGGACACTGCACGTCGTGAAGTTTTAGAGGAAACGGGATTACGTATTGAAGGACTAACACTTTGTCATGTATATTCGGGTCCAGAATATTATATGGAAAATCCTAATGGCGATATGTTTTATTCGGTAACAGCAGTTTATAAAACGAAGGAATATGAAGGGAATCTTTCTCCCGACGGAATTGAAACACTGAGTCTCCAATTCTATAATCGAAATAACTTACCAGAAGGTTTACTTGCATCCTATCGGACATTTATTGAAAACGAGCTTGGAGTTTAGATAACTCCAAGCTCGTTTATATGGGTTGCTGTTGCATATGCTAAACAAGGCGCAAAAGACGTCATCTCATGCAAGTAAACTTTTTACTTCGGGAATTGATTGCTCTCACATATAATTTGGTTGCTTTCGTGTTGATTTGATTACTCTCGTAATAGAAATGGTTGCTTACAAGGACTAGTTGGTTGCCCTTAGCCATTTATCAGAATTTACTTACAGAAAATACTACCTAAAGTTGAATTTTGAGCGGCTGCTTATTGTTGCGCACTATTCTATTTATGGGCAATATGCACTTTTAGTTGTTTGCCTTTAATGGTTGTGTTTCGCATCGTTTTTAATACAAGCGGCCCTTTGCCGTTTAGTATTTCTACATAGGTTACATTGTCTTGAATTGTAATAATCCCAATGTCATCGGCGGATACTCCGTTTATTTTCGCTATTGTCCCAACGAAATCTACCGCACGGAGCTTTTTCTTCTTGCCACCATTGAAATATAGTTTAGTAATATTGGCATTTAATTGCTCACTTTTCGATTTTTTTATTTCTGGTTGTTCTTGCATCTTCAAATCAAATGCAGCACGATTTTTTGCTACTGCTTCAGCAGATAACTCTGGTCCAGTGGGAATTTCGAAACCAATAAAGCTTTCTATTTCTTTCACAAATTTGTCTTCATATGGGGTTGCAAGCATGATCGATTTACCGCTACGACCGGCACGACCTGTTCGACCTGTTCTATGCACATAACTTTCTTGCTCAAGTGGCACATCATAATGAACAACATGTGTGATATCTTCAATATCAATTCCTCTAGCCGCAACATCCGTGGCAATTAAATAACGGAAATCGCCTCTTCGAAAATCATCCATTACTTCAAAACGGTCTTCCTGCATCATACCACCATGAATTTTATCTGCCGTATATCCTTTTTCGTCTAATACATCTACAAGTTGTTCCACTCGTTCTTTTGTACGACAAAAGATGATGCAACTGTCAGGGTTTTCGATAATCGTCAGTTTTTCGAGGAATGAAAGCTTAAGTTCCTCCTGCACTACATACTTCACATGCTCAATATCCGGAGCATTTTCTTCTGCAACGTCGATTTCAATCGAGATGGGTTGCTTCATATACTTACTACTTAACTTTTTTATCTCATCAGATAAAGTAGCTGAAAATAACATCGTTGTGCGTTTTGTCGGAAGTAATTTAATGATTGATGTAACTTGCTCTAAAAAACCCATATTCAGCATTTCATCTGCTTCATCAATAACTAGATATTCAATTTTCGACACATCTAATGTCCCTTTTTCGATATGATCTAGCACACGACCTGGTGTTCCAACGACGATATGTGTTTTTTGCTTTAATGCTAGCTTTTGTTTCGCAAATGGAGACTTGCCGTAAAGAGCAAGTCCTTTTATGCGCTTATAACGACCGATATTCGTGATGTCTTCTTGTACTTGAACTGCTAATTCTCTTGTTGGCGTTAATACTAATGCTTGTGGTTTGTTTTCTTCCCACTCGACCAGTTCACATAGAGGAGTAGCAAACGCTGCTGTTTTTCCGCTACCGGTTTTCGATTTCACCAAAATGTCTTGTTTTTTCAGCGCAACAGGAATGACTTTCTGTTGTACTTCTGTAGGCTCTGTATAACCTAATTGTTCGATTGCTTGTAAAATCTTTTCGTCTAATTTTAGCTCGTTAAAATGCACTATGCATAGTCTCCTCTTATTTCTCAATTTTTATAACGATTATGTCCGACAATGATTAAAACCTATTCTTTTGTATTATGCTCTTTTATTTCTTCTCCTGTTCGCAATTGAATATTCATCCCATGATAGTTTAAATTGAACAACTTTCGTCATTCATTTGCTCCTCTGTTACTTCCAATAAGTATGGCGTTTCGAATAAACTCATGAGTACTCTCCCAAAACCAATCTCTTAACACTAACATATACAATAATTTCTGGAAATCAAAAAAGTACCCTTGTTATCCGCTGACTTTTTCAGAGGCTTACTACCAATTACATCTAATAATCCTCACTTCATATTTTAATAGTTTATTTATGTTATAATAGAAGTATCGCTATTTGCGTAAAAAAACTAGAATAGAGGCAGATACATGAGTTTCCAAAGACAACCAAAAGAAGTTTCAGACTTCGTAGCAGCACGGAAAATTGATGAGAAGATCTCTTTTTCTCGTAATGATCACGAAGTACAAGGTACTATTTTTAAAATTTTAGAACACTCAGTTATTGTTGAAATATCTACAGAAGATGCGAAGAAGATCAATGTTCCTTCTAACTTAACAGTCGTATCACATAAAAATTATACAGTGGTATAACGGTTAATTTCTTCAAGGAAGGATTTTCCGTATTTATCTCTTTTATTTGCACCTACACCGTGCACCTCTAAAAATTGTTCTTCGGTTTGCGGACGCTTTACACACATATCTTGTAGTGTTTTGTCAGAAAAAATAACAAATGGTGGTACACCTGCTTCGTCCGCAAGTTTTTTCCGAAGTACTCTTAATACTTCAAATAACGGATCACTTTTCGCGATTTGTTTTGTTACCGCGACTCCTTTACGCATTACCTGTCTTTTCCCAAGTAGTACATCCTTTCCTTTATCCGAAACGTATATCGTAGGTAAACTACCGTGATTTACTAATAGGATTCCTTCTGAAATCATAAACTCCATTAAACCCGATACTTCTTTTAAAGACCGATTTTTTAATATTCCATAAGTAGAGAGCTTTGTAAAACCAAAATCAAGCACTTTTTTGTTTTGGGAACCAGTTAAAACTTGTGCTGTAATCGTTTTTCCAAACTTTTGTCCCATTCGCACGACACAGGATAATACCATTTGTACTTCCTTTGTAACGTCTTGGACTTCCCTGTCATCCGTACAGTTCGCACATCGACCGCAGTCCTTCGCATCTGGTTCTCCGAAATAGGTCACGATAAACTGCTGTAAACAATTTTCTGTATGACAGTAATCGACCATTCCTTGCAACTTCTCTAACTCCCCAGGTATTCGCTCACGATCCAAAGCTTGATCGATTAAAAACCGTTGTGTTTGTACGTCTTGAGATGCATATAACACGATACATTCACTTGGAAGCCCGTCCCGTCCAGCTCTACCCGCTTCTTGATAATAACTTTCCATATTTTTCGGAAGCTGATAATGAATCACGTATCTTACATTCGATTTATCGATCCCCATTCCGAAAGCATTTGTCGCTACCATTACTTGCGCTTCATCTGTTAGGAATCGCTCTTGCTCTTTATTGCGGAACGCTTCCGGAAGCCCTGCATGGTATTTTGCTGTGCGTACTCCGGCTTTATTTAATAAATCATATAGCTGGTCTACCGTTTTTCGCGTTGCTGCATAAATAATCCCAACTTCTTGCGCATTCTTTTTAATAAAGTCTTTTAGGAATTTATTTTTATCTTGTCCGAGCACGACAGAAAAAGTTAAATTTGAGCGAGCAAAACCCGTAATAACGGTGCTATCTTCTTCGATTTGAAGCAATCTACATATATCTGCTCGTACCTCTGGCGTTGCCGTAGCAGTTAAAGCAAGCACTACCGGTTCTTTTTCAAATACGTCCTTTAATCGATGAATTGCACGGTAGCTCGGTCTAAAATCATGGCCCCATTGAGAAATACAATGAGCTTCATCGACTGCGATTAATGGCACTTTCACGCGTTTTAATTGATTTAAAAAGCTTTGAGATTCTAATCGTTCGGGTGCTATATATAATAAACGGTACTGTCCGTTTTGCACTTCTTCCATCGTTTCTCTTACTTCTTCTGCAGTTAATGTACTATTGATGAAAGTAGCTGAAATGCCAGCTTGTACTAAAGTGTCTACTTGATCTTTCATAAGGGAAATTAGTGGGGAAATGACAATCGTAGTTCCATCTAACATTAAAGAGGGGATTTGATAACAAAGTGACTTCCCGCCCCCTGTCGGCATAACACAAAGACTTGAATGATTGTTTAGCACATAGTTAATAATTGTTTCTTGTCCTTCTCGAAAGGAATCGTATCCAAAATAATTTTGTAATAATCGGCGTGCATTTTCGAGCATTCCCATACCTCCTGTCTATTTAAGAAAAAAGGAAAACAGATTACTTTCTGCTTCCCTTTTTGTTTGTATGTTGCTGATTTGGTTTTGGGTCAACTTTTTGAACGTCAGATCCTAGTAATAAGTAACCAAGTCCCCCTGATATTATACAAGCACCTATTGTAATAAGAACCTTATGGAGAATTGGTACGTCCGTATGATCCTTCAGTATCCATGTAGCTAGTACTGCTACTACGACCATAATCGGAATGACAACTTTCGACTTTTTCACAACGAACTTCCTTCCTCATACATATGTATAATAATTGTACCATAAGAGGACTAGAGAAAGGAGCTAAAGCCATATAGGATTCATTGTGTTTGTATTTGCGTTAGAATTCCAATTTCACGCATTTCTTTTTTAAAACCTCTCGATATGTGATAATAAAGAAAAACGAACTCCGAGGATGACAATTATGCAAAAAGAATTAGATATAAAAATAAAAGATAACCTAGCCCATGACCTACAAAAAGGGGTTCCTATTTTACTAAAAGACGGCTTCCATGAAATTGACTCCTTACCTGAAGGCGCCATTTTAAAACTGCGCAATCCAACTGGCAAGTTTGTTGGTAAAGGCTATGTAGGAAAGCAAAATAAAGGAATCGGCTGGCTTTTAACAAAAAATGAAAACGAACCAATTGACACGCATTTTTTCCAGAAGAAAATTGCAGTTGCTATTAAACATCGTGCAGATTATTTTAATAGCAGCGATACAACTGCTTTCCGTGTATTTAATGGAGAAGGCGATGGAATTGGCGGCTTAACGATTGATTATTTTGACGGGTTTTACTTACTAAGTTGGTATAGTGAAGGGATTTACTCTTTTAAAGAAATGATTTTAGCTGGACTAGAGGCTTCTGTATCCTATAAAGGAATTTATGAAAAGAAACGTTTCGATACAAAAGGTCAGTATTTGGAAGATGATGATTTTGTGAAAGGTGAGCGCGGGGAATTCCCACTAATTGTGAAAGAAAGTGGACAAAACTTTGCAATCTACTTGAATGACGGAGCGATGGTTGGTGTATTTTTAGATCAGCGAGACGTTCGTAAAAAGATTCGAGATGCTTATGCACAAGGGAAAACAGTTTTAAATACATTTTCTTATACAGGCGCTTTTTCTATTTTTGCTGCTGCAGGTGGCGCAACGAAAACGACAAGCGTGGACCTAGCAAAACGAAGTCTAAGCAAAACAACTGAGCAATTCGAGGTAAATGGAATCGATGAAGAAAAACAAGACATTATCGTGATGGACGTTTTCGATTATTTTAAATACGCTAAACGGAAAGAGTTATCATTTGATGTAGTGATCCTTGATCCGCCGAGCTTTGCACGATCAAAGAAGTATACATTTAGTTCTGCAAAAGACTACACGAACCTACTACAAGATGCGATTGCTATTACAGAGAGAAATGGTGTGATTGTCGCTTCTACTAACAACGCTACATTTGGAATGAAAAAATTCAAAACTTTTGTAGAAAAGGCATTTAAAGAAAGTAATCGTCAATATACGATTGAGGAAGAGTTTTCCCTTCCTAGTGATTTCAGGACTTCTCCGCTGTTTAAAGAAGGAAATTATTTGAAAGTACTTTTTGTAAGAGTAAAATAAACAGATTGCTAAACGACAATTAGAAATAATGTAAAATCCGTTGCAACCGGAAAGAATAAGTTGCAACGGATTTTTTCATTATTGGACTTGGACATACTCCATGTTATTAATAATTTCATTCATTTTTTCAAATGTTAGATCTGGATGCAATAATATAACACTGTAGCCATAACCATCCTCAGCCCAGTTTAATAAACGGAATCCCTCCATGTCAGTTTTATTTCCCTTAAACCCTCGAATGTTTTCTCCTTCACCATCGAAAGCAGTATTATTTTCCTCGATTGCAAATTCACTTAAAGAGAAATATGGAAGATCATCTTTAAAATAGGTTATCGTTAATTCTGGATTAAGATCATTTTCAAAAGACGTTAAGGTCATTTGTTTTATCATTAATCCATTCTCCTCTTTGACATAAAGAAATGGTTTTTCCATAATTGTAACTGCTTCGTCTAACGATTCCTAATCTAGGGAGGTTTTTTAGTTCCTCAAAATCCATCCCTCTACTGAAAAGATTGTTTCAGAAATTCGATAAAGCTTTGCATCATTGGACTGAAATGCTGAATTTTTCGATAGATTAGGTAAATATGTCGCTCGTTTACATAGTTCGGTAATGGTTGAATGAAAAGTCTTCCTTCCTTCATTTCTTTTTCTACACTTAACCTTGGTAAAATGGCAATGCCGATATTCAACTCCACTGCCTCTTTAATCGTTTGAATAGATCCAATTTCCATAATGATATTAAGCTGTATGTTATTTTCTAACATCCATCTTTCTGCAAGCGTATGACTAACCGCTTGTTTTTCATGCAAAATGAAAGGATACTGCGTAAGCTCGTGAGGTTTGATCTCCGTCTTCTTTCGCAATGGATGGTCTTTGTGCATAATGAGGACTAGCTCGTCTTCCATAATTGGAATAATTGTAAGATCTGGATCGAATAACTTACCGTATGCAATAACACCTAAATCTAAATCATAGTTTTTTACCTTTTGTAATATGCTCGGTGCTTTATTGACAACTAAAGAAATGTACACACGATCATGTTCTTTTTGGAATTTCGCTAAGTACGGGGGCAATATATAGGAAGCTGTTGTTTGACTAGCACCTAGCTGTAATTTACCTCGTGTATTGAATTTATAATCATCCATCACTTGTTCTGCCTGTTCTGCAAGTTGAATAATTTGCTGCGCATAATGGTAAAATGCTTTTCCAGCATCCGTTAAAATCCATCGTTTCAGCTGAGGCTGTTCAAACAACTCTACTCCTAGTTTATCCTGCAACCCCTTTAGATGAAATGTCACAGTCGGCTGTTTAATATGTAATGCTTCAGCCACAGCACTGAGCTTCCCCGTTTGAACGGTTAACACAAATACTTTCAATTGCTGGAAATTCAATTTTATCCACCTCTTCCGTTTCAATATAGATAAAATCTATTTAACTATCAATATTATTCAGTATTTCTTAATGATAAATTTACATATCCTTCATATTCCATTAATTACTATCGATTACGATAAAGATGACAAAAAAATCTGAAAGAGGTTGACTTATGAAAAAACATCTTTGGTTATTATCTGGATTGACAGCATTAATGCTAGCAGGTTGCTCATCTAATGGAGAAGAGACAGGAAGTGCAAAAGAAAAAGCAACTGAAACGGAAGAAGTAGTAGAAACAGAAACTGCCACAGCAGCTACTGATAAAGTGAAACAAACAGAACCACTAGTTGTGTATTTAAATGACTTTGACGAATTAATCGAACCGTTATTTGAAGAAAAAACGGGCTATGATATTGAATTGGTTGTTGGAAACGGCGCTGAAGTTCAATCTCGTATCGAAGCAGAGAAATCCAATCCAAACTGGGACGTTGTATGGTTGGACGGACAAGGCTCTTTCGCTAGATGGGAAAATGACGGTATTTTACTAGAAAATGTTTCATTAGAAAGTGAAGGGAACTTAAATGATTTCGGTAAATCATTAGTACCAGCATCGAAAGCGTATTACCCAACAGGTGCACATGCAGCGGGAGTTATCGTTTATAACACGAATGAAGTAAAAGCAGAAGACGCACCAAAAACTTGGGCAGACCTTACAAATCCTGCATATAAAAACATGGTTGGTATGGCTGATCCGGCAATAGCTGCTCCTGCTTACCCATTTGTTGCATGGTTTTTTGAAGATTTAGGAATGGATGGCGGAAAAGAATACTTCACGAAATTATTCGAGAACGGTACAAAAGTATTCCCAAAAAATCCAAACGTTGTAGAAGCATTATTAAGTGGTGATTTGAAAATTGCCGCACTTCAAGAATCGAATGCATATAAGATGAAACAGGACGGGGAGCCAATTGAAATTGTTTGGCCAGAAGAGGGTGCTCCAGCTTCTGTACGCTACGCAGCTATTAGCAAAGACACAGACCAAGAAGAAGTAGCGAAAGCGTTCATCTCTTTCATATTAGAAAAAGAAACACAAGACCAAATGATTGCAGCTGGTACAGAAGGATTTTACACGTCGTCAGTTAAAGATGTAGCTAGCCCTGCAGCTCGTGATGAAAAAGCTCCATTACTTATTGCTAACCCAGCAACAGCAGCTCAAAATGAAGCAGAAGTAAAAGAATGGTTCGCTGATCAGTCCGTTCAATAACGCTTAGTGTAAATTTTGGAAAGGGAAGGGTCACTCGCATATGCGGAATTTATTTTCAAATAAACGCACTGCTCCAGCTATGCTGGGGTGGGGCGTTGTCCTTATATTATTTATTTTAATATTACTACCACTTTTAGCAGTACTTATTCAAATTGTTTTACCAGGTATTTTTTTCGGCAAACTTGATTTTGCAGGCTTTGGACTCGTTTTTGAAATTTTTGAACGGAAGCTTTGGAGCAAGTCACTCACGAACTCGCTCATACTAGCAACAGGTACAGCAGTTTTAGGTACGGTTCTAGGTACAGCACTTGCAATTATGCGGACGTCTAGAGCTTTTAAAACAAAGTTTGCACTCGATTTTACGGCATGGGCATTGCTTATTTTGCCGAGTTTTATCATGGCGCAAGGCTGGGTTTTGTTTTCCAGCGGGAAAGGTATTGCGACAAACGTACTTGGAATGGATTGGGTAACAGGTTTTGTTTTTTCGCCAATCGGACTTATTTTCATTATGACTTGTTGTAAATTTCCTTATGCTTATTTAGCTGTAACTGCGGCATTAGAGTGGAATGTATCACAGTACAATGAAGCGGCACGACTAAACGGCGCTTCTGCATGGCATGCACTTCGTACAGTGCAAGTACCATTGATGATTCCGGCGCTTTTATCTGGTGCAGCGCTTATCTTTATGGATACAATTGGAGATTTCGGATTACCAGCATCCCTAGCTGCTGTTTATAGCTTCCCTACTCTGTCGTATTCGATTTACACTGCTTTATATACAGCCCCTATTCGCTTTGATATGGCAGGGATTTTATCCTTTTATTTAGTTGTAATTATTGTCTTGGTCATGTTGTTTCAATTATTTATCTTGCGAAAAGGAGATTATTCATTCATCACCAGTCGTGCGATACGAAAAGAACCATTGAAGACGAAAAATAGTTGGATATATGACATTATAAATAGTTGTTTTTTACTAATAGCCCTCGGCATCCCGATCGGCAGTAGCTTATTAGTCTCGTTTATGGACACTTTAGGTAAAGGTGTTTCACTGGGTAATTTTACTATGAAACATTATATCTCTTTGTTTAACGTAGATTCCACGATTCTTATCGGGCTTAAAAATTCATTGCTCATAGCAGCGCTAGCGGGATTCATTGGTCTAATTGTTGGAATATGCATTGGGTATGTACTAATATTTACCGATTTCAAGTTTCGCTCACTAATTGATTCGCTTTCAGTTGTTTCACTGGCTGTACCAGGAGTAGTACTCGGAATTGGTTATATATTCATCTGGAATCAGCCATTTTTGGAAAGTATTCATCTCCATTTATACGGCAAGCCTGCTATTTTAGTGCTCGCAAGTATTGCTGGAGCGATTCCTATTGCGGCTCGATTAATGATTAGTGCAATGACGAAAGTACCGGCAAGTTTACTCGCTTCCGCTTCCGTTCAAGGTGCCTCGTTAAGTCGACGGATCTGGACGATTTTATTGCCATTAATGCGTGCATCCATACTAACGGCAGGTTTAACAGCATTTGGGACGAGCATTTTCGATTTAGCGATTACGTCTATCTTATACCCTCCGAACTTTGTCACGTTACCAGTGGCTATCAACAAATCGTTCGAAGACTTAAATTACGGATTTGCAACTGCTGCAACAATTACTAGCGGTACAATCATCATTATTTTCATGATGCTATTTAAATGGTTCGTTGAAAAAGGGTTTACCCTCATTTCGCAACTATCGAAAAAGGAGGATAAACAACATGTCGTTACAGATTCAAAACGTCTCCAAAATTTTTAAGCAATTTCGAGCAGTGAACGATGTTAGTTTTACTGTAGAGCCTGGGGAAATAGTTAGCATTTTAGGCCCATCCGGATGCGGTAAGTCCACCCTTTTACAAATGGTTGCCGGACTACAATCGTTAGACGAAGGAGAAATTAGACTAGATGGCAAGATTATTTCTTCCCCTAACATGACACTACCTCCGGAAAAACGAGGTATTAATATGGTTTTTCAAGATTACGCGTTATGGCCACATATGACCGTAGTGCAAAATATTTTTTATGGCTCTAAAATACGGAAAGTAAACAAGCAAGAGCAAGCGGAAACGAAAAACTTTTTATTTAACTTACTTCAGTTAAATGGGCTAGAAAACCGATATCCTAGTGAGCTTTCAGGTGGGCAACAACAACGTGTAGCAATTGCTCGAGCTTTATCTACAAAGCCAACACTACTTCTATTAGACGAACCCCTATCCAATTTAGATATGCAGCTACGATTTGAAATGCGTAACGAGCTTTCTTATTTATTGCGCAAGCTTGGCACTACTGCTTTGCACGTAACACATGATCCACTGGAGGCGTATGCTTTGGCCGACCGCATTTTAATGCTTCGCGAAGGTCAAATCGAGCAGTATGGAACACCAATGGAAGTTCGTCAAGCACCGGCTTCTTTATGGGTAGCAGGCTTACTCGGAATGACAAATCGCTTAATGGCTACTGCAAAAGATTCTGCATCTGTTAAAATTGGGGATGCAATTATCCGCGGCAACGGGACACTAACAAATGGCGACGATGTTATTGTCGTAATGGACTCAGAAGCTTTGAAAATAGGAGAAAATGGAAATGAAATAAATTCCCTCAAAAACTCGTTGCATGGACGGGTCACACACTCTATTTTCGAAGGGCACAAATGGCGCATTATGGTGGAAACAGCAGGTGGTCGCTTAACTGTGTTGCACGGTGAACAAGTCGAAGTGAATAAAGAAGTAGTCGTTTCTTTTGAACGTAATCATACATTTTTATATAAGCAAACAGAACAGGTAGCTCCCCCTTTTCTTGTGCATAATAGAATGTAGGTGAACGTCTTGTCACGCATCTTAGCTATTTCCGACATTCACGGGCATGTCCATGCACTTCACAGATTACTGACATATGCTAAATACCAAGCAGATCAAGATGAACTGTATTTCGTCGGAGATTATATTGACAAGGGTCCTAGTAGTGAAGGTACACTAAAAGCTGTGGAATATTATGTAAGAAACGGCGCATACGCAATTATGGGCAATCATGAAAAATGCGCACTAGATGATATTGCAGAAGGAAGTAAAAAGTGGATAGAGTGGAAGTCTTTTTTACAAAGCCTCCCGCTTTACATAGAACGCAAACCATTTTTGTTTGTCCACGCCGGCATCCGTACAGGTATCCCTCTTCATGCACAACAAATAAATGATTTACTGACCATACGAGACCCGTTTCTTCAAGCACCTCTTCAAGAGGATACGACCGTAGTATTCGGACATACACCAACTAATCGACTTGGTGTTCCAGCAGGCTCCGTTTGGCAACAGCCCAAAAAGCTCGGTATCGATACAGGGGCGGGTCAACAGCAATATTTAAGTTTAATCGACTTAACGAACAGTATTCAATATCGTATTTCCGTTACAAACCCGCTACTCACGGAAGTAGATGTTCTGATGTTTTCTAGTGCGATAAATGGACATACGCAATAAATCCCAAGAAGATTCATGTCTTGGGATTTTACCCGTTAATAAGATCATTCAAAATAAATCGGATAATGGGCACTACAACGCTCGTTAAAAGTTGCCTGACAATGCGGGCAGCTAGCCGTATGCATATACGCATGAATCGTTAACTCCTTCTGACAACTGCCACAAAGAATAGCCAGTTCACCAAACTGCTGCTTAGGCCAACGTTCTATTTTGTGGTCAGCGTCTTCCTCATGGCATTTATAGCAAGGATAATAACGATTACAGCATTTAAATTTAATCGCTATAATATCTTTTTCCGTATGATAATGCGTACAGCGCGTTTCATTGTCCACGACAGCACCAAATACTTTCATTCTACACTCCCCCTAACTGTATGATGAACACCGTTATTACAAACAAAATAGCGACCGTCCCCACTATGTAATCTATTTGCTGAAATTGCAATAGCTTATACGCAGTTCTTCCCTTGCCCTTGCCATAAGCACGCGCATCAATTGCGTAAGTCAACTGCTCCGCACGCTGAATAGTTGTGAACAGTAAAGGTACTAAAATGGGAATATAAGCAAGCATACGCTTTACTATCGGTAAATTAACAATATCAAGCCCTCTTGCTTTTTGAGCGAGTACAATCCGGTCTAGTTCCTGCAAAATCGTCGGGATAAAGCGAATCGCAATAACGATCATTAAGGAAAACTGTTCTACTGGCACATGGAGTTTGGATAGTGGAGCTAATAGTTTTTCAAGACCACTAGCTAATTCCAATGGCTTTGTCGTTAAAGTTAAAATAGAAGCTAATAGGACAAGTAAAATAATTCGCCAGACGAAACGCACCCCATTTTGCAGCCCTTCCATAGTCACCTCAATAAATGACCAAGACCAAATGACAGTCCCTTTTGTGAGCAGGACGTTGTATACGAACGTAAATGTCAATATTAATAAAATCGGTTTTAACCCCCTCATAAAAACAGGAAACGGGATTTTCGATAGCATCAAAACGCCAAAGACAAATAAAGTGGCAATTGCATAACTCGCACTAGTTTCAAGTATTAGAAAGCTCAGCATGATGATAAAAATGCTTAAAATCTTCGTTCTCGGATCAAGTCGGTGAAACACGGAATTCGTCTCCATATACTGACCTATTAATACGGTATCAGACATTTTGAAGCCTCCTTGACCTCCAAAGCGGGATAACCTTTTCAAAGATTTCCTGTTCCCTACAACTGGAAACCCCGATCTTCTGACCAGATAACTCCTCTACTAGCTTTAAAAGTTGCACTGATTCTGGCAGCGACAACCCTATTTCCTCTAGCAACTGGCATTGTTTCAGAAATAAGTGAAGCGTATTAAATTGCCCCACTAAGCGACCTTCATGAAATACGATAACCTCATCCGAGTATTCAGCGACATCCTCCATTTGGTGCGATACGAATAGTATCGTACGATTTCCCTGCTGCTGCCACTTTTTTAGTAATTGTAACAACGCTTGCTTACTTACTGGATCAAGCCCCGCTGTTGGTTCATCTAAAATCAGGAGCTGTGGTTCCATCATCAATATAGAAGCAATTGCTACTCGGCGTTTTTGACCGCCACTTAGTTGAAATGGAGCTAGTGGAAGAATATCTTCCGATAAGCCAAGTTGCGGCAAAATAGTTGAAATACGCTCTGTTATTTTCTGACTTGAAAATCCCTGTTGCTTCAGTGCAAAAGCTAGTTCCTTATACACAGTCGTTTCGAAAAGTTGGTGTTCGGGATATTGGAAAACAAAGCCGATCTCTGGTAGAACCTTTAATTGTCCCTTGGCATCTCTTTTGGCAGGCTGTTGATCTACAAAATAGTCCCCTTCAAAATTGGAAATTAACCCCTTCAGTACTTTAACAAATGTGGATTTTCCCGCACCTGTTTGACCAATGACGGAAATCCACTTACCCTCTTGAATCTTGCAACTGACATTTTGTAAAGCCATTTGACCGGAATAGTTCACACTCACATTGTTTAATTGATAGGCCATTGTGAACGGATCCCTTCCTTCCAATTTGCTGTTAATGGGCTCTCTAGTTGAAGAGTTTTACGTAAACGGACAGCAAAGGGTAACTGTAATTGATACTCCAATACTGGCACGGTTTCAAAAAAAATGAGCGGGTCACCATCAAATTGCAGATGCCCTTCATGTATGAGTAGAATGCGCTCTGCAGATATCACTTCATCCATATGGTGGGTAATGTGAATAATCGTCATGCCTTGGTTATGCAGTCTATGCATAATCGATAACACCTGCTCTCTACCCTGTGGATCAAGCATAGAAGTTGCTTCGTCGAAAATAATAATTTGAGGTTGCATTGCCAATATAGCTGCAATAGCCACACGTTGCTTTTGACCACCTGATAATTGGTGGGGCATCGCTTCTAGGAAGTCCTCCATCTGAACAGCACGCAATGCAGTATCCACCCTGCCACGCATTGCTTCCCTTGGGACGCGAATATTTTGCAATCCAAAAAGTACTTCGTCCATTACAGTTGTAGTGATGAATTGATCCTCTGGATTTTGAAAAACGAAGCCTATTTGCTGATGAATTTTCATCAGATCATTAGGGTTTGTCGTGTCTAGTTGTTGAAGCTTTACAGTGCCTTTTTTCGGTAACAGTAAGCCATCCATTAGCTTGGCAACTGTCGATTTCCCACTACCATTTGCACCGACAATAGCTACAAATTCCCCCGCTTTAATCGTAAAGTTAATATCCTCTAAGATTGGATGCCCTTTTTTATAATAAAAATGAACGTGATCGAAAGTAAGCATTTATTCACTTCCTTTTCGGCTTTGCCACGTAGTAAAAAATGCTTCTATACTATTTTCAGAAAATGCAGGAACGGGCTTTTGCCACTTCGTCACTTTGGAACCATTTACACCAAATATTTCACCAGTTAAATCTGTATCTTCCAGTGCAAGAAGCGTCACTACAAAGCGAGCAACATCATCCGCCTCTCCTACTTTCCAGAACTCAGGAAACGGTTCATTTTTACTTGCGTATTTGTTCTTTAAATGTTCAATTACTGGTCTGGTCATATCCGTTAAAGCAGCTGGTGAGATGGCATTCACTCTAATATTATTGCGCTTTAGTTCAGCTGCAAGCGTCCACATCATACCGAGCATCCCTGCTTTTGCCGAACTATAATTCACTTGACCAATAGAGCCCCCTAATCCAGCGGTAGAGGTCATTAAAAGTATGTCCCCACCACTTTCTTGCATATGAGGAAGTACTCGCTGAATGCTATAAAAAGCACCGTTTAAATGCACATCTAGTACAGATTGCCACTCTTCATCTGTCATACGTAAACATTTTTGATCATGCAAATTACCTGCATTATGTATGAGTACATCTATACGGCCAAATTGGGCTATAACTGCATCAATCATTTTAGTGACTGCTATTGGATCGGCAATATTCGCAACATACCCTATAGCCTCGCCGCCAGTTCGATCGATATCTCGCACAACTTCGTCTACTAATTCCTGTTTTGTGCCATTAACAACAACCTGAAAATCTGATTGTCCAAGATGTATGGCGATACTCCGCCCAATGCCTCTTGTGGAACCCGTAATGATTGCTACTTTTTTCATCGTTGCAACTCCTTCACTAAAAAAGTCCCCGCGGCAATCTTATCCCCAGTTTCAGCTGTAACCGTCACCTCAACGCTATCGCCAAAACACTCAAAATTAAAAATAGCTACCGTGTCAACAAAAAGCGGCTTTTGAAATTTCATATTATACGCTGTAATCCATTGCGTAGGATGCTTCTCAATATACAATGACTGCGCTAGCCCCATGATATACATACCGTGGGCGACAGGACGATCGAATCCAGCCGTTCGTGCAGCATCCACGTCTAGATGAATCGCCGCTTTATCTTTTGAAGCTGCTGCATACTTTTTGATCGCTTCAACTGTTATATGCTTTTTCATGTGGGTCACCTACTCGGATTAATACTGTTTCCGCTGTAACAATGAGATCACCATTGCATTTACAAACGAGTGTATGTGTTAAAAAAGTAAGCTCTCCCTGCCTACCTACCTTTTTTTCGACATTCGTTAGCTCTAGTTCACAATCCAGCATCATTCCTGCAGTAATTGGTGCCTCGTATGAAAAGTGTTGCGTACCATGAATCAATGGTATATCCCTAGAAAGCCAAGGAATATCGAATTCTTGCCAGAAAATAATAGGCATCGTGGAAGGTGCAATTAAGGTATCATTCATTGTTTGCAAAGGAGCTTCTATACTTTGTGAGTACTGCAAAATCCATTCCGGCGTCACATATAGCCGTTGCTGCATCTTTTTCATTCGGCTGCCTCCACAAGTGTTGCAAGACCTATTCCACCGCCAATACCTAGCGTTGCAAGCCCTTTTTTATACGGTTTATATAACATTTCAGTACATAATCGCGTCATTAAAATCGCACCCGATGCACCGTATGGATGGCCAATTGCTAATGCGCCGCCTCCTCGGTTTACCTTTTTCAGTGGAATATGAAGCTCCTTTAGTGAGGCTAATACTTGCGAGGCAAAGGCTTCATTAAACTCCACTATATCTAGATCATCTACTGTTAGTTGTTGCCTATTTAGCACCTTTTGTACAGCCGGAATCGGGCCAATCCCTAAATAATTTGGATCCACACCAGCTGCTTGAGCATCTACAATACGTAAAATTGGCTTAAGGTTTAGCGCTTCACATTTTTTGCGAGACATGATTAATATAAGTGCAGCCCCGTCATTTAGCGGACAAGCATTCCCAGCTGTAACCGTGCCATTTTCCTGGAATACAGGCGACAATTTTTGTAGCTTTTCTATACTCGTATCAGGTCTTGGGCACTCATCTTTCGTTACCCATTCTCCTCTTACTTGAAGTGGTACAATCTCCTGGTCAAATCGACCGGTTTGCTGAGATTGAATAGCTTTTCTATGACTTTCCAAAGAAAATTGATCTTGTTCTTCTCTCGAAATCGCGTATTTTTTTGCTACGTTCTCGGCAGCAATCCCCATATCTGGATCACCGTAACTACTCGGCGTGAACTTGGCACGTGTATATAAATCCGGTACACCCATTAGGTTTTGTGGCTTGGCCATTTTCCAAGGAGCTCGGCTCGTGCTTTCAACGCCCCCTGCCAAATAAACCTCCCCTGCACCACTTTGAATTAATCTCGCAGCTAAATTGATTGCCTCTAAACCTGAACCACATTGTCGGTCGACAGTAACACCAGGGACGGTGACAGGTAGTCCCGCTTCTAGTGCTGAAACTCGAGCAATATTGCCACCTGGTCCTACAACATTGCCAATGATGACATCATCAATGATATCCTTTGGCAAATTCGTTTCAGCTACAATATGCTTGATAAGGGGCGCTAGCAGTTTCTCCGGTTCAAGGGAGCTTAACATGCCTCCCATCCTTCCTATTGGTGTGCGTTTAGCCATGACAATCACCGCTTCTGTCATACCATCACCTTCTCTATATAGTCTTTCATCGCTTGGCGTGCCAATTTTCCGCTACTTGTATAAATAAATTCATCCACCGTCATAAGCTGCTTCGGCACTTTGTAACTCGCTAAATTATTTCGACAGTAATCTTTTATTTCTTCTATTGATAGACGTTGTTGCCCGTCCCATTTAATAAGTGCTGCTACTCGTTCTCCCCAGTATGCATCCAGTATCCCAAGCACCATCACTTCTTGAATTGCAGGATGTTGCTGTAGTACAGATTCAACTTCTTCCGGGTAAATATTAAGACCACCAGATACCAACATATTCTTCATACGACCTGCCAAATACAAATAACCGTCTTCATCCACCCATAAGTAATCTCCGAGAATGAGCCAACCGTCTCGAAAAGCAGCTTCCGTCTCTTCAGGCAAATGATGATACCCTAAAAACATCATGTCACTTCGAATACAAAGTTGCCCTATTGTTCCAGACGGTACTTCCTGAAAATATTCATCGCAAATCGATACTTGTACACCTGGAAAGGGTTTCCCTAATGAGTTCGGTTTATTTTCTGCGTAGACATCTAAATAGCTAATATAACTTGCTTCAGATGAACCATAGAATTCATATAACCTTGCTTCACCAAACACTTCCTTCGCCTTTTTCTTAGACGCCTCCGACCATTTTGCTCCTGAGGAAATCAGCGCTTGGATATGGACCTGTCTTGATGTAACCTGTTTTAGCAATGATTCAATCATCGTTGGAACTACAAATAAAATTGCATTGGGATGCTGATTGCAAAGCCGTAAAACTTCCGCAGCATTAAATTTAGGCAAAATATGAAAAGTAGCCCCACTATATAAGCTCTGCATTACAGCAAACAATGACAATGATTGTACGAACGGACCTGGAGCTAAAATATGCTCCATCTCTTCGAATCGGAATGCCTCATTTGTCGCCACAAAGCTCTTAATCCATGATAAATGTGTCCGTAAATATCCTTTCGGAATACCTGTCGTGCCTGATGTAAAACCGATAAATAATAGCTCGTTCGTGTCATCCATTTTAGCTTTCGGTTTTAAACGAGCTATCCAGTTGTTATAAGATCCCGCTCCACCAGCCGAAAAGGTCATTATTTGCATATCTCTATCTGGTAAATGTAGATTTGCTACTAAAGTATCCTCTACAAAAATGATTTTAGGATTACACTGCTGTAATATAGTCATCAATTCATTAGTACTCCATTTTGGATCTAATGGGATAGGGACACAACCTGCATAAATAGCGCCAAGAAAAACTTCCACAAATTCTATACAATTCGCAGACAAAATAGCGATATTTTCATGTTTAAAACCACTCTGTTGGAAACCATAGGCTATTTTTTTCATCGTTTGTACAAGCTCAGAGTATGTACGGGTTCGTTCTCCATCTGTTAAGGCAATTTTGTCAGGGTGCTGTGTTGCATTATGTAATAATGGTTCTACTAGATTCATCTCTCATCATCCTATTTACTCGTTGTTTATTTTCTGCTCAATTGGACTAACCGCTTTTATCTGCACAATTATAAAAGCTGCAATAATAGCTTTTATTAAATCTCCTGGTAAAAATGCTGTAGCACCTACAAGTCCTGCCCAAATGGACGTGTGCGTGATTATCGCCATTACAGGCGCACCTATTAAACTAACAAGTACAACGCCAAAAATAAAATTGATAACGATTACTTTCCATACTTTTAACGTTGACCATACTTTTTCAATAGCAAGTCCTATACAAAATGCGGCAATGGGCCAGCTGAAAATGTACCCAGCTGAAGGGCCTACTAGCGGAGCAAGACCTCCCCGTCCACCTGACAATAAAGGCAACCCTAAAGCGACTAATACGATAAATAAAACCAAGCTAAGTGCTCCCGCTTTCTTCCCTAAAAAGCTACCTGCAAGCATAACACCAAGTGTTTGTGCAGTGACCGGCACAGGTATAAAGCCCAGTGGAATTGGCGGAATCATACCTAATACCCCTATTAATGCAGCAAATAATGCGGCAAATACCATTTCTTTTGTTTTCATTTTTCTTCCCCCATCGATATGACGAATAATTATAAATCTTCAAAAGAAGTCGACATCTATGAATTAATTAAATAATAGCTTGAAATCCCATTTGTGTAAACACTATTTTTAAATAAGTTAACTCATTTTGGCTAGCTGCAAAAAAGTACCCAAGAAGAATTGCATTTCTTCTTGGGATTTTTCAATTGATTATTGTACGGCTAAATCACTTTTTCTTGTTCAATGCTACTTTGGCATCTGGT
The DNA here is from genome assembly GCF_044762745.1 of Psychrobacillus sp. NPDC096426. Taxonomy (NCBI): domain Bacteria; kingdom Bacillati; phylum Bacillota; class Bacilli; order Caryophanales; family Bacillaceae; genus Psychrobacillus; species Psychrobacillus sp. NPDC096426. The sequence continues at coordinate 78,786 of NZ_JBIWEX010000017.1, read as the reverse complement.
CTAACAAATTGTTATATCCAGTGATCGACCTCCAAAAGAAATTCCTATACTGGAAGATCGATTGCGCTCTCGCTTTGAATGGGAACTAATCACGGATATCGCACCGCCAGATTTAGAGACAAGAATCGCTATTTTACGAAAAAAGGCAAGAGCCGATTATGTCCATAATTAATTTGGCCTATGTTAACTAAAAATTTTTTATTTACCTTATGGCATATGTGACTAAATACACTCAATAAATAATAGGTTTAATGATATAGTTTACTAGTTATAATTCACTACCATTGCATTGAAATAAGTAAATGAATTTTCTATAACTGAATTTCCTTTTAAAAAGAATCCTCTATAATTGTTCGGCAGTAGCAACCTGAGTATTTGAGACTTTCGATTTAATAGATGAATTGCCGTTGTTTATCGGATGAAATAATTGTCATGGGTACCACACAAAATCGTGCTGAAAACGTATTTCGCATTCTGAATATACTCGATTCGAAGAGCAATAAACTGCGTCTCCTGACGAATCATTTCTATTTTGACGAGGACGAAATAGCTGAATTGTACAAATCATACCGGGCGATCAAGTGTATATCGCCATGATCGTGTACTGTTTGAATGTATTGGTAAAGCTGCACACAAATAACTCACGTAATTAGTCTTTAGCTGAAAGCAACCTTGTGGAAACCCACTTACATTTTGCTTTGGAAAATCGAAGGAAAGTGTATACCATAAAGCGTTCTCGTCGCTGTTGCCCGAGTCAAATGTAATTGTGAAAAATGGATTTGTACTACCTCTGCTTCCGTGTCTTCGTTTTTCTTCTGAAAAGGGAAAAGTATAAAACTGAAATTTTAGTAGATTTCCACGCAACGGTAATGATTATAATTATGCAAAAAAATCCAGTTGGTTTATAAACAGATAAAATAGATTCTAATAAAAATAGCGACTGAAAAATTTATTACATAAAAAGGAGGAAAAAAATGTTTAGAAACCTTAAATTTTTTACAAAAAATATATTAGTTACTATTTTAAGTATTTTATTTGTAGGTGTAGTTCTCATTGGCGTAAGTTATTTTATCCAAGGTAGCCTATTAAAGGAACAACTTAGAAATCAAACAAAAGAAATTTCAGAATCTTGGTATGAAAAGATTGAAGGTAGCGAAGTTGAAGAATTAATGCAAGATGCAGATATTCAAAGTGAAATACATAAAAAATATACAGATATGTTCAACAAAATGAGTGAATACAATCCTGTTGTAGCTCAAGGTTATATTTATGGTGTTGAATTAAGTGGTGAAAATAAGAATGAAACCTCTTTAATTTCTTTTGATGATGCGATTTGGGGAATGTTTAAAGGCGAAGGTTTAGAACCCGGTACTTTATATGAGCAGCCTGAAATAGTAGTGCAAGCTTTAGAAGTATTAAAAGAAACAGGCAAACCGGAATTTACAGAAATATACAAAGATGATTATGGTACATGGTTAACGTTTATGTATCCAATCTTTAATGCACAAAAAGACTTAATTGCATATTATGCAATTGATGTAGATGCTTCTAGTGTTGGGGAAGGACAAGCTGGACTATTAAAATGGTCTTCTATTTTGTTAGTTGTATTATTAGTACTAGTTGTCATCATGCAGTATTTAATCATTAAATCTCAATTAAAACCTTTAAAATATTTATTAGCAGGGATTAATAAAGCAAGTAAAGGTGTTTTAATAGCTAATTTACCAGAAGGAAAAGATGAATTAGGTACTGTTAATGCAAGATTTAATGAAATGATAACATCCTTAAGTAAGATGGTGAATGGTGTAACCAATTCTGCAATTGAAGTGAAAGATGATTCAAGACAATTGGAAAAAGCATTCAAGTCAACGTATGATTCTTCCGAAAAAATTACAAATTCCGTTAATTATATGAAGACAAATTTAAAAGGGCAAGAAAACTCGATTGAAGAGGCGGCTCGTTCAATGGAAGAGATGTCTGGTCAAGTCCAGAACATTGCTACAGACATAACAGAAGTTTACAAATATGCAGAAGAGGTTACTTCATATTCAGAAGATGGTAAAGAAGTTACTTCTGATGTTGCTAATCGAATGGAATCTATTGTTCATGATGTGGAAAATTCAAATAAAAACATTGGAATTTTAGTGAATTTATCGGATGAAATCGGCAAGTTTTTAGAAGTTATTACTGATATTTCTGGTGCTACAAATTTATTAGCTTTAAATGCCAGTATTGAAGCAGCTCGAGCAGGAGAGCATGGTAAAGGCTTTGCTGTAGTAGCTCAAGAGGTCAAAAAACTTTCTGAGCAGTCTGCTGAATCTACTGAAGGTATTCGAGAGCTTGTCAGCCGTGTCCGTGAAGCTGTAGCAGAAGCGGAAAACTTTATGGGGAATATTCAAAAGGGTGTTGATGGCGGTAAAGCTTCCACTCAAAAAACAAATGAAATGTTTAATAAAATTCATCAATTCAACAAAGAGATTTCTGCGAAATTACAATCAGTGTCGTTTGCAACTGAAGAGATTTCCGCAGGTGTAGAAGAATCAGCTGCCATGATTATTACATTATCTTCGAATGCTAAAGAAATTGTAGATGGTTATGAAGGAATTGTAGATAATGTTGAAAATCAACGAAGTACTCTAAGTAACATCAATAGTATGTCTGAGCATCTAAAAACTACTTCTGAAGAATTAGAAGAGGTAGTGAGTAAGTTTAAAAATTAATACTGTTTTTTTTTAGCTGGAGCTACTTTCTAAATCGGTGGGAATCACTAATGAAAGTTTTGCTTTATTTTCAGTATTTGGAAGAGGTTGTAAAATAAATGGAAACTATTTTAAGTAAATTTAATCGAGTTGTTTCGAAATATGGAAATTCTATTGCATTAAAAGAAAGAAATCGACAATTAACCTTTCAGGATTTAGATAGTGAATCGAATAAAATTGCTAACTATTTAATATCAAATGGTCTTAAAACTGGAGATTTTGTTGCAATATATTTAAAAAGAAGTATTGATACTGTCATTTCATTACTAGGTATTATAAAGGCTGGAGGGGTCTATGTTTCTTTAGACCCTACACATCCAAATGAGCGAAATAGCTATATTATTGATGATATTAATACTTCATTTGTTATAAGTAATATGGATTCATTACAACAAATAAAAGGGTTACAGTTAAAGACTTCGATCAATATTTTACTTTTAGAAGATATAAAGACGAGTTTTGTGCCGGAACCATTTGAATATGTAAACGATAATATTAATGATGTATGCTATACAATCTTTACGTCAGGTACTACTGGCAAGCCTAAAGGTACGCTAATTCGCCAAAAGGGTGTTGTTAATTTAGTTCATTACATGCAAGAAAATTGGCAGGTTAATGAGCAAGATAAAATTTTACAATTTGCTACTTATAGTTTTGATGCATCCGTATTAGATACTTTTCTATCACTCTTGACAGGTTCTTCATTATATTTAATAGATGATGAAGAAAGAATGGCTGAAAGTAATTTCTTAGATGTCGTGAAAAACGAGAAAATTACAGTTATTCCAGTACTCCCAACAGTAATCTTTAATCGAATTGTAAATTATATAACGGAAGATAACTCGAATTTATTCTCCTCTGTCAAATTAGTCGGTGTAGGCGGAGAATTATTAACAGGTGATTTAGCGAGAAAGTTTAAATCAGGGCCTTGTGGTGAAACGAGATTCTTTAATTTATATGGACCTACTGAAATTACAGTAATGGCAACTGCATATGAAGTGCCAAAAAATCTGTCGAGTGATGTATATAGTGTTCCGATTGGAAAACAATTACCCGGGAACAAAATTTACGTAGTAAATGAAGAAGGCAAACTATGTGAAGAAAATGAAGTAGGAGAGCTTTGGATAGCATCTGCCGGCATTTCTTTAGGCTATTTAAATAATAAGGAAAAAACGGAAGAAGTATTTATTAAAAATCCTTTTGATCCTGATATTTATGAAGGAATTGTATATAGATCAGGGGATCTTGTGAAAAAATTAAAAGATGGTAATCTTGAATTCGTTTCTAGAATGGATACTCAAGTTAAAATTCGCGGACATCGTATTGAAATTGCTGAAATTGAAACGAAAATGAATGAAATTGAAAACGTTGATAATGCAGTTGTTGTAGTAGAAAAAGAAGACGATGATCAAATTTTGAAAGCCTTCTTTACTTCAGATGAACAGGTTGAAATTACCTCTATAATCGATAGTTTGAAAACAAATTTACCTAATTACATGATTCCTACAAAATTACAACAACTAGATGACATTCCTTTTGCGCCTACTGGTAAAGTAGATAGGAAGGCATTAGAAAAAATCGAAGCGGAACGTGTGTCACTTTCGGTGTCGAAACAATTCATTGCTCCACGTAATAAAGTTGAAAAAGATATTGTAGATGTTTGGCAAAAGGTACTGAAAATCGATGCCATTAGTGTAATTGACAATTTATTTGATATCGGTGGTCACTCTTTAAAAGTGATAGAAATTTTATCGAATTTAAAACAAACCTACCCAGTTTTAACAATTAAAGATTTCTTCGATTTGAAAACTGTAGAAAATTTAGCTGAAAAGGTTTTAAACACATCGAATGTATTGGCAGAGCAGTTTAATGGCGAATTTACATACCTAACTGAATGGCCAGAAATGTCCGTAAATGAAGAATTACCAGAAGCAAAGACAATACTTGTTACTGGATCGACAGGTTTCTTAGGCAGTCATATTACGAATAAATTGATTGAAGAAGGAAAAAACGTCATTTTGCTTGTGCGCGGAGAAACTGCAGAACAGCGTATAAAAGATACGATGAAAAAATATTTTAATAAAGAGTTAAGTACAAATATTACTGTTATAAATGGTGATCTGACCAAAAAATACTTAGGTCTTAAAAAAGAATTATTTATGCAATTAGCATCCGTGATAGATGCAATTATTCATTCAGCAGCCGATGTAAGGCATTTTGGAGATAGAGAACATTTTGAGAAAGTGAATGTTCAAGGAACAAAAAATATTTTTGAGTTGGTCGATTTTAATTCGGAAATTGTTTTCCACCATATTTCTACTGTGGGCGTTGTACAAGATTTATTGGCAGAGGGAAAATGGGATCTATTAAAGGAAACGACTGAAATACCTGCTGATTTACAGCTAGAAAGTGTTTATACAGATACAAAAATGAAAGCCGAAAAATGGATATTAGATAAAGCAAAAGAAGGTAAACAAGTATTCATTTATCGAATGGGTAATTTAACGGGTCGATATAGCGATGGGCGCTTCCAAAGTAACATTAATGAAAATTCATTTTATCGTATGATGAAGTTAATGATTATGGTTAATAAAGCACCTAAAGTTCAATGGATGGTGGACTTTACACCAATTGATTTTGCAGCAGAAGTAGTCGTGAAATCTTTGCTGACAACAAAACATCTCCAACGTGTCTACCATGTATGTCATCCATACCCTATTAAGTTTGAACAATTTATCTCTATTCTAAATGATTTAGATTTAGATATAGAAATGGTAGAAAAAGCATTTTATGAAGCTTATGTTTTAAGTGGAAGCGTGAATGAAGAAGTGAAGAATTTAGCAGTCGCTCAACTAGACGGCGATGGTGCTAGCGATACGAATGCTATTTTTGATAGTAAAAATACGATGAAACATTTAGGTATAAATCAATTACCTAAATTAGAAAAAGAGTATATCGGGAAATTAATTCATTATGCTATCGAAGAAGGATTTATTAAGGTGGCTGTTAAAATATAATAAAAAAAGTAAGGATATATTTATCCTTACTTTTTTTATAGGAGAAATTATTTATTGTGAAATTATACATTGTAAATAACTGGTTAAAAAATGTGAATATGAATGAACCTAGAGCAAATTGGTCGGTCATTTTAATAAAAAAATTATTGGGGAATATTGATATACAAAAATATGCAAATGGTAAGCCCTTTATTTTGAATGAAAATCAATTTATTAATTGGTCTCATAACGATGAGTATTTAGTAATTGCGTTAAGCGAATTAGGTCAAATAGGTGTAGACATAGAAAATAGCAATTTAACATATGACGAGCAGCTATACGGTTGGGTCTTACATAAAGAAGAAAAACATAAACTAGAGCAAGGTCGATTGTTTTCTGAAGTTTGGACGAGAAAAGAAGCCATTTTAAAATGTACTGGTGAAGGTATTAGCGAAAATATGTGTGAGTTAAATAGCTATAAAATGATGAATATGAATGTTACTTCTCTCTATATAAGTGAATTGTGTATAAGTGTATGTAGTGAGGTTCCAGAAGATATTGAGCTCTATCAAATCTCATAAGTCACTAAAAACATTGTTACAGGATTGTTACTGGTGCCAGGCACCAGTAACAATCCTGTAACATAAGCAAAAAAACCAAGAAGAGTGATACATTCTTCTTGGGTTTTTCTACGTTTTTAAACTTCTGCCTGCACTTCTTCTACTACCTAATTTTATGCTGAATGGAGGAAGTTTTGAATAAATATTTGTTTTAATCCGGATGACTGTATATCAAATACTATTTCCCCACATACTCAAATGAATAAATATGTGTTTTTGTAAGATCAATCACTTCTTGGATAAATTCTTCTTGAGGTATATGGAAGTCATTTGAAATCCAATGGATAATGAGTCCGTAAAAACCATAGGACGTATAGCGTCTAAAATAATCCATATTGACGGATATATCGTTAATTGTTCTAAAGATAAATTGTTCATTGTAAATTTTAGTAATGGTTGAAGGCAATTGCGTATGTAAACCCGGTAATGTATCCTCGTATTTAATAAGTTCAAAAAATTGGCGATGTTCATAAATATAAGTCACCAGATTAAAGGAAGGAAAATTCAATTTGGTTGTATATACTTTTTGCCCATGAACATATGGTTTCCCCACTGAATCCTCTAAACCTTGAAGCATTGAATGAAGTAAATCATCAGCTAGCTCCATTTTATCTTGATAATGCACGTAAAAAGTACTTCTATTATAACTAGCTTTATCAACAATATCTTTAACCGTGATGGCATGATAGCCCTTTTCTTTTATCAGTTCGATAAATGCTTGTTTAAAATGTTTTCTTGTCCGATTTTGCCGTTGTGAAAGTTCATATTGTTCACTGTTCATGAATTAACCTCCTGAAAATAGACGAATCCATTCGAAATGTCTACAAGTTATACAATTAATGATTTTCTAATGATTGATTGGTTTGGACAAACTGATAAAGTTAAAGTGTAAGCAAAATAGTTTGACTAGTCACTATATCTTCCCATTATAACAAACACGTAATATAAATTCTGGAGGCGATTCTTTTGGGTAAATTACAAGACAAAGTAGCAGTCATCACAGGTGGGGCATCAGGCATTGGTGCTGCAACAGCTAGACTTTTCGTTACAGAAGGTGCCAAAGTCGTACTAGTAGATTTAAACGAAGAAAAAGGGAAAGCTTTTGAAGCAGAACTAAAAGCAAACAACGCTGAAGCAATTTTTGTGAAAGCAAACATTACAAGCGAAGAAGAAGTACAAGCTATATTTAAACAAACAATTGAAGCTTTTGGTAAAGTAGATATCGTTTTCAATAATGCAGGAATTGGTCGTGTACAACCATCACATACATTAGAATATGCGGAATGGCGCAACACGGTAAATGTTGACTTAGATGGCGTATTTTTAGTCGCTCGCGAAGCAATTCGTGAAATGCTTAAATCAGGTGGCGGCTCTATTGTCAACACAGCCTCTATGTATGGATGGGTTGGCTCGCCTGGCTCAGCGGCTTACAATGCAGCAAAAGGTGGCGTTATTAACTTAACACGCTCACTAGCACTAGAATACGCAGAGCAAAATATTCGTGTAAATTCATTATGTCCAGGTTTCATCGATACTCCGATTATTCCGGAAGAAAGCAAACAAATACTAGCATCTATGACTCCGATGAAACGCCTTGGTCAAGCAGAAGAAATGGCAAAAGCTGTACTATTCATGGCTTCAGATGATTCTTCCTTTATGACAGGCAATAGCTTAACTGTTGACGGTGGATATACAGCTCAATAATAAATTTTTGCATAGAAAAACCAGACAACTTTGTCTGGTTTTTTATTATGGGCACTATATTTATTAAACTTCCGCCTGCACTTCTTCTACAGTAGCTTCCACTTCTGCTCGAGTCATTTTTTCTTTCCCACTCTTCAACGCTTTTAATGTTTTATGCGCAAGTGCAAGGGGTAACTTACAAAATAATTTAATGCTTCGACGATTGATGGATTTCATGTATTCATCTGCTTTAGCTAAATTTCCTTCCGCATATTGAAACATGTCTTCCCGTGTCCAGCCTTCCGGGAAGAACTGAACTCCACGTTCGTTATCTTCCTCTTTGTTGCGCAAAATATTCACTGCTTGAAGTCCTCGCCCGTACGCAATGGCAAGCTCTCGGTCCGTATCGATATCTGCATTCCACTTCCATAAATCCGAAAGCATTACTCCGACTAAACCTGCAACGTAATATGTATACTCATCGAGATCTTCTTTTGTTTTTACTTGCCAATTCTTTTCTACCCATTTGGCCATACCTTCTGCCATCTCGCTTGAAGACTCTTTTACTTTGTCCACTAAATCTACTGGGCAAATTGCAAGCCAATCAGCGAGTCTTAAAGAAACCTCTGGCAGTATATCTTTATAAGGCTCTACTAGCTGCTCGTATTCTTTTGCATCAAACTCTTTTAAAAGCATCTTACTCGTTGCAAGCAATAATGCTTGTTTTTCCTGCGACCCTAGTGCTTCATGATCCTCTATTTCATCTATTGCACGCATCACTAAATAAGCAGAGGCAACCGCTTTCTTCAGTTTTGGTTCCAAAAAAGTGATCGGTATGTAAAATGTTCTGCTTGTTTTTTTTAGCATGTCCATTGCTTCTTTTTGTAAAGCTGCTGTTTCAGGCACAACGAAGTCCTCCATTTCACCACTAAATATTCTTATCTACTATTGTATCGGATTTTCACGAAAAGACAAAACGACTTCTCTTGTTAATAAAGAGAAATGTAGCCTTCTTCCGCCCCTTGAATAAGCTAGGAATAATAGGAAGTTGCACGGGAACACTAGACAATAATAAACATAGTAAAGGAGGTCAATACCATCCATTATTTAGATATCGGTCAAGGTGAACCTGTAGTTTTAATTCATGGATTAGGCAGTAAAAAAGAATCCTGGGAAAACCAATACGAATTATCCTCCAATTATCGATTACTCATACCCGACCTTCGCGGCCATGGTGAATCGGAAGAATATGATAATATTTCTATTTCTGTATTTGCACAGGATGTTATATCGCTTCTAACTTCTTTAGGCATTGAAAAAGCTCATTTTTGTGGACTTTCAATGGGAGGACTAGTCGTACAAGAAATTTATTGTCAAAATAATAAAATCGTACAATCCATGGTTTTATCTAATACTTTCTCCTACGCTCCCACATGCTTAGGGCAATTGACGGTAATAAAAGGCGCAAGAAACCTGCATTCATCAACAAGTGACGAGTATACAACTTACACTGCAGAAAAATGTTTATACCGAAAAGAGCCTAATTTAATCAATGCGGCGAAAAAAATGTTTCTTATAAAAAAAATACCCTACATCGCATCCTCTTTTTCGGCGATCAAATCTAATTATCTTCCCATCTTACCATTTGTTCGTGTTCCTACATTAATCGTAGGGGGGCAATACGATGAGGTAAATCCTTTGTTTAGTGTCTTACAAACAAAATGGTTTATGCCACAAGCTGAATTAGCCATTCTCGGTAACTGTGGGCATTTGCCTATTTTGGAGAAGAAACATGAATATAATAAATTGCTCGCTCAATTTTTCTCGTAAGTTATAGAGAATACACATCCTGGAATTAATCTTTCCCAGGATTTCTTTTTGTTCCCATCTAGCAGAGAGCATCTGTAAACGGTTTATCCTTACATGCTATAATGCAATTTATACGGAGGGATTGATCATGAATTATCAACGTTGGCTCTCACAGAACTTTTTTATATTTTTTATCACATGGGGCATATTTTTGCCTTATTGGACAGGATGGCTTGTGCAGGCAAAAGGATTAACTGTGACGGAAGCTAGCCTCATCATGAGTTTTGGATTATTGGCACGCGGTGCGTCGACACTATTTGCATTTCCACTTGCCTATAAATTTTGGAGCAATCAAACAGTCATACTTATATTAACCGTTAGCTCTCTTGTTGCAACGATACTTTATATTCCTTCATCGTCATTTAGTACGCTTATTATTGTTACCATTCTATTTAGTGCTGTTTATCCAGCTTTACTTCCCGCTGTTGATAGTATGGCAGGCACTTTAGTACAGCAAGGAGGCATACATTACGGAAAAAGCCGATCTTACGGCTCTATAGGATTTGTTATTTCCGTACTTATCATTAGTATGGTAACAGGCTTTTTTGGAGAACAGGCAATTTTATGGAGTATGATAGCAGGGCTCTGTTTACTACTTTTCATGCGCTTTTTACCGACACCAGCCGTATTATTAGTGAAACCAACGGCAAAGGATCGAAAGGAATCACTTTCAATCCGTAGTCTGTGGAAAATAGAAAGTTTCCCCATCGTATTACTTGTTGTCGTTTTACTGCAAGGTGCACATGCATCCTACTATAATTATGGTTATATTTATTTGCAGGATTTGGGTGTAAATAAATTTTATATCGGGATTATTATTAATATAGCGATTGTTTTTGAAATTCTTTACTTCGCAAAAGCCGATCACTTGTTTACAAAATGGCGATCTTCATCGTTATTATTACTAGCAGCATTAGGATCTACTCTGCGCTGGATACTTATATTTCTGTTTCCAAATATGTGGGTTTTTATGCTCTCCCAAAGCTTGCATGCAATATCGTTTGGTGTAGCACATTATGCGTTTATACATTACATAACGAAAAACTTACCAAAGCAGCAAATACCAAATGCACAAGGCATTTATTCGGCCTTTGCTCTAAGCTTTAGCACTGCTATTTTAACGTTGTCAGGGGGCTATTTATACGAGTTTTCCCCAGGACTTGCATTTGTAGGAATGATTGCTAGTACTGTTCCTGCGATGTTATTAATTATGGGAACAAGAAAGAGATATGGCTATTAACTTTTGAGAAATTAAAAAGCTGTCAATTTGAACCGCCCCCGTAGATGTTAGATTGGTGTCTAACATCTACGGGGGCGGTTCAAATTGTTTAGAATAGCTTTTTTTAGTTAGTTCGCTCTCTCCAAAATAGCGAAATTACAAAGCTAAGTGCAAGTACATACATCGATAATACATATGGATAATCGATATTCACGTCAAATAAAATTCCCGCTATACCAGGACCTATAATATTTCCTACACTCGTAAAAGTAGAATTTAATCCTCCTACGAAACCTTGCTCATCGCCAGCTATTTTAGACAAATACGTTGTCAATGCAGGACGTATTAAATCAAACATTAGGAAAATAACAAAAGTCACAAGTAAGATCGACCAGTACGATGACACTTTAATCATCGCAAATATGAATATTGCCGATACCCCCATACAAACTTGGATTAGCCTAATCTCTCCAATTTTCCCTACGATACGGTCAAAAGATAACACTTGAGCAATGACACCTAGAATTCCACTGACTGTAATGATTAAAGCAATATCTTTTGGCGTAAAGGAAAATTTATGATCGACGAAAAGAGAATAGACTGTTTCAAAAGCAGCCAATCCGAAGCTAGATACAAGAATAATAATCATCGGAATGAGATAAATCGGCTCCAACACTTTGCGGAACCCTGATTTTGCTACTTGCTTTTCTGTTTTCTTCTCTTCTATTTCTGGTCGTTTAGGTTCTTTCAAAATTACTAATGAAAAAACAGATCCTAAAAACCCTAAAGCCGCTGCAACAAAGAAAGGAAGCCTTGTACCATGTTCAGCTAAAAAACCACCAATTCCCGGTCCAATGATAAAACCTGTGCTAATGGCTGCTGCCACATACCCCATTGCTTTCGGACGTTCTTTTAATGTAGTAATATCCGCAACAAAAGCAGTCACCGCAGGCATCATGAAAGCCGCACTAACCCCGCCTAACATTCTAGATATATACAATACCGTTACATCTTTCCCAAATCCGAAAAGCATCTCGGACAGTGCAAAAAGAAGCATACCGATCACAATCATTTTCTTACGACCAAATGTATCAACCCATTTTCCTGCTATTGGAGATACTAATAGTTGCGTGAACGCAAAGGCTGCCACTAAGTAACCCATCGTAGATCCTTCTAAATGCATTTCTCTCATTAATGTAGGCATTACAGGAATAATTAATCCTATCCCTAAAAACACAACAAATAAATTGACTAGTACCAAATATACTGTCTTATTCAAACTATTTTTTTGCATAACCAATTTTCAAGCTCCTTGCTATCTAGTAAAAATTACTTTCTATCTACAAAATAAACCCTATAGTAACTATAGGGTCAAGTAGCTTGAATTCGTATTTTGAGTTCGATTAAGAATTCATCTTCGTTGGAAGCAGAGAAATTTATCGGCATCCAAACGTCATATACGATTGGTTCTATTTTTATCTGATGCTGTTCAATATAGTCCATTAATTGTTGATAACAGATTTGGTATGCGTCATCTATAGATGCGAAAGTAATACTAAGATATTGACCTGCAGGTATGGTGCTTATTTCTACGTCCTCCATGTTAATCTCGATTTCCTTGTCTGTCACAGCATATGTAAATAAGTAGTCGTAATGGATATCTTCCAGCAATTCATATTTACGTAAAGCAAATGCGCCACCATACAGTGTATCGAATACACTCCCCATATCTTCTAGCACCTTGCTAATAAGTCCATATTCTCTGTTTGGAATATCGTTCACACTTATATTGGATGTTTTTATCTTCACTATTTTTTGTGCAGGCATTTCCTTTACACAGACATGCATTTTATCGGACTCCACTACAAATGATTGGATTTGTTCCTTTTTTCGTTTTAATACTTCTTTTGTTTCGATCAGTCTCCGAAATTCCTCTTCGACTTTATTTTCTTGATCTGCCAAATAATCCACTAGTTCTTCGGGACTCAATCTTAGTACAGATTTAACTTCTTCTAAAGACAGGCCAAGATATTTTAGCGATTTAATAATGTCTAAATAATATAATTGGGTATTTTGATAATATCTATACTGATTTTTTGGGTCAATTTTTATCGGTTTAAATAAATCGATACGATCATAAAAACGTAATGTTTGGATAGATATATTACTGAGTTTCGCCACTTCGCCTATTGTTAAGTAATGGATTTTCAAAGAATCACCCCTTTTGTCTAAATCGTTTTATATTATAATACAAAAGCTATCCTATAAAACTAGGATAGCTCAGCTTGTTAATAATTATCTACTTTACTTATTTTCAATTCCTCTAATCGTTACCTCTTTAACAGGTAAGAACAATTCTCCTGTGTTTAAGTACGTGACTTGAACGATATCTCCTTCTGCCATATAAACTGCGAGTGGGGCAATTTCGGAAGATACAATATAATTTTCTTTATTGTCTAGTAAGAATGAAATTTGAGTGAAGTCTCCAACACGTTCCTTGAAGACGCGCACAACTGAACCAGTTACCGATTTTTCTTCCGCTTTAGAGCTACCATCCACGGTACTTCCACCTCGTTGAATAGCTGTTTTATACAGTTTCAATGCTTCGTTTGGTGTGTTTCCGTACACAGAGATTTCTGGGTTTGCGGCAGATACGATGAAATAATTTTGTAAAAACCCATTCGAATCGAGTACCGGGGTTAACCAGCTAGCCTCTCCGTAAAAATTGTACAAGACTGGCATTTCACCTTCCCATTTCTTTTCGATAAATTTCTTTTCAATAATTTGAAGTGCTCCTTGTGAATCCATATATGAATCCTCCAAGTTTCCAGTATAGTAAGTTGCTTTACCAGTTCGACCATCTGTTAATGAATAGCCGAGCATCGAATCTACGCCTTCTTTCGGACTTGTAAAGTCAGTAAAGTAATACATTTTACCGTCCTCTCCGAAAATTGGACTAACATTTGCTTCCGTTCCTTCGTCAGAAGGCAACTTCACGTCTTTCTTACCAAACAAACTATTCATGAATCCATGTATATATTTCCCATAATAGCTATTTTGCAAGCTAACCGTTTCCGGCGATACTGCTCCATCTATAAATGCTGGAACATCCGCTAGCGCATAAGAATCTGTTTGACCTGTAGCAGGATCTACTACAACAATTCCCTCTGCATCAAAACCATTACGAGCAGAGATGAACTTTCCGTAAGAACGAATGTAATATGGTTTTCCATCTTCATCGATTTCCAATTGTACATCCCCGTAAAATATCTTTGTCGGATGCTTCATACGCATATGTCTTTCCAAGTTTTTATGGAAGAAAGACGATGGCGTGTAAGTCATTTCCGCTTCGATAAATTCAGGATTATCTGATGAGTCTGTTGCACTCATCGTAAAATAACCAGGTGTTACATCTCCATTCCACCATTTGAAAAGCCCCGAAAATTCGACTGGTGCAATGTATACGTACTCGTCATTCACTTTTTGAATTTGTAAATTGCCTAATTCATAATAGCTTGTATTTGGCACTTGCCCAAACGCTTTTTTCATTTTATTTCGTGCAAATTGAGGAGGTACGCTAGCAGGTGTTTTCGTTTCATCAAACGCTTCGATTTCTACTTTTTCATCCATTTTAGCCACTTCAAATTTTTCATCTGCATTCCCAAAAGGTGCAAATAACATATAACCTGCAACTATTAAACTAGTAAGGAAAAGCACACCTTTTGCTTTTTGTTCGATTCCTCTTGAAAGAATCATCCCTGTTAAAGTAGCAAGTACGAGCCAAGGCCATAAAGCCGTCCAATTTCGGTCTAAATTCGTTAAATAATATACAGTTGCTAATAAAATAAATGTCAAAATCGCTACACCAATAAGAGAAGACACCATGTTCTTCCTCTTAGCGGTTAGCGGTACGACTATTAGTGCAGTAACAACTGCTGCAACAGCCGAAATAATAAATACAAACGCCATACAATCATCTCTCTTCCTTTTTCCTACTTAGCTATTATACGGATAGAAGGTTGAACGGTTTCAGGAAATATATTACATAACGGTAATCAAAACTTTCAGAAATAAGTAGATATCAGTTTCTTCAAATGCTACACTATTAACATATATATCCACATTTTCAATACAAATAGAGGTGCTAATAATTTGTTAGGTCAAATGTTTAACCACCCCCTTCTTGAAAATAATAGTCGCCATCTTACTATTCATTTCCTCCTTTACTACTAGACTTTTAAATACTATAAGAGGTGACATCAAATGGCTTTCCATGCTAAATCCCAGAAATCGTTATTAGTTTTATTTTTGTTAATCCTGGGGACAAATATTGTACTAAATGTCATCACCCAATCTTTCGGATACTTATTCTATGTTAACGTTCTAATAGTTCTCTACCTCATTACAGTATTTTTCATTACATATACTTTCACCATTCAGGATGGTCATTTGACATTCGAAACTTTTCTTATGACTATTTGTATTTACGAAAGAGTAATTCCTCCTTCTCAAATAAAAAAAGTGGAGCTCAAGCGTTATAATTGGGCTATGCGAGGGGCCCTCATTCATACTAGAAAAGGTTTAAATTTACGACTTGTTCTTTTTTCATCTAATGAAATTTTTCATGAATTACTTACCTTCGCACATAAACATGACATACCAACATTTAAAACGAAAGATTACCAGCTATTAGAAAGAAGAAGTAAATATATTTCAAAGGAGAATGTTTTATGAAAGCAATAACTGGGCTGTATATTATCATTATCTTAATGCAATTTATTGCGTTAACTAATATCACCTTATTCAACGGAGAATGGAACGGCATAGCAATGGCTTTAAGTACCGCTTTGTTCATTGCAGGTACAGCATTTTACTTAATGAATAGAAAAAAATAAGATAACCTGCTTTTAATTGGCAGATTATCTTTAAAACCTTAAGATACTAACTTTAATCCAATTGCCGCTCCCAATACCATTGCGATGAAAACAAGTCTTTTCCAATCTTTCGGTTCCCCGTATAAAATCATACCTAAAATTGCACCACCAGACGCACCGATTCCTGTCCAAATGGCATATGCCGTTCCCATAGGGAGAGTTTTCATCGCATATGCAAGAAACAAGAAGCTACCTCCGAATCCAAGAAATAGAAGAACGAATGCTTTCCAGTTACGGTCTTTGTGCAGTTTGGTAATCATCGTGACACCAAACATCTCCAAAATCCCTGCTACTATGAGTGAAATCCATGCCATTACGATTCATCTCCTTCTTGCACTTTGTCTTTCGTAACTAATTTCAATCCAACGACACCAGCCAATAAAATAACAATCAACAGTATTTTACTGAGTTTAAACGCTTCTCCAAAGTACAGAATTTCAGAAAGGACTGTTCCCGCTGTCCCCATTCCAACAAAAACAGAGTATACCGTCCCGACAGGAAGCTTACGACCAGCAACTATCATCAAATAAAAGCTGACAATAATTGAAATAACCGTCCCTGCCCAACTCCAGAAATCATCCGCATGCTTCAAGCCAACCACCCAAAAAACTTCAAAAAAAGCAGCAATATAGACTTTCAACCAATCTTTGTGCACAAATATCCCTCCAAATTTTGATAAATCAAGATAAAAAAAGCCTGGGAGAACTGTAAAAACAGTTTCTCCCAGGCTTTTATCCTTCCGTGACACGGCCGTAGCTGTGCGTTTTCTCTCGGTCACAGACCAACTAACTCGTTGCGGAACCCTAGAAAACATTTAACGTATGCAATTAATTTACATTATACACATTTGGATGGCCCATTCAAGTTTTAGCTTTTGCTAATCGTTTATTTTTTATCTTAATATCCACATTTTTTCTAGTTATCTCAAAGCCATTTCTCCAAGAGAAAGATACGAATATAGATGCAATAATTAGTATTCCGCTGAGTATAAAGAAGCAATAAATAATGAGACCTGCTGATACCATACCTGTAAAAATACCAAGTAAAATAATCCTTAATAGAAGCCCAACGGATCGAAATAGGCTATCCACTCTTCCTATTATTTCATTTGGGACTCGATCCATTAAGAAAGAATTTCGGGCAACACGCGCTCCGCTATTTCCTAGTGCGATAAAAAACATAAGTGATAAGTAAAAAGGAATATTAGCGATAACAATTAGCGAAATAGCAATAGTATAGGTAATAACGCTATATACGATTGTCTTTTCATCCCCTAGTTTCCTAGCAATAATAGGTACGATCATTCCCGCAATTACTGCTCCTACCCCATAAACCATACTTTGGATACCGTAAAAACTTCCGGAAGCTTTTAGCACATCCGCTAAATACACAGGAAACAGGTAATTCGTAATCATAACACCGATAAATGGCATAATCGAAAAGAATAAAAACAAGAACATAGCAGGACGTTTCCACATGTATATTAAGCCTTCTGCACCTTTAGATCCGGAAGTGCCCTTCGTCTCGCTATTTTTAAGCCTCACATATGGAATTTTTACGTATAAATAAATTGCTGCCACATAGGCAAATACATTAAGGAGCAAAATATAATGCAAATCCCACTTAGACAATAAAATACTAGCCAATGCACCTGCTATGACACTTGATAGCTGACCTTGCACTTCCATAGTCCCGTTTAGTATTTTATATTGATCTTTATGAAAAATTTCTTGATTTAAAGCAAACATTGTTGGGAAAAAAATAGTGTAATACAAGCTTCCAATAATATAAATGATTATATAATGCCATACCTCATAAGACAGACCAACAAATCCAATAACTGAAAAAAATAGTAACATTACAAAACTAGCTATATTGCTCGTTAGAAGCAGTTTCTTTCGTGACATTTTATCGATTAGATTACCTACTAGCGGGGTGATTAAGAAACTAATAATCGTCATACATATTGTAACGTAGCCAAATACCGCATTGCCATTTTCACTTGATACGAGCATCCACGGTATCGCGATCATCGTGATACCTGATCCAATAGACGAAGCAATATTAGCAAAAATAATTAAACGAAATCGTGAATCGTTATATAGGTTTTTCATTTTCATGTATCCCTTCCATTGTGAGGTTCACCCGGATCCTAAGTTCTCTTCGCTGAAATTCTTATTATTCTCACTATAATTCAAATTTCTTATTTTGCATTCAGTCAAACGTCTTGAATGAACCTCATACTTTTTACTGAAAGAAGGAGCAAAGTGGATTTTCATCCGGCAAAGGTGTTTTATAACTAAAACGCCTATTTTTACAACTAAAGCTTCATTTTTTACAACTAAACACCCTATTTTTACAACTAAATCTAGCAAACTGTTCATTTGCCATGAAAAACGAGAAAAGGTTGTCTTCAATTTCAATTGAGGCAACCTTTCCCATTCTATATATGATTCTTTTGAGCATTATTTGCAATTAAAAAATAGCCTTGCTACACTGTTTATAACAATCACCCACAGGGTCATTCGTTCATTTTCTATAGAAAACAAGAGGTGTTATTTTGTCTAAAATGACCAATAGAATAAAAAGTGCTCACCATGTAAGCGGTTTTGAGTCCATATTTAAATGTCCTATTTGCGACTCATCCATGAGCGTTTATGAATTGCAAAGTTTAGTTTGCGCAAACAATCATACATATGATTTTAGTAAACAAGGATATATTAATATGCTGAGCCATTCGATAAAAACGAAATACGGAAATGATCTATTCGAAGCGCGTAGAAAATTGATTGCGGAAGGTCACTTTTTCGAACCATTGAGCAGTGCGATTGCTCAAATTATTAAAGAACAAAAAAATCCAGCATTTATCCTGGATACTGGTTGCGGCGAGGGCTCACATCTGTCTTCTATATGCGATACGGTTAGTGCTGATTTAGGGAATCCGATAACTGGAGTAGGCATTGATATTTCGAAAGAAGGTATCTTAGCAGCTGCTAAGAACTATACGAATAAAGTTTGGTTAGTAGCAGATCTTGCAAAGATGCCATTTCAAGACGAACAATTCGATATTATTCTCAATATCCTGTCCCCCTCCAATTACGCCGAGTTTAAGCGACTATTGAAAGACGATGGCTTAGTTATTAAAGTAGTCCCTCAAACAGATTATTTAAAAGAATTAAGAGAAGTCGTATATGATGAACCAGAGAAACAAGCGTACTCCAATGCAGATACAGTTGATCTATTTAAAGAGAATTTCCAAATGATAAGTACTTCTCGGATACGTTATACAATTGACTTGGATAAACCGTTCATTCATGCATTAGTTCGCATGACCCCTTTAACTTGGGCAACGCCAGAAGAAAAACTAAAGGACTTTTTAGATAAGGACTCTGCAGAAATTACGGTGGATTTAGAGGTCTTGATTGGCAAAAAAGTGAATTAATAATGAACAGAAAACACCTAGTGCTACTTCTCACTAGGTGTTTTCTGTTTTTATAGAGGGCGTTACTTGTTGGATAATATATAACTAAAAATTATATACAGTCTATCCGTATTTTATATTTTTTTAATACACTTCCTTTATAAAAGCTACTGCTTATTAGTAAAATAATTTATATAGCCATCTGATACTTGGTCGGTTGATCCATAAACTTTTTCGATTGCCTTAGTTGTTCTCTCTGAAAGTATTTGAAGTTTATGTTCAGATCTACTGTCAATATATGGTTCATTTATTAATTCTTTTACCATAGTCATAAATTTATCAAAGCCCTGAGTTTTGATTAAGTAATCGGTAAGCAAAAAACCTAAGCCATAAATTTCAAGCGTGTTGTTGTAATCCAATTTGTTCAAGTCATCTATCGATAAAAAAACCAAATCCCTATTTGATAGTAATTTCTGCTCCCTATACGGTAGATTATTTAAGTTAATTAAAGGTTTACCTGCTGCATCTTTTTCTACTACATGTTGAAGTAAGGTTGCGAAACCCTCTTGAATGTATAGTGATACGTTATCGTTGGAGAAATCAGAAAGCATATTATGACCTAACTCATGCGCAAGGGTACTGAAGGATGCAGACGGTTCAATCATGAGTTTAAGCGACTCACCTGTCTCATTCCAACCAGTTAGTCCAATCCAAGGTATAGTGGCAGATACTTGTTCCCTAGAATCATAAAGTTTTATCGTTATGCCCTTTGGATCCCAACCAAATTCATTATTGTATAGATGAACAATATCACTCGCCTCTCTTAACACAGTCAAAGCTTCCTCTTCTAAGTCTGAAACATACAACACAGCAATTTTCCCTTCAGAGATTGTCTTGAAAGGTACATCATCAATTACCCACTTGTTATTTAATTTAACAATTGAGTATAAAACTTTATTTTGAGTTTCCTTGTCTTGATATTTCATGTTTACAATTAACTCCATATCCCCTTTATCTGAAGACATTAGATTTACTTCTCCAATGTTCACGGAAAAAGTATAGCCTTGTTGCTTTTTAAAAATCGCTTCTTCCATCCATCTCTTTTGCTCTTTATAAAACAAGGAATTTGCACTGTTTTGAAACTCTATAAATCCTTCTTCATCATTATTGTCAATAGCTTCAATCATTGGGGCAAATTGAGATTTTACTAATTCACTTTCATCAGTCATTATTTCCTGTTTTTCAACAGTTTCGGGCTCATCTATTGATTCTAAATTTTCTACTTCTATTTTGACTGGATCTGGAGCACATCCATAAAGAATAATTACAAGGAAACCTATTAATTTTATAAATTTTCCCAATATACTACCTCCAGTTTCAATGCTTCTTTTACTTTCAAATTATTATGTTCGCTTGAAAACAAAGATACAAAGCTATTAATTATACTATAACAGAATTTTTAGAATTCGCTATTAATTTTAGGAGAAATATTAGATTTAGGAGAAAACGAAAGTCTAATTCTGAACTATAATAAATTTTCTTTATTCATTTCGTAATGTTTTTTTATTGTTCAACAAAGCAATACCCATTCAGAGGTTCGATTCGATTTCATACAAATTTACTGAATTGAATATAACCATAAAACACCTAGTGATTTCAATCCTCACTAGGTGTTTTCCAATTTTATAAATACGACCCTTTTTCCTCGTACGTCACATACCATTCATCATCTTTTTGCAAAATACTCGTTCCAATCCACCCATTTGCTAGTAGCTGCTGTTGTTTCTCTGTGTCAGCCATATTGATTTCTAACACTTCACTACCGGCTTCTCGATCTTCATGGAGTTTTTTATAAAAAACATAGCGTAACATATCTGCGTATTTATTTTTCAATGCGCCGATGACCAAACCTTGGCTTAACTTATCTTTTAAACTTGCAATATTGAATGGAGCAACGGTTGCGCATACATGCGTATATGGAGAAGCGTCTAAGAGCTCCATTACAATCGTTCCAAGTTTTTTTTGCAAACCGAATCCTCTGTAATCCGGATGCACGTTTGTAATTTCTTGATAGACGACCTTTTTTAACTGCTCCGTCTCTAGTCCGATATCGTAGCCAAGATGATATTCATCTATTTCAGGTATGGCTAATGCGCGGAATGCGATTAACTTGCCTTCTACAAATACACCTACCATTAAATTTTTCGAGATTGCATCTTCGTATTCTTCACCTGTTAATGGTGATAGAAAGTCATTGTTTATCAGTGTTCCTAGTACAATATCTTGAAGGCGTAAAATATCTTCTACGCTATCCTTTTTCAATAAGCGAACTACGTATTCTTTTTCGCCGAGCATACCTGTCCATTCTTTCATATAAACACCTCTTACTTTGTCACTTTCGCCTGAAATGCGGTTAACTCTTGTAATACTGATTCGTCCACGTCTACTCCTAGTCCTGGGCGTTCATTTAGCTGAATAAAAGGCACATCATAGTGCAGATTTCCAATATCTTTCGAGAATTTTAACGGACCTGTTAGCTCTACGCTCGTAAATGCTTTTTTGGAAAATGCGACATGGAATCCTGCTGAAGATCCAATCGAAGATTCGACCATGGAGCCAATTTGACACTCGATTCCTGCCATTTCTGCCATATGGGCAAGCTTCATCGCTGGATAAATGCCTCCACATTTCATGAGCTTAATATTTACTTTATGTGCCGCTTGCTTCTCTATTAGTTCGCGCATATCACGGAATCCTCTTAACCCTTCATCCATCATAAGGGGTGTACTTGTTTTCGCTTTTACTTCGACCATTCCGTTGAAATCATCTGCGATTACTGGTTGTTCTAGCCAATCAAGTCCCAAATGCTCCAGTTGACGCATTGCGTTAATGGTATTTGCACTGTTTTTCCAGCCTTGGTTTACATCGACACGAATAGCGATTTCTTTTCCTACTTTTTCACGCACTGCCTGGATACGTTCCACATCTACTTGAACTTCTGTTCCGACTTTCATCTTAAACGATGCATAGCCTTCTTTCATACGACTTTCCGCTTCTGCTGCCATTGATTCTGGAGTTCCAATACTTAATACATGTGTAATCGAGAATTTCTCATGGTAGCGACCGCCAAGTAATTGATAGACCGGTACGCCTAGTTTTTTTCCTACTACGTCGTAGCAAGCAATATCGAGTGCCGCTTTTGCAGCAGGCGCTTGATAGACTGCTTTGTCCATTTTTTCATGTAGACGTTCGAATTCCATAGGATTCTCGCCGATTAGTAACGGTGCTAGTGTGTTTTGTAGTAGTGCATATGTAGCTTCCCATGTTTCGCCTGTTACGTGCTCATCCGCAACTGCTTCACCGTATCCGACAAGCCCTTCTTCTGTCGTAAGCTTTACGATAATCGAAGGCATATCGTCGTATGTATGGTAACTAATGATAAATGGATCCACTAAAGGCAATCTTATGGCGAATATCTCTATTTCTTTAATTTTCATTTTATTTTCCTACTTTCTTTACAAGTTTTTATTTTATCGTTATAGTTGTCGTTAAATAGACGTTAATCATTTAAAAAAAGGGGATTATCTATGGATATTCGAATAGCTGTGCTAGGCTCTGCTAATTTTATCGAACGACTAAAAGGCTTAGAACATGAATTAGTTTCTACTCGATTGGATTATTATATCTATCAAACGCCAGTGGATGCAACCGAAATAGTTAAAAATATTAAACCTTGCGATGTTGTGTTTTTCTCTGGTTCGCTCCCATACATATTTGCACAAGAAGCAAGTGAAAAGTTACCTGTACCAACCCATTATTTAAAACAAGATGAAGCAGTTATTACAACCACGCTATTATCTGTATATTTTTCTCATAATATTTCTATTGAACATTTTTCTATTGATATAATCGAACCGCGGTTAATACAAAATGTTTTGGAGGACATCGGGCAACAAGAACAATTTCCACATATGCTAAAAATTGATGCTACTTCCAAATTAGAAGACGTCGTGAAATTCCATGCTGAATTACACCAAAGCGGAAGAACTTTCCTTGCAATCACAAGTATTCATGCCGTTTTTCATGCATTACAAGGGAGAGGAGTTCCAGTTATTCGAATGCTAGATTCTAAAAACTCCATCTTAAAAGGACTAGAAGAAGCAAAATCTAAAGCAATTTTAGCAAAAAGTGAATCTGCAAAAATTGCAGTTGGATACGTCCAATTAACTGAAATAATCTCAGAAGAAATAGTAAAGAAAATAGCTAATACTATTCAAGCAAATTATGTTCAAACAGATACCCATTTATACACGTTCTTTTCTACACAAGGCAATGTGCAACGTGCACTTGAAAATAATACGGTCCCACATTGGATTGACCTTGCTTCAAACCCTATAAAAATAGCGTTTGGTTACGGAAAAACAGTGATAGAAGCAACACAAAATGCAAAGGATGCCTTGCCATACGCTACTGAGAACACTGCATATTTATTAACCGACCATAAAGAGTTAATTGGTCCATACCCAAATAATAAACAGCAAATACACCTGAAAACAAATGACCCAAAACTAGTCCAAATAGCAAAAGAAACGACGTTGAGTCCCGCAAATTTGTCCAAAATCATGCAATTTAGTCGTTCACATAGCTCCGTTGAATTTACAGCACATGATTTGGAAGTCTACTTACAAGTGAGTAGACGTACGACTGAACGTATGTTGAAAAAGCTAGTCAATCATGGATATGCCCGAGTTACCGGTGGGGAAATGACGTATCAGCAAGGACGCCCCCGTGCGATTTATGAATTCAATTTCTCTACATATTAAGAAAAGGAAAGTTCAATCAAACTGAACTTTCCTTTTCCACTTATGCTTCCATCGCTTCTTTCTGCTGCAAAGCTACCATTTCTGCTTTCGATAACTTCTGAATAGTGAATCCAGTTACTGCATATCCAATAGACAATAATGGAACTACGTAATTCAGTACAGCGTACGGAGCGTATTCCCATGCCCCTACCCCTAAAGTTCCAAGTATAAATACACCACATGTATTCCACGGGATGAATACAGACGTTAAAGTTCCCCCATCTTCTAATGCTCGGGAAAGGTTTTTCGAATGTAATCCCATTTTTGTATAAGCAGTTGCAAACATTCGAGAAGGTACAACTATTGAGATGTATTGCTCTGAACATGTCGCATTCGTTGCAAAACAAGCAATAATTGTTGATGCCACTAGCGAACCAGCTGACTTTGCTAATTTAAGAATTTGATTCATCATCGATTGCAGCATACCAGAATACTCTAATATCCCTCCAAATGTCATCGCAACAATCGTCATAGACACCGTATACATCATCGAATCTAAACCACCACTATTAAATAAACCATCTACCATTTTGTTCCCAGTTTCAATCACATAACCACTTTGAAGTGCTGTAAGTGCCCCCGAAAGGCTTCCCCCTTGCACAACAACTTGTGCGAAAGAACCCAAAACAATTCCGATTACTAACGCAGGGATTGCTGGTACCTTTTTAACGACAAGCCCGATTACAGCCACTGGCACCAACAGTAACCAAGGGGAAATAACAAAGCTTTTCTCCAACATCAGAATTACCTGCCCAATACTATCCTGATCAATATTACTTTCTTTATATTTCATACCAAGAAAACCATATACCGTTAAAGCAATAATGACTCCCGGTACAGTAGTAAATAACATATGACGAATATGTACAAACAAATCAGTACCTGTTAAGCCTGCCGCTAAATTTGTTGTATCTGATAATGGCGACATCTTGTCTCCGAAATACGATCCTGAAATAATTGCCCCTGCAATAATCGGTGCTGGAATCCCCATACTTAGTCCAATCCCCATTCCTGCAACTCCAATAGTTCCCATAGTAGACCAAGAACTACCGATTGCTAGAGAAACAATCATACAAATTACACAAATTGTTAGTAAGAAAAATGCTGGAGTAATAATTTTCAAACCATAATAAACCATGGAAGCGACTATTCCTCCACCAATCCAAGCTCCAATTGTTAATCCTACTAACATAATAATAACGACTGCTGGTAATGCTAATTTAATCCCCTTGTACATCATCTCTTCAATATCGTTCCACTTAAAACCATGCTTCCAAGCGACTAGTGCTGCTATCGATGTCCCAATGATTAATGGAATATGTGGTCCTTGCTCCAAAAAAACGACCGCAACAATCATACATAAAATCATTACAAGTAATGGAACAATAGCCCATAACAAAGTCATTTCCTTTTTAGAAACTACTTTCTCTTTTCCTCTCATAAAATATCCCCCTCAAGACTATCCAGACAATTCGGAATTGTCGTTAAATGGTCGTTAATAGGATTAATTTTACAGCCTTACAATTTTATCGTCAATTGTTTTTAGCACTATTTAAGAGTGTTTTCGCTATAACTTTTGCACCAATTGCAAGTGCATCAAAGTTAAACTTCATATACGGATGATGTAGGCCTGGTGCAAGATCTGCTCCAATACCAATCATTGCTGCTTTCACTTCGGGATGTCTAATCGTATAAAAATGAAAGTCATCGCTTCCAGAAGTAATTACTTCTTCTGCAAGGTTTTCCATTCCAACTACTTCGATAATACCTTCTCTCGTCCTAGCAACAGCTTCTTTGGAAACTTCCGCACCTGGCGTGATATCTTCCCATTCCCACTCTATTTCTATATCAAATAATTGTTGAATGGCGTGTAAGTCTTTTTCAATTTGGTCTTTCATTTGAAATAAAACAGCATTCTTTTGTGCACGGGCATCAATGGAAAATGTTGCATTACCCGGAATAATATTCGCATTTTCTCCACCAGCTTGAATTTTCGTCAGTTTCGCCGAATACGCTTCAAATGGGGAGAAATAAAGATTTTTCAGTGCCTGATGAATGGCTACTGTCACATCAATGGCATTCTTTCCTTGATGTGGGCGTGCACCATGCGCATCGATTCCACTAATTTTTCCTTCTAAAAACATCGCTGCTCCGTGATGAATTGCAGGTGATACTTTTCCAAAAGGAAGTTCTTCGATTGGACGTAAGTGCACACCAAATAGATGCGTCACATCTTCCAATGCTCCTCGATCAATCATCGCATTTGAACCATTTCCTTTTTCCTCTGCAGGCTGAAATATAAAGCGGATACGTTTATTTAGTTTTTCATCTTTAAGTAACAATAAAGCTCCTAATACCATAGAAATATTCGCATCGTGCCCACATGAATGATTGGCACGAAATTCGCCATCCACTTCTTGCCAAAGTGCGTCGATATCCGCACGAACAGCAATGACTTCGTCGCCTTCTCCAATTTCCGCAAGTAGTCCCGTTACGTCGTCGAAACGGCGATACGGCACTTCTAGGGTATCTAAAATTTCTGCCAGTTTATTAGTCGTTTCGTATTCCTTCCAGCTTATTTCCGGATATTTGTGAAAGTGGTCAAACCATTGTAATATTTGCGATTCTACGTTCATTTTTTACCCTCCTTATTTTTCGATAATTTCACATACACGTCCTACTTGTCCGTCGGTTAATCGAACTTTTATGCCGTGTGGATGGAAGGATGAATTCGTTAACAAGTCTTTCACGATCCCTCTTGTTTTTTCGCCTGTTCGTTGGTCTTTTTTCAAAATGATATATACTTCTATTCCTGGTTTGATATCTTTTCTATTTTGTCCGTTCATTATGATTCACCTCTTTTTGTATCTTATCATTTTCGTGCTATGCATACACCATTTTGTAAAATATTTAGAGCGTTATTGCGAACCGTAAACCAAGGAAACGTTGCGGTTCAGAACCAGTGAATTAAAATTAAGAAAAGAGAAAAAAACCTTTAGAAAAAGTTCTAAAGGGTCTTTCCTTGCATAAAATAGCATATTCTCCTAATAAGATGCTACGTGTTTTTTCTTAATGGCGCACAATTGGCATCGAACAACATCGGAATGATCCACCTGATTTAATAATTTCTGAGAAATCCACCTCTAGCACTTGATATCCACGCCGTCTCAACTGATGATTAACTTCATGATTTATTGGCAAACTAAACACTCTATTATGTCCAATAGACAAAACATTGGTGCCCATTGAGAATTGCTCACTTTCGCTCACTTCGATTAAATGATACATGCTCGATAAAAGTTCCACGATTTTTGTGTCGAGTGCATCTGGATAAATCAACGCATCTTTTGGGGAAAGAATATTGAACACACAATCTAGATGCAAATATTTTGGGTTAAAAGGAATTGGTATAATCTCAAAATCCGGTAATTCTTCTTGCAAAGCTTGAATAGCGTTCATACATGTACGATTACTAATTCCAATAAACACACGATGGCCATCCACGATGACATCGCCACCTTCAATGGAATACGTCGAAAGCTTCTTATACGGAATGTTATGCTCATTCATCCAATGAGCTAATAATTTCTCTTCGCCTTGACGAATGGGATTAGCCATTTTTGAAATAAATAAGCGATTACCCAAAGTAAAACCAACATCTCTAGTGAAGACTTGTTCTGGATGGTCTTTACTTGGTCGTAGTTTAATCACTTCTACGCCCGCATTCCGTAAGGTTTGTTCAAATATCCGATGTTGCGATATGGCAAGTGAACGGTCGATATTATCATTTATATATTCTTTTTGAACATCATTAATCACTTCTTTAATTTCCATGTATTGAGGTTCACATATGACGACTTTTTGAAGTGTTCCGTATTCATTTTGACATTGTATATGAGATTGATCTTGAATTATTTTCACAGTAAGCCATCCTCCAGTTTCTTCGTTCATTCCTTTTATATTCCCTTGATTTTTCATTTCATAACCTATTTATGAAATTTATTTTCAGTTGAACATTGTTGTTTCAGGAAATTTAGGATGGGGTAAAGACTAGACATAAAAACGCATGAATAAAGAGTGGAGGCGATCCTATGATTACGAAGGACCAAGCTTTATTAACAAAAGAAGATTTTCATACTAGAACAGACTTGCCAAGTTGGCTCTATAAAGAATATGAAACTTTTCATAACACGGTAACGGATAAAACGTTTCCATGTTTTTTTGGAATGAGCGGCCAACTAAAAGGAGAGCTCCGCTATGCTTATATCAATCAAGATGACTGGAGTAATCTACCTCTTGCAGTAGAAGGCTTTCTTGACTTATTTAAATTACCAAATTACAAGAGACATGGTCTCTTTGTTTTTGTAGAGCCTTTTGAGCAAGAGGGTTCTATCGAAGATTACCGAAAGCAATTTTGGGATATCCTCCAATACTTACATGAAGTCGATAAAGTGGAATGGCCAGAAGACAGTCCCCGCGACCCTGAGCACTATTTATGGGATTTTCGATTCAATGGTGAGCCAATCTTCGTGTTTGGAAATACTCCTGCATATAAGAAGCGAAAGACCCGTCATCTAGGAAATGCAATGGTTCTTGGATTCCAGCCTCGCAAGATATTTCAAGGCTTAGAAGGAACTGAAAAAGGCGGTATTATGTCACGTGAAAAAGTTCGTAAACGTGTAGAAGCTTGGGATCAGATGCCTAAGCATCCAGATATCGGCCACTTCGGCGACCCGACGCATAATGAATGGAAACAATTCTTTATTGGGGATGATATTGAGCCAATTCAAGGCAAATGTCCATTCCACCATAAATCACAATTATAAAATCAAGTCCCCATTTTCATAGGGGATTTTTTTGCGGAAAATAAAATGAAGAATAGAGAGAGTGAAGTAGAGATTACACTATTAGAATAGACACAGCTGTTTTTGGAAAATGCCCTAAGTACGTGCTATACTTATGAAGGATTTATTTGAAAAAGGAGTGTTTTGAATGGCGAAAAAAGGTTATTTTTTAATGGATACTGGCGAAAAAATCGAATTTGATTTATTCCCGAATGAAGCACCAAACACAGTTGCAAACTTTGAAGAGCTAGCAAACAGCGGATTTTACAACGGAGTTATTTTCCACCGTGTTATACCTGGTTTTGTAAGTCAAGGTGGAGATCCAACTGGTACTGGTATGGGTGGTAGCGGCAAAACAATTAAATGTGAAACTGCTGGTAACCCACACAAACACGAAGCAGGTAGCTTATCTATGGCACATGCTGGGAAAGATACAGGTTCAAGCCAATTCTTCATCGTACACGAACCACAACCACACTTAAACGGTGTTCACACTGTTTTCGGTAAAGTAACAAGTGGCCTTGAAGTAGCAACAGCTATGAAAAACGGCGCTAAAATGGAAAAAGTAGAAGTATTTGACGCTGAATAACTAGAAAAGCGTAAGCGCCTATATTAGAGGAATACAGTCTAAGTTTGCGACATCATGTCGCAACGACTGCATGACCTGCATCCTGCAGGCCTCCGACAGGCAAATGTGGAAAAGCGAGGAGGCAGCTTCCCAGTCACCACAGCTTTTCCACATTTGACCCCGAGGGGCAAGGCGCTGGAGCTGGACAATAATGAAAGAAAGCAGCTTCCTTTAGTTGGGAAGCTGCTTTTTACTATGTTCAGAAAGTGTGGTGAGGATAATGACTCCTTTATTCACAGGTAATTGGGTTGGTATTATATCTGTAATTTGCTGGATTTTATGCTTTTATTTTACCTTAACCTTTTTTGAAAACCTACGTAAAGGTGACGAGCGCATTACAAAGCAATCTAAGACGACAGCAATTTTTTTTTATCATTAGCTTTGTTATTGCCTGCTGCTTTTAACTTTTACATGTTTGTACAGATGCATAGCTGATCGACGAAGCGTTTCTTTGGGAAACGCTTTTTGTACGAATGTAGCTTTTACTCTTTCTTATAAAAACGCTCGCCTGTTTTAGGATTATAGTACACCCTCATTTTCTCACCGGTAACGGGGTCGATATTGACCTCTTCTGTTCGCTCAAAGCCTTCCGTAACTTTTGTTCCATGATTGCGTCTAAACCGTTTATCATAAATAAAATATCCGAGCAAAATAAAAGCTAGAACCGCTATAATTTGCACGATATATATACCTACTACAACAATGATTGCCGTCATAGCTTCTCTACAACAACCGCGGTTCCGTATGCCACAATCTCACTCATATTCTGACCAATTTCACCTGAGTCAAATCGCATCATAATAATAGCGTTCGCGTTCATTTGATGAGCATTATTAATCATACGATCCATTGCCTCTTTTCTTGAATCCTCCAACATCGCGGTATATTGCTTGATCTCCCCACCTACTAAGCCTTTTAAACCAGCCATAATATCCCCGCCAAGCCCTCTACTTCTTACAATTAGACCAAAGGCAGGACCTTTTACTTCGACAATTTTATACCCTTCAATTTTTTCCGTTGTCACTACTAACACATGAGTCGCCTCCAATTTAAATTTTCACAACCTATAAGCTAAATACTATTACTATAATTAGGATAATTGGTCCTAATAGAACGAGCCAACTTAGCGGTCGTCCATAATTGAGTGTCCAACCTACGCCAAATCGTTTTTCTACTAGAATGCTTGGATCATCTTTATTGATATAAATTATTCCACCCTTCCAGTATTTATCATCATCGACAGCTATTTTATCTTCTAAACTTGGACTATCATTTTCTACCTTCAAACGCGAACCACTTTGCCCGACCTTCACTATATATATACCCACTGCAACGAAAGTTAGCACTAAAAAGACAAGTGGAAGGGCGAACATCACCCAAGCGGATCCAATTTCTGGATGGATTGTTTGTAAATGAAAATAACCCATCATTAATGTCATCGTTATTGTGATAAATAAAGCAAACCAGCTACTATATTTACGGAATGCTAGCTGCTGTGAAACCGATGTTTTTTTATTTGCCGGGTTTATCTTCGCACCTGAAAACTTCATCCCTTCGCTCATCATCAGGAACATCCCTTGCATCACAAGTAAAATAAGCGGCATCGAAATGACGCTGAAATACGTTTTTTCGCTAAATGCATCTGGTTGCCCAGAGGCTCCCCAATGAGTAGGGATCATGTCAGGCATTTGAGCGTATTTCATAAATGTGTAAATGATTAAGCCTACCGTAATAATCATTGGAATGATAAACACAATTCGTGGTATTAGCTGAAGCTTTTCTTGAAATTGCAAGTCTACTACACGTACTTCCTTTTTCCCCGTCGTCCATCCTTGCTCCTCTTTCAGTTTTTTCACGCGTACATGCATTGTGAAATAATAACCCAAGCCAATAAAAAGAATGCAGAACTGAACACCTATACTAATAAGTGATAGCACTTCTTCTGTAGGAGATTGCGTTAATGCCCAAATAAGATAAGCTGCAAACACAACAATCCCTAGCCTTAGGACAACGGAAGTATACCTCTTTTTATATGCTACGATTGTTGGTTCTTTCGTGTATTGTTCTGGTACATAGACACCGAATACTTCCGTTTGTTTAAGTAGTTTCGGCGTAAATGCTTGTAATATGGTGATAAATATGAAAATAAATCCAAATAAGAAAACTATCATGATGTCCCCTCCTTAATGTGTTGCACGAGTTTCTGTACCATATCGACCATTTCTTCCTCCGATAGTTTTAACACTAATCCTTCCGCTACTAGTGGTCGGATTCGTTCTGCTAACAGTTGTTTTTCCTCTGCTGTTGCTTTTGGGATTCCATTTGGTTGTATAATAACGCCCGATTTAGCGACGATTTGAATAAATTCTTTCTCTTCTAAATAATGATATGCTTTATTTACTGTATGCATATTCATACCTAAATCTGCAGCGAATGCTCGAACAGATGGTAATGAGTCTCCTGGTTTTAATTCGCCTCTTGCTATTCCTTCTATAAGCTGCTGGGCAAGTTGTAGATAAATTGGCACAGATGAATTTGTTTGTATTTCAATGAACATGGTACAACCTCCTCTATTTACCTTTGTTCTATCTATAGTGTAACACATTTGTTATATATATGGTAGAGCAAAAACGCATTGTTTATCATAGCTATCTATAAAGGATAGTTGCACAATATAGGAATAATGCGTCGTAAGGATAGGATCTTCGGGTTTATCGTGTTGAGCGGTCTTTTTGTCGTGCTCGGGGTAGTCTTTGTCGTGTTCAAAGGCTAGTTTGTCGCGTTTGCAGTGGATTTTGTCGCGTTCAACCATATACTGTAAAATTCGAAATTGATTAGCTAGTAATTTTAGTGGATTGGAGCGGAAGGGCGGCGACTCCAGCGGGATGAGTGAGACAGATGAGAAATCACAACGTACGCGTAGCGTCGGTGATGGCTCATCGCTCACCCCGCGGAAAGCGTCCGCCCTGCAGCGGAAATCCTAGCGGTAACTTCATTACGACGCATTATCCTTATAAAGTGGCATACCTTGTGTTGTTGAGAGATAGTTAGCCACATGCCATGAATTTTCCCTAAAGCATAAAAAAAGCCCCGCCCACGTATGTGAGCAGGGCCATCATTCTTATTTCACTCTCAATACTTGTCCAACATAAATTGTGTAGTTAGCATCAAGTCCATTCCAATCCTTAATTTGTTGCACTGTGCTACCATAAGCCTGACTTAATGAATAAACTGTATCACCACTTTTTACAGTATGATAAACTCCTGTGCTTTTCTTTTGAAGATTGAAGCAATTTGCAATCCCATTCACATGACCTCGGGCCAATGATTCAATGAAGGATGATGTTTTCAACTTTGTTGCATCATTTGCATTATCAATAAATCCATTCTCCGTCAAAAGAGCTGGCATATTGGATTCACGTAACATATGAAAGTTTTCTTGTTTTTTACCACGATCCGTAAAATTCACAAGTTTTAATATTTCCGAATGAATCGTATTTTGATAAATGGTAGTAGGTGCCCCTACCCCTGGGTAAACATAATCTTCATAGCCAGTCCCGCCGCCTGCATTAATGTGAACGGAAAGGAGGAAATCTGCTCCCCAAGCATTAGCTGCATTTGTACGTTGTGCCAATGTCAAGCTCTGATCCCCAGTTCGACTCATTAAGACACTTACATTGTTGTACTCAGCATTTAGAATATCTTTGACTCTAGTAGCAATTTGCAATGTTAAGTTTTTCTCCTGCAAACCATTTCCTACTGCACCTGAATCCGTTCCACCATGTCCTGCATCAATAAATACTTTTACCATCATTATCACCTCATATTAGTTTTGTATTGCTAGAAAAGAGTGCTTGTACTTTGCTTTCAATGTCACATAGCAATCACCACCTTAAAAGAAAAAGCCACCCGCAGGCAGCTTATTTTGGTTCAATATATTTCATTGCTCGTTGACTATCAGCAAAATTGTTTGTCGTAGGATCTTGAATAATCCCCATTGTTGCTAATAATCCAAACACTACATTTACAAAAGCAAATATCCAGTCTTTCATTTCTTCTGTTAAATGGAAATTAGTTAAACTAGCTGCATGAGCACCTATCAAAAGTAATTCAGTTAATAAAAAAAGTTGGGCAATTAAACCTGTAACCCACATCTTATTTTTAAAACGCACTTTCCAGTTAATCTTCATACATGTTGCGCCTCCTGAATAACTTTGATATTATCGATCCTTTTGTGAACATGCTTCGAGCCTTCTTCCACTCGTGCTACACGTTCTGATAGTACGTCCATTTGCTTTTCATTCGCTTTCAAATCAATTCGAATCGATTCCACGCCATTACTAATAGTGTCTAGCTTCGTTTCAATAACTGCTGTTTTAGCAGCGTCTGCTTTTACATCTTTGTCGCGGTTACGACCAAATGTAAGTAGTCCTATTAATAAAC
The DNA here is from genome assembly GCF_044762745.1 of Psychrobacillus sp. NPDC096426. Taxonomy (NCBI): domain Bacteria; kingdom Bacillati; phylum Bacillota; class Bacilli; order Caryophanales; family Bacillaceae; genus Psychrobacillus; species Psychrobacillus sp. NPDC096426. Next base: position 44,508 of record NZ_JBIWEX010000017.1, on the reverse strand, counting down.
CCAACATAGTGCAACCAATACCGATAAATGCCTCCATTTTGCACCCCCATCCATCTCAAGTATCAAATAACTCCTTTCACTACTAGGTGGGTTTATACGTCAAGCGTACGTCAGGAAACGAGTTCTTTGACTTTGTCCTTTGCCCGATCAATGTATTGTTGCACGGTTCTCTTCTTTAAGTTCAGCTCCTCTGCAATTTCTGTAAGACTCATCCCATATGCCATATGCATTAAATAGCATTGTCTCTCTCTATGTGAAAGCTCTACTAAAATAGTTATTATTTTTTGTTTCTGTTCTTCACTTAAACTAGTTTGCTTTGTTTCCAATTCAATTGTTGGGAATAGATCCATATCCAATAATGCTCGTCGTTGATAGATGGACCTTTTATCAGCACCATGAAAGTTACCTGGTCTTCTCCCCTTCTTCATCCATTCAAGTGCATAAGACATATCATCAATCATGCTATTAATAATTTTGAGATCTGCATTATCTTTAGGTTTCATCGGATCTAATAGTCCCTTTAGATGCTCCAACTCATTTTTATGAAATGAATATTCTTGTATCAATTTATCCGCCCAATTTAACATAGGAAGTTCCTCCTTTTTATTTTTAAAACCCTATAAAAAAAAGAGGACAACAAAAGACCAGCAAGATGCTGAAATCGTTTGTTGTCCTCCAGCTGACTGGTGGGACTATTTTGATTTATTTCTACTCAATTTTAAAAATCTTCTCCCTCATTCCATTTAACACGCACGACTTTTCCTTGATGTGTCTTAATGATCGTATCAGCGAAAGGGGGTAGCTCTGTCATTTTTGCTGTATTTTTACTAATTACTACGATGCATGGATTCGGAATTTCCTTTGTATTGAGATTGATATTACCTTTGGAATCTACTTCTATGTCTTTCATCCTCATAAATGTCATCTCCTCACCATTTCCGAAAACGGAACTAAATACGAACGTAGGTTCCTTTTAGGGATAAATCTATCATATTACTAACAGAAATCTATGTCAACAGAAATGTTCCTAAAATGGAACTAATTTATTTTGATTTGTTGCGTTTTAGGAAATATCGAGTTAGAATTCAAACTATAGATAATATGTAAGGAGATTACAGCTGTGAAGAACTTCGGAACATTATTAAAAGAGCTAAGACTGAATAGAAAACTCACCATTGAACAATTAGCGGATTCTTTAAATTCTAAATTTGGCAGTAAAATTAGTAAGAGCTCTATAAGTCGTTGGGAAAACGGAGAAGCCGATCCTAAGTTGGAATTTGTTCGATTACTCGCTGATTTTTTTCAAGTTCCAGGCCATTATTTCCTAGGAGAAGACTCTGAAAAAATATTGGATAGACAGAAAATCGTAACTATTGCAGCGCATATTGATGAAGATGTCACGGAAGAAGAAATGGAAGACATTAAGAAGTATATTGAGTTTATTAAATCGCAACGCGGATAAATGAGGTGTTTACATGACGTATGATCGTCTGATAATGGAGTACCCACATATTAAAATTATTGAGAAAGCATTACCTAAAGGTCTCCCAGGTTTATATTATGATAACGTCATTGAAATTGATAAATTCAAAGATAAATACGAAAAGCATTGTATTTTAGCAGAAGAGCTTGGTCATTACGAGACGACCTATGGAGACATTACAGACTTAAATGATATGAGAAGTATAAAATTAGAACAAATCGCCCGAAGATGGGGTTATGAAAAAATTGTCTCTTTGGATCAGCTAATTGATTGCTACGAAAAAGGACAGACAACACTGGAAGAAGTGTGCACGAATCTTGAAATAACTCCGGAGTATTTAAAAAACGTAATAGATTATTATATTGAAAAATATGGTCTCTTTAAATTACATAAAGAATACAGGATTACCTTTGAGCCTCTAAATATTAAGAGGATAGAAAAAGAAGATTAAATAAATGATAAGGATGACTTAAAAGTAATTCTTCTTTTAAGTCATCCTTCTTTACTCTTTCGAAAGAGAAAATAAGAAAGTTTACTGATTAAGTAATAGCTTTCCTTTTTCGTAGTACACTTCTTTCACATGCCCCGGTACCATTCCACCGCCAGTTGCCCACACAATATGCGTTGCATTATTCAAAGGAACACCATTACCCGCTAAATGAATTGGGCCAGTCATCCCTGCTAGTGCAGACGGTTCTAAGTGAATCTTTTCCGTATCCGCAAGTAGCGCAAGCAATGTATACATCTTTCCATCACTAATCGTATAACTTCCACTTAAAAGCTTCTCCAGTGTTTTACCGACAAATCCAGAAGGTCGACCAACTGCTAGACCATCCGCGTCGGTTTTATTGTCTAAACCAATTTCATCTACTGCTATATCTTCATGTAATCCCGTCATCATCCCGAGTAACATACAAGGAGAGTGAGTCGGTTCTGCAAAGTAGCAATGAACATTGTCACCAAACAAAAGCTTTAAGCCAAATGCCACGCCGCCTGGTCCACCACCAACGCCACAAGGTAAATAGACAAACAACGGATGATCTTCATCTACTTTTTTCCCTTGCTGCTCCAACTGTTTTTTTAATCTACTTGCTGCAACTGCATAGCCCATAAATAAGTCTGTAGAATTTTCGTCGTCGATAAAAAAGCATGTCGGATCTTTTTCCGCTTGTTTTCTACCTTCTTCCACCGCGATACTGTAATCGGAAGCGTATTCGATCACTTCTACTCCTTTTTCCCGAAGCATATCTTTTTTCCATTGCTTAGCATCGCTCGACATATGGACTGTCACACGGAATCCGATTTTCGCACTCATAATCCCGATGCTCAAACCAAGATTTCCTGTTGAACCGACTGCAATAGAATAACGAGAGAAGAATGCTCGCATTTCATCCTTGGCAAGAACGCTATAATCATCTGCCTCGGTCAAGAAGCCTTCCTGAATAGCAAGGGTCTCCGCAATTTTCAACACTTCATAAATACCACCGCGCGCTTTAATTGAACCAGAAATCGGTAGATCATTGTCGCATTTTAGTAAAAGCTCTCCATCGAAATCAGTTTGGAATAATTCCTTCATCCCAATAGCCATTTTTGGAATAGCTACGAGTGGAGATTCGATGATGCCATTCGTTTTCGCTGTTGCAGGAAAAGCAATTTGTAAGTAAGAAGCAAATCTATCTAGACGATCACTTGCGTCCTGTACCATTTCACTTGTAACGCTTAGATTTTTCAAAGCGTTTTCTGTTTTTGTTATATTTGGATTGAACCAAATTACTTCTTCTGTTTTTTTCATTTTTTCAATTAAAGGAAATTGCTCAGTTAAATTTTGTCTACTCATCGTTGTCTGACCCTTTCTCTATAAGCTGTACACATGTGTTATATCGGGTGACCGCTCATCAAATTGGAATCCATTAGCCCGGTAAAATGCATCCACTTTTGCGGATTCCGTTTTCGTTGTAATTTCATTGAACTGTCCTCTTGCATGGACGAAAATGGCGTTAAAAAGTTCACTGCCGATTCCTTTTCTACGATAGCTTGGTAGTGTGTAAGCTCTTTGTAGTCTTGCAGCCGCAGCGTCTTTGCTCTTTGTATTTCGATTTATTCCTCCAATTGCAACGAGTTTTTCCCCGTCCCAAGCACCAAATAGCGCTTCTCCTTGTTCACTAAACCGATTCGTACCGTCTTCATACTCAGAAGCAAGTCTTGATACGAAACGATACCCTTCTTTTTCGCTTTCTTGAATTAGTTTGGATACGTCTACTTCATTTAAATCAGAAATCTTTCTCACTTCGATTGCCATATACGTTCCCCCATTCCTATTTTAAAAACGAACTCTTTATTATAATTCAATATATGTAAGCACTTTCCCTTTAAATTATCAAAAGCAAAAAATCCCACCTTGCTTCGGCAAGGCGGGATTTGATATTTTATATGGTTGCTTCAATAGCAGCTAGTCTTTCTGCTACTTCTTCTTCAGATAGGTTGTGTTCTACGATGTAGCGGTTACGTGGATGTACGCGGCAATCGTGTGAACAGCTACGAAGGTATTTATGTTCGTTTTCTTCTGAGCAAAGGATTTTGTCATTACAGTCTGGATTTGCACAGTTTACATAACGCTCACATGGTTCGCCAGTAAAATGATCTTTCCCAACAATGACATGTTCAACTTGGTTAATCGGAACAGCAATACGTTCGTCAAACACGTACATTTGACCATCCCATAATTGACCGCGAACTTCTGGGTCTTTTGCGTATGTTGCGATACCACCATGTAATTGGGCAACGTCTTCGAAGCCTTCTCGTACTAACCAGCCTGAGAACTTTTCACAACGAATTCCACCTGTGCAGTATGTTAAAACCTTTTTACCTTCGAACATTTCTCGATTTTCCAACATCCAGTCCGGAAGATCACGGAAGTTGCGAATATCTGGGCGAATTGCTCCGCGGAAATGGCCTAGGTCAAACTCATAGTCATTACGAGCATCGATTACAATTGTATCTTCTGCTTGCATTTGTTCAAAAAACTCTTTTGGAGAAAGGTATTTTCCTGTTAATTCATTTGGATTAATATCATCCGCTAATCCTAAATGAACGATTTCTCGTTTAGGACGAACATGCATTTTTTTGAATGCGTGTCCTTCTGCTTCATCTATTTTATACACCATGTCAGCAAACCGATCGTCCGCTTTCATCATTTCCATGTATGCGTCGGTTTGTTCAATTGTTCCCGAGCATGTGCCGTTAATTCCTTCATCGGATACTAAAATGCGCCCTTTTAACCCAATTTCTTTACAAGCAGCAAGATGTTCTTGTGCAAATGTTACTGGATCTTCTATAGGGACATATTTATAGTAAAGTAATACTCTGTATGCATTTGTTTCCATTTTTTACTCCACCTTTTCTAATTTTGTCCACCGAACATTATAACAAAATTAGTGATGGTTGTTAACTATTACAATTGAATTCGAAACAGTCAGTCTTTCACTGCTACTTTACAAAGTTCTGTAAAGCTTCTTTCAAATTTTTCGTTATCTTCTTTTTGGCGTTTCCTTGGTCCTTTTAGTCTTCCACCCGCTTGCCTAATTTTTTTCGACATATGCCGACTGTCTAAAAGCTGATCTATATTCTCTGATGTATACCAACGTCCATTTTGATCAATTGCAAAGCCTTGTTTTGCCAACACCATTGCGGCAAGCCCGTAATCTTGCGTAACGACGATGTCTCCCTTTTTCACTCGGTTCACAAGTACAAAGTCAACTGCGTCAGCGCCTTTAGAGACCATTATCGTGTCAGCGCCTTCGCGTTGCATATAATGTGCTGTATCGCATAGCAATGTAACTTTTAAATCAAACTTTTTTGCAACCGAAATTGTTAGATCTACCACTGGGCATCCATCCGCATCCACCAACACACTTACCATTTCACTCACCTCATCTATTCACACTCTTATCTCATTATTGTATTACACACGTTCTATAAAGTGAAACTTCAATCGGTGGGGGTCTTGGCTTCCCGTTAATGCGGGATATTTAAGAAAAAGCGCCCATATGATTGGACGCTTTATCGTTCATATGCTCCTAAAATCTCGACTGCTTTTTCTGTAACAGATGTGTCGACTGCTTTGTCAAAGTCAACATCCCCACTAATTGCACCATTTGCTTTATACGCATCGTATTGTTTTACAATATCATCTAAAAACATCTTTCCATCTGGATCAAGTCCAGTCACAAATACTTTCTCCCATAGTGCAGGATCTTTTAGTGCAGTATACTTTGTCATAATGTCGATTACTTCCGCTTTTCCTTTTCCTTTGATGAACGCATCATTATAGTCGCGCACCCCTTTTAAATAAGCAGCCATAAAACGCAATGATACATTTTTTTCATCATTCATAAATTGAGGTGATCCTAGCACTAATGCAATTTGTGATTCTGGAGCATAGTCGGTCGTATCTCCAAAACGTACGTGGAAGCCATTTTCGATACCTTGTGCGATTAGTGGCTCTATTTGAAGCGCTGCATCAACCGAACCATTTTCAATTGCACCAAGCATACTACCGAAATCTCCGAGCAGTACAAATTCAACATCATCAGGGGTTAAACCAGCATGTTTCAACATTTCTAAATAAATATATTCATCAATCGAGTTTTTGGAAGAGACGGCAATTCGTTTGCCTTTAAAGTCTTTATATTCCTTAATTTCATCTTTCATCTGATTGCCGATAACGAATGAAAAATAAGACTTCCCTGGCACATTATGCCCTTTATCAGCAATGATTTTCACATCAATTCCTTGTGCAATTGCGTTAAAAAATGACGCAGTAGATACTCCCCCTGCAATATCTACATCACCGGATGCAAGCGCTGGAAGCATTTCATCACTATTTCCAAACTGGGCAAATTCCACTTCAATATTGTAGTCTGCAAAATATCCTTTTTCTTTTGCAATATAAAAGCCGGCTCCAGATGCTGCTCCATCTTCTGCGATAACAACCTTCACTTTCTTGTCAAGCGGAGCTAAATCTCCAGATGGATTGTTTTTATTTACCACATCGTCTAACGCAACAGTTGTACTTTCCTTTTCCTTTGAACTACACGCACCTAGTAAAAGCGCCATTGATGCCAGTAGTATCAAACAACGTTTTTTCACAAACTTCCTCCCTTATCCTCTCGATCGCTGAACTTCTTGTTGTAAATGATTCCATATAACAATGAATTGCTCCGCCATTTCTTCATTTGCTCTCACTTGCTCCATCGTTCTTGGTCTTGGAATAGGCACTTTAATTTCTTTTACTATTTTTCCAGGATGGGCGCTCATTAATACGATTCGGTCGCTTAGTAGCAATGCTTCATCGATGCTATGTGTAATAAATAACACCGTTTTTTTCGTTTCAGACCAAATAGAAAGTAATTCTTCCTGTAAAATGAATTTATTTTGCTCATCTAGTGCGGCAAATGGTTCATCCATCAGTAAAATTTCAGGATCATTCGCAAAAGCCCTTGCAATGCTAATTCGCTGTTTCATGCCCCCTGATAGCTCTTTTGGATAAAGCTTAGAAAAATTGCTTAAACCCACTTTTTTCAAATAGTTATTTGTTTGTTTAAGGATGAATTCTTTCGGTAAATGACGCATATTAAGCCCAAATGCCACGTTTTCTTCGACTGTTAACCAAGGGATGACGCCTTTTTCTTGGAAAACCATCGATTGTAATGGGCGAAAATCCGAATCGGAGAAAACCGTAAATTTACCGGAGCTTTGATGTTCTAAACCTGCTAGTATGCGTAATAAAGTCGTCTTACCGCAACCACTTGGTCCGACTAAACAAACAAATTCGCCCTCTTTTACATCGAGTGATACATTTTTCATCGCCGTCACACTATTATTTTTCTTGTAAAAGACTTTCGTTAAATCTTCAATAGAAATTTTCACATCATTATTCACCTATTCACCTCCAGGGGACAATCTTCTTTTGCAGCCCACGTAAAAAAAGGGAAAATAGAAATCCGAAAAAGGAAATGAGTATTAAACCAACGAACATTTCTTTTAACATGAATGCTTTGTAAGAGGTCCATATTAAATACCCTATCCCTGATGTGGCTCCCATCATTTCCGCAGCAACGATTGTAAGCAGTGCAATCGCCTGCCCCATTTGAATACCTTCTAGCATGACAGGAAGTGCACCTGGAAATGCTATTTTGAAGAAAGAATCTTTCGGACTTGCTCCGTAATTTTTCGCAACATCTAAATGTACTTTTTCTATGTTTAGGACACCTGCAACAGTATTAATGACAACCGGGAAAAATACGCTTCCTGCGATTGTTACTACTTTTGAGAAATCTCCAATTCCAAAGAAGATAATAATGATGGGTAGTAGAGCTAAGGTAGGTATTGGCATGAGTGCCATCACAATCGGGGATATAAAATGTCGAATTGGTCCATATAATCCCATCAGTAACCCGATAACAATTCCCGGTATTACGCCAAGTAAAAATCCCGCAGCAATTCTATATAAAGATACAGAAATATGTGTCCACAAAAGACCATTCGTTGCCAATTCGAAAAATGTAGAGACAATCGCTGATGGCGGCGGGAAAAATCGAATATCTAGAATTCCCGTTCGCGCGCATATTTCCCATAGTAAAAGAAGTAGAATCGGTGAAATAATCGTTAAGAGTTGCTTACTCCGCTCCTTTACTTGTTGCTTTTTCCATTCCTGTTGCTCGGTTTCATAGGGATCGAATAGTACGTTCCCTTTTTCATCGCGCATTTTTCACCACCTCTTCTCAAAATAATATGACGAATGCCGGGAATGTGTGAAAAATACGAAGCATTCCTTGAGGAAAACGTCTAGTTTTTTACAAGAAATGGATTAGAGAGCCCAGTTCGGGTGTGTAATCAATCAACTTAAAATAAGGCGCCCCTTTCTTATCGAAAGGAGCACCTCACTTCACTCACTTAATAACAAACTTCGTTTTACTATAGCCTTCTTTTACCTTCTCCACTTCCAGAATGGCCGGCATAGACGCTTTCAACTCAGCGACATGTGATATAACACCAATCATTCGACCAGATTTTTGCAAATCGATTAACGTATCAACCGCTTTGTTCAATGATTCCTCGTCAAGAGATCCAAATCCTTCGTCGATAAACATCGTATCGATTCGTATGCTTCCTTGGAAGCTTTGAATAACATCGGCCATTCCAAGCGCTAAACATAGCGATGCATTGAACTTTTCGCCACCTGAGAGTGTTTTGACGTCTCTTGTTTGACCTGTATATGCATCATATACGTCTAGTCCAAGCCCGCTTTGTTTGCCATGGGTTTCTTGTCGTTCACTGCGAAGCAATTGGAATTGACCATTCGACATATGCTTTAATCGCTCATTTGCAGCAGCAACGATTTGCTCTAAATATTCAATTTGTACGTATCGTTCAAACGAAATCTTTAAATGATTTTGCCCGCGTAGCATATCGTACAAATCTATTATTCGTTGCACTTGCTGCTCCAACCTCTCGATTCTTTCACTTGTGGTAGCAATCTTCTCTTCCAATATACGACCTGCTTTTTCAAATTCTTTTGTGCTATTTAATGCGGTTAAAGCTTGTTCATACGTTTCCTTTAACTGAACGAGATCTTCTTCTAGAGGCGCAAGCTCTATCTTCACTTTCGACTCTAGTTGTTGCCTTCCTTCTCTAACTTGCTCTGTTAATGTATGAACTGTTTGTTTATAGGTCGTACACTGCTCTTTTAACATCATTCGATCTCTTTCGGATAATTTAGTTGCTCTATATGCTTCGATCGATTCGAAGTATGCCTTTGCTAATGCCTCTTGGAAATTGCGTTCCGCTTTATCAAGTTTTTCTTTTATTTCTTTTTCGGCTATTTCAGCATGTTCAAGCGTTAAAATTGCTTTCGTGCAAGCATCTTGAGCAGTTTTCAGCCTTTTCTGTGCTTCTTCCCACGCATGTTCTAATGCTTCTTTTTGTTTTCTGGCAGCTGTCAATTGGACTTGGAGCTCCTGCAAACTTGGAATATGAGCTGGGATGGATGTTTTTTTCGATTCGTATACTGCTTTGGCTTGTGCTAATAGCCCGTTTTGTTGTTGATAGTTCGTTTCTAGCTGATTTTTTTCCTGTTCCAATTGCTCTACTTTTACTAACAAGTCTTTATAAGGTTGCTTTAATAAAGAAAGATTGTTTTTTTCTACTCGAAGTGCATCCACTTCCGTTTGTAACTGTTTGAGCTCCTCTACCACTTGTTCAGCTTGCAGCCTTTTTACTTGAAGCTCCTTTAATCGCCCCTCTAGTTTTTCTAGCTGTTTAGTAGCCGCTTCTTTTTTAGCTTGAATGGTTATCCATTTTGTTTCTTGCTTCGTCAACTTTTCTTTTAGTTGTTGTAACGCTTCTTCGTTCACGGACGCATCATGCACATCCATGCTTAATACATCATGGTCCCTGTTGCCACACACAGGGCAAGGATCCCCTGGTAGTAGTTTGGATGCTAGAATACTTGCTTGGTTGCTCATCCATTTTCGTTCTTCTGCATTGTACGCTTCTTTCATTTCACCATAAATAGTCTGCTGTTCTATTTCCTTTGCGGCAAATACTTGCAATTCTTTTTCATTCAAAACATATTCTTGTAGTGCTGTATGCTGTGCTTGTAATACGGTGAGTTGCTGGACCTTTGAATCAAGCGGCTCCACTAGATTCTCTAGTTTGTCTATTGCACTTTTCTGCTTCCCGGAAGTTTCTTTTTCCTTTAGGAAATGCACTGACTTCTCGTCCAATTGAATTTTTAAACTAGCTGTACGTTTTTCTAGCTGAAACATTTCCATTCTATTCGTTTCCAATTGTTCAAATAAAGGGACTAGTCCGTTTAACTGAATAACTGTTTCGACACTTTTTTCACGTACTTCCTTTTTACTTGCCTCATCGTTATACAGAGTAGTTACTTGCTTAAGTGTTTCTTCTGCTCTAGTCATTTCATTTTGTGCTGATTCCAGTAACGCTTTTTTATAGTGTACTTCTTTCTCTATGTCTAAATAATAAGCTTCAATCGTTTCGATGGTGCTTGCACGTTCTGCTGCTTCTAGTTGACGTTGTTTGTATGTGTATTCATCGGACTGTTCTATTAAAGTTTCCAGTTGGAGTTCTTTTGTTTCTAGCTCTAGGAATCGTTGGTTTATTGCTTTTGCTTCATAATAGGCAATTTGTTTTGTTGCGTGTTGTGTGTAGGCCTCTTTATACGTAAGTTCGTCTAGTTGAATCTTTTCTTTGTAAAAATTTGTTTCTTCTTTTAAAGCTTCGACTAATTGATACGTGTTAAAGCTACTAGATTCAATCAGTTCAAAAACGCTCGATTCACGCACTGGAAAGGAAGCTAGAATTTGCTCGGTATAACCATTTCGCGTTAATTCTTCTTTTTTCAGATCCGCTTCTGCTACTAATTTCTTCTCTTTCAACTTCTCACTGATCATTTTATATGGTTCTGTTTTAAATATTTTACGTAAAATAGCTTCTTTGTTTTCTGTGGAAGAGGTAAGGAGTTTTCTAAATTCCCCTTGTGGAAGCATCACAATTTGGCTAAATTGGTCTTGCGTGAGTCCGACTATTTCTTCTATTTTTTTATTGATTTCGGAAACGATTTGTCTGTCGACTACAGGGACTTCTCCCGTTTCTAGTATTTCGAAAAATTCATAACGTTCGCCTGTTGCACTTTTATTTCCTTTTTTTACATGCGAGAGCTGACGTAAAATGCGATACTTACGGTTATGTATTTCAAAAACCAACTCCACAGCAGTATGTGTATCATCCGTAGCGAAATCGCTTCGCATCATTTTCGTGTCCTGTCTATCTTCGCCGCTTCCTGACCCGTATAATGCAAAACAAATACCGTCAAATATAGTCGTTTTTCCAGCTCCTGTTGCTCCGGAAATGACGAATAGTCGATTGTCTTTTAACTCTGTAAAATCAATCGTCTCAGAAAATTTATATGGACCAAAAGCGGTCATTTTCAGTTGAAGTGGCTTCACGCTTTTTCTCCTCCTTCCCGTTCCTCCAATATCGTTTGTCCAAGCGCCTCTTTAAAAAGTACTTCTGTTTCCTCCGTAGGCATTTTCCCACTCAATTCCGCATAAAATGCTTGAAACAGTGTAAAATCATCCATTTTTCTTCGAGGCATTGTCTTACTTTCAGTAGAAGTACTAGTGGAACGAAATATTTTTCTCTCGACATGCATCGCATTTGGATAGACCGTACGGATTTGCTCCATTGGCGATAAAATTGGTGTTTCATCGAGCAGTTTCACAAATACAAAATCTTCACTTACTGGCTGTTGCAAAATTTCTTGCATATACCCTTCTACCGTCCGCATATCACGATTCGGAGTTAATAATCTTTTTTCTATCGCGACATTTCCCACTTCATCCAGTTCAACGATGAAAAAACCTTTCTTATGATGCTCTTCCGAAATCGAGTATTTTAAAGGAGAGCCTGCGTATTGAATGGTCTCGTTTAATACATAATGCGCTTGGTGAAGATGCCCAAGTGCTGTATAGTTAAATTTTTCAAAAAGTGCTGCATCTACATACTCTGCTCCACCTATTGCAAGTGGACGCTCTGATTCACTTGTGTTTTCTTCCTCTTGACCATGTGGAGTTACAAATGCATGCCCTACAAATACATGTCTTTTAGTCGGGTCTGCTTGTTTTTCTATTACTTCTATAATTGCTTTCATCGCCGTTTGATGACTTATAACGGATTCGTTCTCCAATAAATAGCGTACTTGAGAAGGATCTGTATACGGAATTAAATGAAAGTGCACTTCTCCAAATGCATCATTTAATATGACTGGTTTTGGCTCTTTCATTAATTGACCGACTATATGTAATCCTGCTTCCTTCATTAGTTTACTTCCAAAGTTTAAGCGTCCAGGACTATCATGATTTCCTGCAATACTGAGCACTGGAATCTGTCGCTTTAGGACGATTTCTGCTAGTATATCGTCCAGTAAATTTACTGCTTCGGTAGGTGGAACGGCACGATCGTATAAATCGCCTGCAATAATAACAGCGTCTGGTTTTTCTTGATCAATAGCTTCTAATAATTGTTTTAAAACAAATTGTTGTTCTTCTGTCATGTATACACCTTGCACTAGTTTACCTAAATGCCAGTCTGCTGTATGAATAAATTTCAATGAAAAAACCCCTTTCAATTGTTCGTAAAGTTATTTTAACAGAATTAATAGTCGGAAAAATATGTAATTTCAAATATATCATTTAAGTCTATTAACTCCCGTGTTATGATTAAAATGGGAGGAGATTGTTTATGACATCAGAAGCTTATCAACTAACAGCCATCATTATATATATGATCGCCATGTTAGTTATTGGGTGGTATTCTTACCGAAAAACATCTAATTTAACAGACTATATGCTCGGAGGTCGTTCGCTTGGTCCTGCAGTTACCGCATTAAGTGCAGGTGCTGCAGACATGTCCGGCTGGTTATTAATGGGGTTACCAGGAGCTATTTATCTTTCAGGAATGGGACAAGCTTGGATTGCAATCGGTCTTACAATTGGTGCCTATCTAAACTGGTTGTTTGTCGCACCAAGACTACGTGTGTATACACAAGTATCTAATGATTCTATTACGATTCCAAGTTATTTGGAAAGTCGTTTAAAACAGTCGTCTCGATTATTACGTGTGGCATCCGGTCTAATTATTTTGTTATTCTTCACATTTTATGTATCTTCCGGAATGGTATCTGGAGGAGTTTTCTTTGAAAGCTCATTTGGTTTAAATTACCACACTGGTCTTTTAATTGTCTCAGGGGTAACTGTTGCCTACACATTATTCGGAGGCTTCTTAGCAGTTAGTTACACGGATTTCCTTCAAGGTCTTCTCATGTTCCTAGCGCTAGTTTCTGTACCTATTGTGGGTGTCTTTACAACAGGTGGAATAGGTGAAACCATCGAATCTATTAAAGCTGTAAACCCAACACATCTTAGTCTTTTCGCAGGAACTACTTTAGTTGGTGGAATTTCTGCTGTTGCTTGGGGACTTGGCTACTTTGGACAACCTCATATTATCGTTCGTTTTATGGCAATCAGCTCTGTAAAAGAAACTAAACAGGCTCGCCGTATCGGTATTGGTTGGATGATATTAAGCTTAGGTGGAGCAATTGCTACTGCTTTGGTCGGAGTTGCTTATTATCAACAACATCCAGAACTAAGTTTAGAAAACCCAGAAACTGTTTTCATTGCACTTGGGCAGATTATATTCCATCCGTTTATCGCTGGAATTATGCTTGCAGCTATCTTAGCAGCAGTTATGAGTACAATTTCTTCACAATTAATTGTAACTTCTTCTGCTTTAATTGAAGATTTATACAAAGCAGTTATTAAAACAGACGCTCCAGACAAAACATATGTACTTTATGGACGTATCGCTGTACTTGTTGTATCTTTAATTGCTTTAGCTGTTGGTTGGGATCAAGATTCAACCATATTAAAACTTGTTTCTTTTGCTTGGGCTGGTTTTGGAGCAGCATTTGGCCCAATTATTTTATTAACACTTTACTGGAGAAAAATTACTTCAGCTGGTGCTTTAGCAGGTATGATAGTTGGTGCTGTAACTGTATTAATTTGGGGCACAATTGACACACTTTCAAGTGCATTATATGAAATCGTTCCTGGTTTCATTTTAGCATTAATTGCTGCAGTAGTTGTCAGCTTAATAACATATAAACCTAATACTGAGATTGATCGAGAATTTGAAGAAACAGAACGTTTATTGAAGTCCAGTAAATAAAGTGATAACTAATTTCAAAACCCAGTGACAATGCAGATTTATCTAGGTTACCTACACAATGTATTTCAATGAATACTAAGTGTTTGGTATTCAAATGGTATTCAATAACCGGGCATGGGTAGTTATATAAAATATGCGCAGCATCCCTATACAAAAGAGGTGCTGCTTTTGTTTTTTTGCACAGCCTTACGAATGATTTTTTATCGCTGCATTTAAATAAATATGTAAGTCCTCTTGTTCCATTATATGATTTACTCTTATAATATCGTTCCTACTATATTTAACTGGAATTATTGGTTTTATTGGAGTTTTAAAAATTTCTGAAATTAGTGAGAGATCAAAGTCATTTGCAGTCTTTTCTAGGTTTGAACCATTGTGGATGAAATATTCTAGATATTTTAATTCAGATGTATCCATTTTGACAAGATAGTTATATAGGTCTGATTCAGCTTCTTTATATTTTAATGTATTTTTATTACTATCACTTTCATTAAAAGCAATTTTTCTAGCCAATGCCAATTGTAATACTATTTTAGCTTCATTAATAAAATGTTTTTTAAAAATATCCATTTATATCGCCTCCTAAAAGTATTTAATAAATACTGCATACATTCTATTATCACTACTCCCTTCTACTACAATAATAGACAAGACTGCGCAATTTTGCTCTCACCTAATTAATTGATAATGTATCGGATGACTCTTATTCGTCTAGATTATCTATAGAAAGCCAATTATCAATTGCATCTAAATCAAAAATTAATACACGTTCACTTACCCGGATATACGGCATTTCATTTGTTCGGATTAATTTATTGACTGTAGATCTACTCATTGGACAATTAATTGAATCTAGATATTCTAATAGAGAAGTTACTGTCCGTATTCTTCGCAATGATTTCACCTCCCAATTCTGCTAATTTAAGCTGAACCAATTTACTTACTACTGAAAATAGAGTAAAAGTTTTCTTCCAAGAATTCAGCCATTTTGGAAGCTAGAAATGTCCACTTTTCCCCTTTAACCTGTGGATAATAAACGAACCCACCATTATGAACATCCAGTACTTTCTTGAATTTAGGAGGATATAAAATATTGTCTTTTATCCATTCTACTTTTTTACCTGTACGAACTTCTAAATCCTTCATTGACCAATACACACCGATAAGTGATTTATCTTTTAACTCTTCTAATTCAACTTTCGAGATTAGCAATTGATCATTTGGAATAGGAACAATTAGATCTACCTTTAGTTGCTGCACGCTTATTTTTCCTCCCTCTTCGTAATCTCTAGTACTTTAACATTGAATGGATCTGTTAAATCTTTACCGGCATTGCGTTTCATGAAATCCTCCAACTCAATTGAAGAAACTTTCATACGTCCTAGTTTCAAACCTACTAATTGACCACTTTTGATAAGTTTATAAACAAAAACTTTATTGCATTTGAGAAGCTTCGCTATTTCTGAAACTTCCAGCAACTCGACCATAACTATTTCCTCCAAAGAAATTTATTTGTTTTGTGAATTCGTGTACGTTGATTCAATGAAATAGGACTCGCCAATTTTGGTGTCACCTAATTGTTCGGGTATATTTCTGATGTCACAAATTACTTTGTCATGAGGTCTTCCAAACATTTCAGTTACATCACGACTATCAGTTACTAACTGTCCATCAAAATTAATAATGTCCAATGTATTTCCTTTTTTTCAATAGCTTGTCTAATGCGGCAGCTCATATTGATTCTCTTCTTCAACAAGTACATGTTCTTTACCAGTAGTTAGATTTGCCCACAAAAGTTTGCACTGATTAGAAACTTTAGGTTCCTTCAACGGATCTATTTCTTTCTTTTGACCATCCACAATAAAGAAATGACGAAACGTATATTTAGTTTTTTCCATATCATAATTCCTCTCGATTCATATTTTTTTTAATTGATTAGAGCTGCTGTGCACTATCATCACAAAGCCATTTTTCAATAGTCTCTTTGAGAAATAAAATAGGCCCACGCACCTTTTTATGTGGTATTTCCTTTAATCGAGCCATTGTGTAAATGGTCCCAATAGAAACACCAATTAATTCTGCTACTTCATATACTGTCAGCGTAATTTTTTCCATAGATATCACCTCCATCTAGGTAGTTCTTTTTAAAGTCTCCATAATCCTTCTTAAATCGAAATTAAAAAAGATGAGCCGAAGCCCACCTTTTACTTTAATATATTCATCATTAATTCCAAGCCTTATCGTTTACTCTTCATCTCTGCTAAACTACATTCCTTTTAAAGACATAATAAAAGCCACACCTGGTTAGATGCGACTTAATAAATATGATCAAATTATAAATTTTCCTGAATTTCATTATCTATATGTTTTTTCGGATCAAATATATATTTTTGCATTGCTATTTTAGCATCTTGAAAATCTAATGTAACCCTTGTCCAATGCTCATAGAATTGTTCAATATTCATTGGATTATTTTCAATTAATAATTTATGGATATTCAGTAATTCATCTAAAGTACTAGTCATTCGATACATAGCTGTCATCACTTCTAGTGGATCAATCCTCGCAGGCACATATTCTTTGTTATTCATGAATATCATCTTAAAGCTTTGTAATTGCATTACACCTTTGATAAATTCATTTTCTAAATCATTAGTTAAAAAATTATCTTTTTTAAATACATTGTACTTTTTTTCTATTAATGTATTAATCATTTCCTGTTGTTTGTATACCTTTTTATAAACTTCTTCTAACGTTATATAACAGCTTACAAAAGCAGTCTTTAATTCCTCTAGCTTTTCAACCTTCTTTTGTCTAATCCTAATTTCCCGGTCATTTTCAATTGCTTTGTTAGTCTGCCATACAGCTACTTGATAAGCTCCGAAAGCACCTAATGCACCACCTGCCATACTTAAAATACCACCAATAATCGTCGCTTTATCGTCACTCTGAATTCCAAAAACTTGCATTAACAAAGCATATAAAGCTACTAAGAATCCAATTATCGATATTAATAAAAGTGTGATTACTGATTTGTTATTCAACTAATTCCCCTCCCCACTAATATCATAATGTGAATGGAAATGATTGTCACTTACAACTTTCGACATAATACTTCAAAAACCTCTTTTAAAATATAAAAAGGAGCCTAAGCCCCTTCTTAAATTTACATATTCGCCATTCTTAATTTTAATTGTGGTACTAATTCATTCACCACTTCAGCGACAGTCAAATTAGTACCATGTATATGAATGTCACCAAAATTAAAGGTCTTACTTTCTGATTTCGTATTATTTGCTTTTGTTGTTTCGATATTTGTGACAGTACGCTTATCTTCATTTCTAGTATTATTAATGAAAGAACGATTATTCTCGTTTCGCGTTTCGTTATTTGTAACGAAGGACTTCTCAATGCTAGTTGCCGCTGGTTTAATACCACTTGGTAATGCACGATCAATATTATCAATCGTCACGCCTTGTTTACGTAAATTTCTCGACTGTACTGCAGGTACAATCATTTCATCTTTGTGGATGTTGGCTACCATATCCCTACGCACTCTATTTGTACCGACTGCAAAAGAATCTATATCTTGAAGTCCAGTTGCTCTTTGTGCTACTTTCCTCGATTCTCCCCATTCCACTTTTGCGACCATTGGAATTTCTATGCCTGCTACTCCTGCTATTTTATTAACAACACCAATGAAATCATTAATTTTGTCAATCATGAAATTAACACTTTTCCCTGCCGCAGTTTTTATGTCACTCCAGGCGTTAGAAAATCCGATTTGAATATCAGTCCACACACCCTTTAAGCTATCACCCATTGATTTACATACTTCCGTTACCTTGTCCCAGTTTTTGTACAATAGGACACCTGCAGCTACTACCGCACCAATTCCAAGAACAATCCATCCTAGAGGTGTTAAAGCTAACGTACCATTTAATATTCCGGTGGCTATACTTGCTGCACTCGTAACCCCTTCCCAAAGAGCTGTTGCGGTTGTAATCGCCATTACTCCTAATTTATATGCCGCTATAGATGCAACCACACCTGCGATAACCGGACTAATCAAAGACCAATTGTCTTTAATAAAATTGTACGTTTCTACAGCTTTATCTAAAGCGAAACCAATTGCATCTTTTACAGCCGGAAAAGCAGTATCTTTCATCCAATCAAGCCCAGGCTTTGCAGCTGTATACATTTCTACCAGTTTATCTTTAACCGTTGGAAGTGCTACATCTTTCATCCATCCCAATGCAGGTTTGGATGCTTCTATGGCATTCTTTGCTACGCTACCAAAATTTTTAAACCTTTCAACAACAGCGTCTGTATTAATATTGCCTATCCAATCAGTCAACCTTTTCATCCCGTTTATAGCTGGCTCGAGAATTGGTTCACCTAGTTTTTCTTTCACCAGTTTCCACGATTCACGCAAGTTACCCATTACGTTTTCAAGACCATCCGTTTCACGTGCCGCTTGCCCTAATGCACCAGACAACTTGTTACCGTCTTCGACCATTTGCAGTAATGTTAATTGTTTTTGGTCCTCACTTAATTTTTTGAACGATTTACCATACAATTTATTGGCTGTTGCATTACGCGTTGTTTCTGTTGCAGATATACCTAGCGCTGCATCGTTGGCAAAGTTTCCTTTTAAGAACGACTGCAAACTCTCGGATACATCTTCAATGGATTTATCGTAAAATGCGGCTCCATCGGCTGCGGCTTTTGTTGCCCGTTCCGCTAATCCCAATGAACTAGCCGTATCCATGCCGGTTGTTTTAGCAAACGCCGCCATTCCTAAGAAGCTTCCTTTCAACCTCCCAGAAAGGATACCGGTTTCATCTGCTACTTTAGATAAACTACTATTTGCTGCCGATTCCATGCCCGAGAACACTTGCTCAAATTGAGATGACATTGCTTGTGCGGATGCCGCACTTTCGATCATACTCACACCGAAGTTTTTTACTGCATTGATTCCCATATATGCCGCTACCATTCCTGCAGCACCTTTAGCGGCGCTAGCAAAACCGGAAGTTGCCGCTTTTCCAAATCGACCCACTGCATTACCTGTACTCTTAACACGTCTTTCTAAATCCCTCGTACTATTTGCAGCCCTTCCTGCAGTACTTCCGAAGTTTTGGTCTCTCAAAGTCAAGACTGCGGATATAACACGATTTCCTGCCATTTATTTCACCCCTCATTCATTAAGAAATTTTCTAATTGTTTCACCATAAATACCCCTGTAACGTTATTAAATTGTTTTGCCCAACGATCTAACCGTTGAATCTTTGAATCTGCTGTTTTTGCGTACGACCAAACTACTTGTAACGCTCGCCTATTTGTTTCTGAAATATTATAAGTTTCTTCTGTTCGATTAGACTCAAACGCCAAATCTGACCAAAAATCACTTTTAAACGCCTTTTTATAAATCTTTGGTGTATTTAAACTAAAAGCAACAGGAATTATATGACCATCTACTAGAATTCTTCCACACTTCATATTTCCCACTCTTTACTCACCGCCTTTTGCCTATATGAAATTTATTAAAAAAGTAGTGCCAATCCGTAGACTGACACTATTAAAATTAGGAGGTCTTTCGACTATAAAATTTATAAATCATTTTTAAAAATTAGTTACTCGGAAATTTTTCGTGTAATTCTTTAGCTTTATCAACTAAACGCTCATTGATCTCATTTAATTGTTTTACTGTATCTAAAGTGAAGCGTTCTGTTTCATCCGCCCAACTCTGCACATCGCCATAATGTTGTGCTGCATGTAGTTTGTTTGAAGTTGCCGTTACATATGAATCTAATGCTTTCTCAAGTAATTCGATAGATGTGTAAGCTAGTTGTAATGTTTCATTTAATTGATTTGAGCGCTTTTCAGATAATACTTCCACAACTTGTCCTGTCGAAATTACTCGTTCTTGTGAATTTGTCATTTTCTCATCCCTCCCTAGAACATAAGTGGTCTACGTCTAGTTACTTTTTTAGTTTGTGTTGGTTGTTTTTCTTTCTTCTGGATATATTCCTCAATAACCGATGCGCTCAATAGCCCATCCATGCCCACACAAGCAGCGATAACCTTATTTTGTGTACGGCTTTCTGAATACATCACTTCATCTGCAAAGCCGTACTCAACTGCCTTATGAGCTGAAAAATACGTTTCTGAATCCAGCCATTTTTTGATTTTCTCTCGCGATTGGTTCGTGCGTAACTCATAAGCATTCACTAAACTTTCCGCTAGTTCTTCTAATTGGTCCGCAACTTCACGCATCGCATGTTGATTGCCTGTTTGGGTTGTCCATGCGTTATGAATCATTAATTGACCAACCGGGCTGATTAACACTTCATCTCCGGCCATCGCAATAATAGAAGCTGCACTTGCTGCTATGTTTAAAATCTTCACCGTCTTTTTACCTGGATATGCTTTTAATTTCGTGTAGATCAGGAAGCCTGCATATGCATCGCCACCACCACTTGAAATGTGGATTTCGATTGGTTCTGAATCCTTTTTAGGTAACTGAGTGAATATATCTTTTGGTGCTATGTTTTCAATTTTCCATTCATCATAAATTTCTTTATGTTGATCTGAAACGATTACTCCGTTAATTTTGATAATCTTTGTCACCACTTTATTCACCCCCTCTCGATTGATTACGTAGATCTGGAATATCGTCATAATCTAAATGTTTCTCCGGAGGGTATGCCACAAATTTACCGAATTGTGCTTCAACATCGGATCGTAAAATGTTATGCATACTTTCAACTGCATTTTGTAACGCTCGACCTTTAGCAATAACAATATTGCTCGGAATCGCTTCATAAGCGCTAACTTCAAAATTAAAATCAAGACCAATCGCCGCATAATTTTCTTCTGTTAAAATTGTTTTTAATTTCATTGCATCGAAGTGTTCAAGTAAACGCGTGAAGTATGTTGGTTGTTTCTCAATTTTAGCTTCAATCATTGCAGCTAAAATTTGTTTACCGCGTGGGGAAACCGGTCTAATTTTACATGGATAATAACCTGCACTTTCGCGTGTACGAGAATACGCTAACCGTTTTTCAAATTCTTGCATATAATTCATCTTAATTTCACTCCTTTATTCACTTTTAATAATGTATTTAGAACTTCCTTTAAGTCTCTACAACGCCTTGAATCCGGGTGAGTAATTGCAGAAATTTTAGGAGATAGGACTAACTGGTCTTGAATCCCATAACCGTATTCTCCATAGAGTGACCTATCTAAACGACCTAAACTAATTTCACGTTGATGCAATTGGTTTATTTCTTGTAGCAATGGCATCACTTCGTTTTCGATAACATCAAAATGCTTTTTTAATGTCGCTGTTTTTGAATCAATAACTTTGTATAATTCTGCTAGCTCAATTTTGCGATTATTTTCTATTTTTTCTCGCGCATCATCAGGAATAAATTGCCCTCCCTTGCTTGATAGAATTTCAAATTCTAACTGTTGCTTTTTCTTTAGCAACTCTTCGTATTGCCCGAAATCCTGCACTTTTGGGAGCATTTCATTTAACAATTTAACCTGAGTTTTTGGTGTCATTTCGTTCATTTTTTCTTTTACCTTACGCTCAACTATCTGCAAAGCTTTTTCTGTTTCAACTAGAAACATTTCTGGTTTAACCTTCATTTTCATAACCTCTTCCATTTTTAATTTATTGTTTTATTTCTAACTGATTAAAGTAACCCCCTCCCCCTATACCCCTCTAATGTGAAGGTGTTTTTATAAATATTTTCAGACAGACGAGGCCCCAACCGGTCTGGGCTATTTCGGCTTTTTTCCAAAGTTTTTGACCGGGGGGCTTATTTCATCTCATAGCATCACCACCTAAAAGAAAAAGCCCACAACATACACATCACTGTGTAGTCATGGACTTCTAGAGTCTCTCGAGTTTTATATTTAGTTTGGTCTTACACTTCGCATTCGTACATTGTATTTGTATATCACAATCATCGTTCACCAGTTTGAAGTTTCCTTTTGCTTTGCTCGCTAACTTATTACATTTAGGACATCTTACTTCGTTCATATAGCTAATCCCTTTTCTCTTAATGCTCTAGTGAATTGAGCATGAACGTTATCTAAAGAGTTGGCAACATAACCCATATCTACCGCTACTTCTTCTAATGTGTAGCCCTCTATATACTTTTTAAAAAGTAGTTGGCTAAAACTACTTTTAAATCCTCTGATCAACTCTTTGCAATCCTCTAGATCTCGTTTCTGAAACTCTACTTCCTTAGCAAAAGCCTTTCGCATATCTTCTGGATTTTGTTCATCATCAGCAATTGCTTGATACTTATCGATTTTATTCATGGTTTCGTAAATACCTTTAATCCAACGGTAATTTGACTCCACATCAATATCTCTTAATTTACTTGGTATAGTCATTTCAATTTCCTCCAGACATACTCTTTCTCAATCGATCTAAACGTTTCTTACGTTTTTCCTCACTGCTGATTGGCTCTCTGATATGAATAGTTCCTTCAATGCTATTGCTTATTTCCTCGTTCTGAAATTCAGCCTTTCTTAATTCGGATTGGTAGAAGTTTTCCAACTTTTTTAAATTACGTTTTAATGCGCTACGCAAAACTTCGTATTCTACTAACATATTTCTTTCAAAGTAATCTAATAGTAATTCCCTATCGTCTGGATCAACTACTTTGAGTGCAGCATAGAAACGATTATTCTTAGCAAATAGCTTTTCAATTTGCTTAGTGTATCTTGCTTTCTCATCCACAATCATCAAAGCAACTCGTTCAGTTTGACTTGACTGTCTGTATTCCGAATCGTAAGGGGAAACACCATACGAAAATTCATATAGCTCTGAAAAATGTTCTTCTATTTGTCGTTGATAGCGAATGGCCAATTCTTTGCTATGTGCATCCACATACATTGAATACATGATTTCCCGAATATATCCTTCTAATATTGGTGTAGGATCATCAGAATCACTACTTATTTCATACCTTGTCCCAGCTGTTAAGGCTTCCATTTCAGCACCGAACTTATCACTTATTGTCGCACGATTCATATCTGCACCACCTTTTAGGACTAAGCAACATATCCAATAGCATCAATTGTTTTCTTTAGTAATAAGTTACGCTTTCTTATTACCTTACTTCTGGAGATAAATAATTCATCCGCAATTTCAATCCATTCAAGGGCATCTGATTTATTCCAATACCTCATTTCAATTATTTGCTTTAATTCCTCATCGACTACCTCATAAACTTTTGATAGACCAATGACAATACTTTCTAAATTGGAAAAGTATACTGGGTTTTCATTAGGAACTATCTTCTCAAGTTTATTTTTAAATTCATCAAACCTTGTCCAATAGTTTTCAAGTATAGCTATATCGTATTTATTCATAGAGTTTCACCCCGTATTTTTCAGCTAGTCGAAGATTTTCAGCATTGGTGCGATCTATAACCAAATCGTAAGTTGTTGGATTCTTTAAATTGATACAATGAGCAACCACATTACCTTCTTCAGCAGCATGGATATGACGACTTTTGCAAATTACACATTTTTCGACAACTGAATATAATTCCGGTATTTTTTGATAAGTTGTTTCTTTGAGTGTGACTATGTTTTGTTTTGTCATTTTTAGTTACTCCTTTTCACTACCGAATTTTGGGTTGTGGGATTTTTTTATTTCTACAAGAAATGTTCCAGCAGGGTTGTGGAATGAATGATTAGAGATATTAAAATCCAATCCATTCTCGCCACAATAATCTATAAGTTCCTCGAGAGTTTTTTTGCCTAATGTATATGGTTCTATCGTAAAAGAATATGGCTTCCCATCTTTAATCCACAAATTCGAATGGTCGCTACCTGGTACTTTGTCAATCAGCAAATCTATATTACCTCGCTTGCCTACTAACCTTTTAGCACTAGCAACTCCTTTTGTTTTCTTTACTCCCATTCGTTGCATAAATATATTTTCTCGTTCCTTGTGTATAACATCTGAATAACATCTACCTACTAGATCAATACCACTTTCCACTTTCATAAGCTCATTCAAAGCATTATAAGCAGCAAAATATTTATTTTTAGTAGCTTCGTCCATATTCTGTAAGTTTACGAATCTCATTTATTAACCTCTTTTCATAAATTTATAGATTTGTTCCAATCTAATAGACTAAAGATGGAACAGGTTTTGAGCCTACTCCCACTTAACTTAAAGCCGATTCATGTCCACGTTCCAACTTCACTTCAAATCGTATCTACTATTTGTGGTAGTAGTCGTGAATAAGACAATGCATATATCCACTACTACCTATTTTTTATTTATAAAGTATTTAAGGTTGGAACAGTTGGAACGAACATATTTAAACCATTGATACTACTGATTTTGTTTACGTTCCAACTAACCTTTTAAGTTGGAAAAAAGTCTGGAACAGTCGGAACAAATTTATTACTTTAAAGCGAAACATTGAACTGACTTGTCATATTGTTTCGGATAATGAACATAACTCAGAAAGTCTTTACCAGGTCTAGCACGTTTTTTCTCATATCTATCTCCAAGCAATTCCTTGAAATCTACAACGAATGATTGTTTCGATTTGAAATTGTATCCATTATTAGCACAGAATGCTTTATAATTTTGGTACATGAAATCCGTGGGAACTTTTTCGATTTGTGCAATTTTTTCTTCAATAAATTCAGTTTTGTAAAACTCCACTATTGGATTATTAAACTCTTTATATTCTTCAAGTCTTTGTTTAACAACATTCGGAATAGTGAATTTCTCAAAATCCAACTGCAATGCTTTAAACAGTACATACTCTAAAACATCTGTTTGATTTAAGCGAACGCTTTTAATCGTTGGATCTTCCACTTCACCCGTAAAATCTGCATTGAATGGTATTATGACAAGCCTTCTATAAGTACCATTACTTTTGTTTCTGATTTTTGGAATTTCATTAGCACTGAATAACATGGCCAGTTTTAATTGAATAGTGAATGGATCCTTTCCTTTTTGTTCAACAGTTATATAGTCTCCAGTAGCAATACTTTGTAAGGTCGAGTTATTTTCTATGAAACTACCTGCAATGTCATCACCAATGTTCATTGTTTTAGCGACCATTTGATAGGTTTTGAATTTCTCTCCAATTTCATGCATTTTAAGAGTAGAAACATTTTTTTCACCTATTAAATTAATCAACAACTGCTGAAAACTCCCTTTACCGTTAGCACCACTTCCGAATAAAATAAAATAATGACCTCTGGTATAATTACCATTTAAGGATTCATTAATGATTTCCCAAAGCAATCTAACCACTTCCTCATCACCGCAAGCTATTCCATTAAGCCAATTGTCAATATCCCAAGACGGTTTTGGTGGATTGTTAACGAAATTAGTCGAAATTTTAGTAGTAAACACCTTTTCAGGAGAAAATGGCTCTAGCTTCTTAGATTCAGCATTATAGATGCCGTTGCCTACTGGTATTAAATGAGGTAAATTAATACTCTCTTTCATTTCACATTGCATTTTTATTTTGAAATATACGTCTTTTACTTGGTTTTCAGTGAATTGAGGTTCTAAAGGATAAATCAACCGATAAATGTAATTCATATTAGCTACATATATACCTTCATCCTCTTTGTAAACATGCAGCCTTGCATCTTCGCTTGTCCCAATAACAGCAAAATGATAAGCCTTCATTAATTCTTTAGCACAATCAAAAGTCGAAATTTTAACATCACGTTTGGCGACTAAAGAGAATTTTTCCATAAATGAATAATTTGTTCGAATATCGGGATTTGCAATTTCAGATTCAAGTTTTTCAAGATTGTTTTCTTCCCATTGTTTATTACCTAATGCGATCATAGTTGCATATTTTTTAGCAGCTTCAATTGTGATTTCACCAGTTTGAACGCTTTTCGCTAAAACCATGATGCAAGATAGAGAGTTGTCATATACCATCAAGTGGTCACGTTCTCTACTTATATAATTCTTAATAGTTGTTGTAGTACTTCTTGCACTTAATGTCGTTTTTTCTGTTTTAATCGGAACATCTTTAACCTCTTTGGGTACATTTATTTCGACTTTAATTGGATATAAATTACCTTCGTTTACGATTGGTTTATAAGCTATATCGAATGCACAAGGCAACCCTTGCAGCTGGGACCATGTTTTAGTAGATGAATCAAATGGAAGTCCTACAATATCTGTAATCTGTTTTATCAAAGAATCATTTTCTTCTTTGCTGTAATTTCTCTCCGGTTTTAAGATTAGTCTGAAACGAACTTTATCAAATCTACTTCTAACCGTTTCATATACAATGTAAGTAAATTCATTTAGTTTAGAATGAACATGATTTAAGAACTCATCACCAGTAATTTCTAGATCATCATAATCAATGGTTATTAAATCCTTAGTTAAAACATTTTCATCTTTACGAATGAAGTCCCCCGTTTCGTTTTGGACCATTTCACCACTAATGAAGTAGTAAATATTATTTTTTGCTTTATCAGTTAAAACTTTGTCATTCACATCAAAATCGCTGATTATTGTAGGTTTATAATTATTGATCCATTGCAAAGGATCAATTGTGTCCACTTTAATTAACTTATTTGTTTTAAATCCCTTTGAGATGTATAACAATTCTTGTTTCACTCCTTTCTGTGACCATTCCTAAATCGCTAAAAACAGTTGCCAAATCGACTTGTGTTTTCTCCCTTTCGCTTGTAAGGAACGCGTCACTAGAAAAGTGGTATTCCTTGTATTCCTTGTTGCATTAAAGTGCGTTTTTAAGCTATACTAATAAAAATGATGTTTGTTAGTTGCCCAAATTGTACTCATGGCCGTGAGTATTGGGCTTTTTATTTTGAGTTTTTTTATCTTCAAAAATTCTTTTATCCACCATCCATTCGTTAAATCGTTTTTCGACATATTCAATTTCAGCTAAACTGTTTTTGTTAAATTGTAAAAGTAACTTACAACTATTTTTACGCCAAATAAATACTTTCACGTTTTCATGCGGATTTTCAGTGTATAAAATACTAATATTTTTACCTACTGTGCATGAAGTCACTGTTAAAAATTCATTTTGAATTTTGACTCTCATAAATTACCCTCCTGTTCTGTCTTCAAGATATCCTCTTTGATTATGTGCGCTGCTAAAAAAAGTTCTTCCTGTGTGGAAGCTTCAATATTGAATGAACGTAACGGGATTTTACTATCTGCTTTCCAGATTGTTAATTGACCCTTTTTTTCAACATCATTCGTTATATCAATAGAAACTGTAAAACTTAAATTTTCTTCCATTTTCTCCACTCTCCTTTTAATAGGATTGTCTATAATATTTTGCTGCTTCTTCTACCGATGTATCATCAAAAGTTAGTTTCATGTAATTTGCTATATCCCGAATGATTTCTTCATCTACACCATTTTCTATGGCCGCTTTCTCCATGTAGCCTAAACATGCTTGGTTACTCCATTCGTCCCCTTTGAAAAACATTTCTGTCACCAATAATTCCAAGTCTTTTCGTTGCACTGTAATCATGGTTGTTTCTGGGAACATATCCAATTCATCCATCAATCGGAACATTGCTTCACTAATATTACGTTTCATAATCTCTACACTCCTATTAATTAATTAGCGTTGCTACCGCTTCGTAAGCTATCATTCTGGACTTGACGTTACCACCGTCATATTTGGCTATTAGTTTGAGTAATATTTCTTTTTTTAGAAAATGACTATCGCTGTAATGATTAAACAAGCTGCATACGTCCCGTAAAAATAAACGGCATCACTTGGATGTATTTTTGGTTGACCGAAAAAGTACATATTAAGTTTTTTCACTTGAACACCTCACCCTTGCCCTGCCCGGCGATTAAATTTTGAATCGAGCTATGAAATTGTCTAAATCTCTTGTATCAATTATGCGAACACCTTCAATACAGCTCACTGGTAAGTTGTATCGTTCGATCCACATTTTTAGTGTCCCTGGCGATACGGAAGCATACTCACTACATTCCGATACACGCAGATACCTCTTCTGACTCTTTTCTTGAACCAAAACTGCGACTGTTTTCATGATTTGCTCCACAATCTGATTCTTCATTTCCTGCTGAGTTTCAACGGAAAATATGCTTGTCATTTGTAATCCACCTCTCTACCCTCACTTTAGTTTAATTGAATCCTTAAAATGAATTGTATTTCCGTCATTCGAAATAAAAATAAAAATCTTTAACTCATTATTAATTTTGAATAACAATTTGGTACTTGGTAAATATCTATTGTTTTCAATATCAGATAGATAAGATCTAGATATACCAATGGTTTTAGCAAATTCAAATTGTTTTAATCCATCTTTTACTCTCTTCTCTTTTATAAGAGAGCCAATTTTATTACTCCCTATTTCCATTTTCTTTTTGCTCCCTTCCTTTCAAATTTATTCATCTTACAAATTTAATTGTATTGTATTTCCGTCATTTAGTCAACAGAAATTACTTGTATTTCCGTCTTTTTAAATTTATGATTAAAAAAAGGGAGTGACTAAATGCAAAATGATGTAGGTTCAACATTGAAAAACATTAGAAAAAGTAAAAAGTTAACTCAACAACAACTAGCTGAAAAAACTAACCTTTCAAGAACTTATTTAAGTGATGTTGAAAACAATCGCTATAATCCAAGTATCACATTTATAAAAAGCATCTCAGAAGGTTTAGCTAATGGAGATGAGAATTCCGCTAAAGAAATATATACAACTCTTATGAATGCTCTTGGTTATGTAGAAGAACAATCACCAATAGAAAAAGCGACATCTGAATACATTAGCTTAACTGAATTTATAGGAACCATAGTAAATAGTTATAAATCGTCTCAATTACAAATAAAATCACAAAAAGAAATTCTTGAAAAAACTAATATAAATGAAGATCGCAAAAATGAAATAGCCAACTTTATTATTTTTCATGAAACCCGATTAAAAGACAATGATAAAATTTTGTTGGAGGCTCTTCACAGAAAAAATGAACTCGAAACTCTTATAGAAGATGAAATTCGTAATCGGAGAAAAAAAATAAATGAATTATTAGTTTCTATCGATAAATAAAGCTAAAAACTCTCCCATAACTGCCCTGCCCGGACATACAAGGAGAGAAATAATATGACGACTATAAAAAAATACAAAAAAAAAGACGGATCAACCGCCTACATGTTTAATGTCTATCTTGGTACGGATCCTCTTACTGGTAAACCAAAACGTACAACTAGACGTGGTTTTAAGT
Organism: Psychrobacillus sp. NPDC096426; assembly: GCF_044762745.1. Classification (NCBI taxonomy): domain Bacteria; kingdom Bacillati; phylum Bacillota; class Bacilli; order Caryophanales; family Bacillaceae; genus Psychrobacillus; species Psychrobacillus sp. NPDC096426. The sequence continues at coordinate 14,947 of NZ_JBIWEX010000017.1, read as the reverse complement.
CCATCAAGGAAGCCAAGCTTACTTTAGCTAGATTAGAGATAGACATTGAAGCAAACGGTTTTAAATTGAATAAAAAGGTGACTTTTCAAGAGGTATATGAAATGTGGTTAGAGAACTATAGACATACTGTGAAGCTTTCAACCGTTAATACCACAGTAACTATGTTCAGGGGGGCCATACTTCCAAAATTCAGTTCTCTTTCTGTAGAAAAGATTAATACATCCTATTGTCAAAAGGTAATTAATGAATGGTCCAAGCATTATGTGAATTTTAGAACGTATTCCAGTTATATAAAAATGGTCCTGGATCATGCAACTGTATTAAAAATTATTGATGACAACCCAATGCGAAAAATTATCAAGCCTAAACCAGTTGCGAAAGTGGACAAAGAAGAAAAATTAGAGAATTACTATGATAAGCAGCAACTAGAACATTTCTTGAATACCATTGAAAAAAATGAAAACATGAAAGTATATGTTCTATTTAGATTGCTCGCTTTCACTGGAGGAAGAAAAGGCGAAGTATTAGCTTTAACGTGGGATGACATTGATTTCAAAGAAAAAACTATTCGATTCAATAAAACACTTGCTAAAACAGAGACTTCTAATAAATACGTTCAGGCTCCTAAAACAGTCCAGTCTAAGCGTGTAATAAGTGTGGATGATAAAACGTTAGGAACACTTGAAAAATGGCGTAAAATGCAAACTAAATTACTTTTGACGTATGGAATTAATGCATCCTTCAATCCTAACCAACCTGTTTTAACTTCCACAGATAAAAGAGCTACAGACGGTTACCATGTAACCACATATCCAAACGAACTGCTGAAGACTTTGAAAAAGAAATATGAATTTCCTGATATAACCGTTCATGGTTTTAGACATACTCATGCTTCTCTTCTATTTGAAGCCGGAGCAAGTCTAAAAGATGTGCAAGATCGCATTGGACATACCGATATAAAAACAACTATGAATGTGTATGCACATGTTACACAAAAGATGAAAGATAACACTGCTGAAAAGTTCGCTAAATACATCAATTTTTGATATTTGGTATTCAAATTGGTATTCAGTCCATTGCGGAAGACTTAACTAGTGCTATTAAAGTTCAGTCATATCAAGGGTTCGAAGAGTTATTATCATGCTTGAAAAAAATATTTTCATGAAACAGAACGTTTATTAAAAAGAGATAGTTAATTAGTTGAAAGAGCTGGCCGAATTATTCGGTCAGCTTTTTTAGATGTGCCACTTTTTAGGGATAATGCGTCGTAATGAAGAACTATTAAGTGACCGCTAGGATTTCTTGCCAATTTGGTGTCTGCATATTTATTAAGCCTAATTAGAATATGCTGCCTTAAAATAAGTGAAGTGTTTTCTAGGAAAAAGCTCGTTTATATCAACCATTTATCAGAACTACATCTTGTATTCATCGTCGTCTCACTCCAAGTAAACCTGTTGTTTTAAGAATTGGTTGTTTTCAGTGACTAGTTTGTTGCTCTTAGCCATTTACTGGATTTATTATTAGGCATACTACATAAGATTGCATTGAAAGTAGTGACACTAATTAGTTAGCTATTTTCATGGATTGGAGCGTAAGGGAGGCGACTCCTGCGGGATGAGTGAGACAGATGAGCAATCACAACGTACGCGTAGCGTCGGTGATGGCTCATCGCTCACCCCGCGGAAAGCGTCCGCCCTGCAGCGGAAATCCTAGCGGTAACTTCATTGCAACGCATTATTCCTACGGCGTCTACTTGTTTGGTTCCTATATGACACTTGTCATACTTAAGACTTGACGTTTATGCCTACTCATAATAGCAGGATGCCTTTATAGTTAGGGTAATGATTCTCTTATAGGAGGAATACTAGTGAGTAGAGAAAAAACACTTGAATTACGCAAAAATGTAAAACCATTTGAAAACTCTGAGTTGAAAAAGAGTATTGTTCAACTCATTAATACAGTTCCACCATTTTTTATCGTTTGGTTTTTAGCCTACATGAGTTTAGATATCTCTGTTTGGCTCACAATTGCTCTATCTATAATTGCCGGTGGATTCGTCATTCGTATTTTCATCATCTTTCATGATTGTACGCATGGTTCTTTCTTTAGAAATAAAAAAGCGAACAATATTACTGGTACAATCACAGGCATAATTACGTTATTTGCCTATGAGAAATGGAAACGTGAACATAATATCCATCACGCAACAAGTGGAAATTTAGATAAACGCGGTGTCGGTGATATATGGATGATGACTGTCGAAGAATATATAGAGGCTACTTTTTGGAAACGTCTTTCCTACCGACTCTACCGAAATCCTATCGTGATGTTCGGTTTAGGACCTGCGCTATTGTTTTTAGTAAGTAATCGATTTAATAATAAAGATGCTCGTCCGAAAGAGCGCAATAATACTTACTTGATCAACATTTCAGTTGTTATTCTGTATGCGCTTATGATTTGGTTAATTGGCTGGCAAGCATTTGCGATCATTCAAGGAACGATTCTTTTCGTTGCTGGTTCACTAGGTATTTGGTTATTCTATGTACAACATCAGTTTGAAGACTCGTATTTTGAAGACGAATCGGAATGGGATTATGTAAAAGCTGCAGTCGATGGAAGTTCTTATTATCAGTTACCAAAAGTATTACAATGGGTAACAGGTAATATTGGCTTTCACCATGTGCACCATTTAAGCCCAAGGGTACCTAACTACAACCTGGAAAAAGCACATGAATCGACTCCACCTTTACAAAAAGCAACAACGATCAATCTTCGCACTAGCTTACAGTCTATCCATTTCCGCTTGTTTGATGAAGAAAACAAAAACTTTGTAAGCTTTAAAGAGATTAAACACTTACTTAAACAACCGAAGCAAAAAGTGAAGCTAAATGCTAAAAATGCAACAATCGAAGGTAAATAAAACTTTAGCAAGAACCATTCCATTGTAACACGGAATGGTTTTTCATTTATAATGAAGAAAAGTGAGGTGCATTCGTTGCCAAAATGGTATCAGATTTTCCCAAAATATCCTTGGTTAAGTATTTACGCTTGGATTGTTTTTTGTATTTTTCCATTCTTTTTTATTTTTAAATCAAGCGCACCATTAGAAATGGTCCTTGGATTAACTTTAACGATTATGTTTTTTATTGCATACCGTTTATCATTCACTTCTACTGGTTGGCCTTTATATGTATGTGTAGCTATAGAAATAGCGATTAGTGTAACAATGACAGTCCTTTTTGGTTATATATACTTCTCTATTTTTTTATCTTTCTTTATTGGTCATATACAACATAAAGTTAGTTTTTTTATCATTTATAGTATCCATATAGCCGCTATTATAATAGCTGTCATCATTGGCTTTTTTGAACAAACAGAACTTTTTCTATCACATCTTCCCTTTCTGATTGCATGTTTAATCGGGGTAATATTATTGCCATTCAATACATATAACCGAAACAAGCGAGAGTTGTTAGAAGGACAGCTAGAAGATGCACAGAAACGTATTTCTCAATTTACCATTATTGAAGAAAGAGAAAGAATTGCGCGAGATTTACATGATACGCTCGGACAAAAGCTTTCACTCATTGGGTTAAAAAGTGATTTGGCAGGTCGGCTTATCGAAAAAAATCCACAAGCAGCCAAAAACGAAATTAATGATATTAACCAAACAGCACGCTCTGTTTTGAAAGAAGTACGAGAACTTGTCGCAAATATGCGTGGCAATAAACTAGAAGATGAACTTTTTCGAGTAAAACAAATACTACTTGCGGCAGAGATTTCCTGCAAAATAAGCGGTACACTAGAACTAAGAAATACCCCGTTACTTGTCGAAAATGTGCTTAGCATGTGCTTAAAAGAGGCAGTGACCAACGTAGTCAAACATAGCGGCGCTACTTCATGTTCTATTTCGATTAAACAATCAACAAAAGAAACATTGCTTAAAGTGCATGATAACGGAACTGGAATCGATACGAAAAATGATTGGTCAAAAGGACATGGCCTTCGCGGTATTAAAGAAAGATTAGACTTTGTGAACGGCAGTTTGGACATACACTCAAAGAACGGTACAACACTAAATATACGCGTGCCCATCGTAATTCAACAAATAGAACAGGAGGAACAAACATGATACGAATTGTCATTGCAGAAGATCAACGAATGGTACTTGGTGCTCTTGGTTCACTTTTAGATTTAGAAGAGGATATGGAAGTTGTCGGAAAAGCGAGTAATGGGGAAGAAGCCTTGAAGTTAATCGAACAACTGCAGCCTGACATTTGTATTATGGACATTGAAATGCCAATCAAAAGTGGGCTAGACGCTGCCGAGCAATTAAAAACAAATAATTGTAAGGTCATTATTTTAACTACTTTTGCACGTTCCGGTTATTTTGAACGTGCTCGAAAAGCCGGAGTCAACGGCTATTTACTGAAAGATAGTCCGAGTGAAGAACTTGCAAATTCAATTCGCATCATAATGGATGGTCGTCGCATTTATGCACCAGAGCTAGTAGATATCGCATATGAAGGGGAAAACCCTCTAACAGATCGTGAAAGCCAAGTACTAGAACTCATTGCAGATGGTAAAAATACAAAAGAAATTGCAAGCGAACTTTATATAACGACTGGTACTGTTCGCAATTATATTTCCGTTATTTTAGATAAGCTAGATGTAGGTAATCGAATTGAAGCGATTGCCAGGTTTAAAGAAAAAGGCTGGTTTAAATAATGTTCCAACTGCTTAAAGTAATTACTTTAAGCTTTTTTTTATTTCCATTAAACTTTTCCCACTTTAAGTGAACAAGTTAGAATGCTTGAAAATATGATGAAAGAAATATCAAAACACTGTTAGTTCAGGGACTTTTACAACAAAGCAGGGAGGAAAACATATGAAAAAGAAGTCTAAAATTATACCCATCATTATTGTCGCTGCAGCTGGGGTAATGATATTGTTTAGTACACAAACAGACACTGGAATGGCGTTCATTAAACAAATAAAAGATATGTTCATACCAGAAAAAGAGATTATACAAAGTATTGAAGGTACAGAAGAAACAACAGATGTTATTCTCCAAGAAGGCAAAGATGCAGAATACATCATTTATATCGATGAAGAACGATACAAACTGATAAAAGGCGAAAACTCGGATGTTATTACGACAAAAGAACCTTTGGAAGAAAGATATCCGGAAGTCTCCATGGAAATTGAACAATTTAAAGACCTTACCCCAGAAGAGATAGTGGCTACGAAAGAAACAGAGCTTGCTTCAAAATATTCTAAAGTGACTGCAACGGAATCTGTAACCGAACCGGTAGAAGGTTATAAACTGCACGCCATCGAGGGCGGCACAGAGTGGAATAGTCCCGTTACTAACGTTTATGTAGTAGACAATAAAAACGGTGGAAGCTTTGTCATAACGGAAAAGTACTTCCTAGAAGCAGCTGAAGGTCATGGAGCAAGATTCTATGCAATGTTGAAGCAATTTGTGATTGTAGAATAAGTTATCTAGTTTCATATTTATTCCACTTGGGTATATACCTAGTAGAACCGTAATTTGAGGAGGAATACACATGAGTGGATTATCGGACAAATTAAAAGGTACTGTAAACAAAATCAAAGGCGAAACAAAAGATCAACTTGGAAATGCAACCGATGACATGAAGTTACAAGCTGAAGGTAAGCTTGATAAACTCAAAGGCGAAGCCCAACATAAATTTGGAGAATTTAAAGAACGGTTGGACAGAAAAGATAATAAGTAGTTAAAAGCCCCCTACAAAAATGCAGGGGGTTATTATGTAGCTTTTAATGTAACAACAATAATTTCCGGTGTATTAAACACCCTAACAGGCATAACACTATTTCCTAAACCTCTGCTAACGATCATATTTGTTTTATTTTCCGTATACATTCCCGCTGTATATTTTGGCAATAAACCTTGACCTGGAGCGACAAGTCCTCCTAATCCAGGGATACGAATCTGACCACCATGTGCATGGCCTGCAAATACAAGATCCACTTCATTATCTACATAATCATGAAACGTTTCTGGACGATGCGATAGTACTAGTGTGTAGGAATCCGTCTTATCGAACTTGCTCAATGCATCCCCTACCGATACCCCACTCAATGGATCTTCAATTCCTATAATGCGTAACTGTTCTCCATCTTTTTCTATTGTTTTTTCTTCATTTGATAATACGTTTACACCTAACTCAGTCAATGAAGCTTTAATATGATCCACATCATTCGTCGCAATTTCATGATTACCTGTCACATAATAAACAGGTGCAAGCGAAATAATTTGCCTTACCACATCTAAACTATTTTCCAAGTCATAGCGATTACTATCTATCAAATCTCCTGTCAAGAAAATGAGATCCGGCGCTGCATCTCGGACTTTTTTTGCAAGCTTTTCTTGGTTTTCTCCGAATGTTGCATCGTGTAAATCAGAAATTTGTACAATCTTTAAACCATTAAATACTGTTGGAATGTTATCCGATTCCACGGTAATTTCTGTTGTTTTAATCCCATAATTCCCTATATATAAAGCAATTGCTATTACAATTAATCCTACTAACCATTTTTTCATTTATTTTCTCCTAAATTACTCGGGACTCATAATACTTACTCTATAACAAATATGTTTATTCTCAATTAATTCATTATATGCAAATAAAGCTGTATCTCCCGTTGTCGTTCGAACTGCTCCAACTGGTAACCTATCTCGTTCGATTGTATAGGCATTGGTCGCAGGACCGCCAGGCAAATACGTTGGACAAACAATCGTCCAATCTAGCCTTGATGCACTTAACATACTAAATACACGATGATGTTCTTTTGCGGCAACTCTTGATCTCTGTTTTGATTCGGATGATTCATAACGAAGTAGCCCCAGATCAACCCTACTCATCAATATTCCTGCTGTTCCAATCGTTATGATGCGATGGATATTCCGATTTTTCATCGCTAAAATAATATGTGAAATAGATTCTGTTAATACAGTCGTCTGATCCGTCCCGAGGGCACTTATCACCGCATCTGCATTTTCTAATGTAAGTTCTATATCGGATGCTTTTCTTGCATTCCCTTGTAGGACGGTCAATTTATCATGAGGTTGCACTTTCTCCGGATCTCTTACAAGTACAGTTACTTCTATATTGTTTTTCAAAAGTAATAATAGAATGTCACTTCCAACACGTCCGGTAGCTCCAAACAAAGCGATTTTCATATTAACTCACTCCTTATTCATTATAATATCAAATGTAAAAAAAGTATCCCTGTATTTAACTACAAGAATACTTTTTCATGTCGAAATATGCTATTTCCCGGGAAATGTATTTTAATATGGATTCAAAGAGATAATTAATGCGAATATAACCCCATAAAAAATAATAACAAGTACAATACTAATAGCCATCCAAATGAGTGATGCCCGGGCATAGTTGCGACGTTTGTCTGGACTTCCAAATCCCCAGACAAAAAGCATGACGATGTTCACGATTGGGATAATCATAATTAACATCGTAATAAGCCATTCACCTACTGACATGTCACCAGTTGGCTGTTGTTGAAAATTTTCATGCTGTTCCAATATTAGTCCTCCTTTTCCCTAATCTATGACACTCCCATTTTACTCGAAAACGGAAGAGAAAAGACGACTTTTGGAAAAATTCATCCCGTTTATTTGATTTTCATCAAACTCATCGGTGTCACAATTCCAATCAGTTTGTTATTTGGCTTGCCGTCATCAGTGATTAGCAGTGCTTCTAAACGGCGTCCTCTTGTTACAGCTGCCTTAAAAATTTCCAATGCTTCATAAACGGATTCTTGCTTGGCGATAAATCGATGATTTTCCCTGTCATTTTCATGTGCAAGAATTTCACCTAGTGTTGTACGGGATCTAGAAAAGTCTTTAGAATCCACCATACTAGCCATCCACATCGTAATTCCAACTGGTGTGATCAATCCTTTAAACTGCTTACCAGCATACACTGGAAATTGGTTATACTTTTTGTCTTTAATTACTTTTAACGCATAACTCAAGGAATCCGTTTGTTGAAACATCGTCACATTCGTTCGAAACATGCTTCCGACTGTTACCGGAGTCCTCAAAGCACTTTCTATTTCCTCCATTTTTAGCACAACATCTTCGTGTGGTTCTGCAATGGCAAATTCCATCGAGGTGCGATTATGAATGATTGCATTCCGAAGATCACCGTATTCTCGCAAATCTGATTCATATTTTCTTATTACAGCATTCTTTTTTTTCGCATAATCGATTAATCGAAAAAATGCCATATGCTCCTGTGTTCCAATAACATCCTTCATTAGTTGATCTATTCGATTATATGCTGTAACAAATCGATCAGAATTGCGAGTCGGCAACTTTTTTCACCTCTAAATAGTGTTTTTATATTTTTGTCTTAGAAATATTTCTTTTAGCGAAGTAAACTGCTCCGAAGATTAGGAAAACGATAACTAATAATGTAATTATCATACTCCATATATATGGCGTTTTATCGACGCTTCCATTTAATACATACCCTGCATACATAGGTAATTTCCAAGGAGAAATTGTCCAGTAAGTTCCAAGTAAAGCGTCTATAAACTGAACAAATAAAACGAGAGCAAGCGATACTATTGAAGCAATTGCAGTCGAAAAAGCCGCACTTGAGAATAGAACAATGCTAACAACAAACAACAACCATACAATATACGTTCCAAGAAACCCTACATAAGCTCCTGTATCCACTGCTCCAAATAGAACATTTGTATAATATAAATTGGCTAATGATCCAAGTATGACACTACCAATCACTAGTATGCACATCATACTAAACTTACTATACACGTAGCTTCCATACGAAATCGGTCTTACATATAAGAACGTAGCAGTCCCGTTCTTTCGTTCCCTTGAAATTATGCCTGCAAATCCAAGTGTTATGACTAACATCCCGATAAATTGGTACTGACCAATCGTCGACATCACAATTTGCTCTGGTGTAAATTCCGGAAACGGAAAAACCGTTCCTTCCGGCATATTTCCTACTGCATTTAAAATTTGTGGTAAATAATAATTAGTCAAAGGCTCCGAAATACCAAACAACAAAAACACAAGTGGTATCCAAAGAATTTTAAAATTCCGTACATTCTCTCGCCACTCTTTTTGAAATAATATCGAAAAGTTACTCATCCTTTATTCACCACCTGTAAAAAGATTTCTTCTAAACTAGCCGTTGCTCGCTCTACTTTTAACAAGTTCAAACGACTATCTGCAAGTACACGCAGTACTTCGTTCATTATCGGTTTTTCCTCTTCTATATGGACAAAAGCAATCGAATCTTCCTGTTTAGCAGACCAAGGGGAGATTTCCACAAACTTTGCTGCTTCCTCACTAGAAACAAAATGTAACTTATACATAGGATTTGCATATTTTTCCCGAACTTCTTGCATGGACCCCTGCTCTACTAACTTCCCTTTTCGTAAAAATACTAACTGGTCCGTCATTTCTTCTGCATCATTTAAAATATGAGTCGAATATAAAATGGTCGTTGTTGCTTGTAATTCTTTTAGTAAATTCATTATTTCTCGTCTGCCTATTGGATCTAATGCAGATACTGGTTCATCTAAAAGCAATAATGCTGGTTTATGAACGATTGCTTGTGCAAGCCCTAGTCTTTGTTTCATTCCCCCGGAAAATGTCCCAGTCTTTTTGTTTTTTACATCTGCAAGACCTACAAATTCAAGCGTTTTTTCCGCTTCTTGTTTTGCTATTTTCGCATCTACACCACTTAACCTTGCTGCCAATTCCGTGAATTCAAGTGCTGTTAGCCAAGAGTAAAACTTTGGATATTGCGGTAAAAACCCGATTACTTTTCGGGTATCCTCTGTTATTTCTCCATCGAATACAATCGTTCCAGAACTTTGTTTTAGTAATCCTGCAAGCATCGACAATGTCGTTGTTTTCCCTGCTCCATTTGGTCCGATAAGGGCAGTTGATGTGTTTTTGAGTAGTGAAAAGGTTAGTTTATCTACCGCTTTTTCTTTTCCATATTGTTTCGTTAAGCCTTGTATATGAAGTAATGTCTTCATTCGTTTCGTCTCCCTACGATGAAATAGATAATAGGTCCAATTAAATTTCCTAAAACAATGATCAATGCCCACAGCCATTTAGGTCCGTTCGTATTATTCACCCTTATTAAGTCAATGATAGCAACAAGTATTAAAATAAGTTGGATAACCACTAGCGGCAATATGAGCATCCACGGTATTGATTCTAAGTCCACTGTCATTCCTCCTTTATTTCCTTTCTTCTATTCTACTATATATAGAACAAAAAGGTTTCAAAAACTTTTTATGTTATAATATTTCATTGGGAAGGTGGATGAACAATGAACATTTCTATAAGAAATGCACGTAAAGAAGATGCCAAAGATGCGGTTCCTTTAATTATGGAAGCAATTGGGGATATTGCTATGCATATAACAGGTGAAACAGAGGAAACAAGAATTACGAAGGAGTTCGAGCATTTGTTTACTCGTACGGATAATCGACATTCTTATTTATTTACGTATATTGCAGAAATGGAAGGAAAGGTTGCTGGTGTGCTCGTGTTTTATTCTGCTGAGCAGGCTAGTACACTCGATGCAAACTTGGAAGACTATCTTTCCAATAAAAAAGGGACATCAGTCAAAATAGATCCAGAAACTTTACCTGGGGAATGGTATGTAGATACAGTTGTTGTAGACCCCACCTATCGTGGTCAAGGTATTGGTACAAAGCTTTTAAATTATGCCGAGCAATTAGTAAAAAGCTTTGGTGGCGGCAAACTATCTTTAAATGTAGAAACAGAAAAATATGCCGCGATTAGCTTGTATAATAGACTAAGTTTTGATAATGTATGTCCTTGGACAATTATCGGTGAACCTTTTTATCATATGGTAAAAACAGTAAGACCCGATTAAAGGAGAAATTTTATGAAATCATGGATTTACCCACTGATGGTCGTTTTTGCGGCTAGCTCATATGGGACTTTATCAACAATGGTGAAACTTGCAATTGGAGATGGCTATACAGCCTCGGAAGCGGTTGCGAGTCAATATATTACTGGATTTCTTTTAGCCTTAGTTATCTATCTGGTGACACAGCGAAAGCTTCCGCGCTTACATGGCGGGGGTAAAATAATACTATTAGCAGGGATCTTTACAGGGATGACAGGAATTGTTTATGGACAGGCACTTATTTACTTGCCTGCTTCTTTGGCAGTCGTTATGCTATTTCAATTTACATGGATTGGTACGCTCATCGATTGTATTATTAGAAGAAGATTGCCGTCGAGACCCGAAGTAATTTCGCTTATTATTTTATTTATCGGTACGATTTTAGCTGCTGGTGTTCTCGATGTCGATTTAAGTGGCATTGACTGGAGAGGCTGGATGTACGGATTTGCCGCTGCGGTTTCGTTCTCTTTGAATATGAACGTCAATACGAAACAAGTAGAAGGGATGAATACGACGACTCGTCTACTATTTGTTTCATTTATCGCAGCTGTCATGATTGCTATTTTCCAAAGCCCTGAAATTGTTTGGAATGGGAAATTATTTACGGAATCGCTACTATTTTATGGACTAGCTCTTGGACTACTTGGCATTATCGTTCCGATATACTTATTCGTTATTGCTGTGCCAAAAGTTGGAGGTGCTGTTTCTTCTATCTTAAGCGCGATGGAGTTACCAGTCGCCGTAATTGTTTCGGTACTCGTGTTGAGCGAAGCATTATCATGGTTACAAGTCCTTGGAATTATCGTTATTTTAGTTGGTATGTGTATCCCGACTCTCGCTACCATTTCGAAGAATAAAAAACGGAAGACTACTTCTTAACTTACTAGATAGAAAATTGAACAAACAAAAAGAGTCTAATTCATACTAGAATTTAGACTCTTTTTGCGTATGTTACAAATAGATAGAAAAATCATTAATCTCAGCATACGGCACTTTGTTCTTAATCTTTTCTTCTAAGTTCAACAAAGTATACTTTTGCCATTCTTCCAAGTTATTCTCATTCCATTTTTGAGTAAATAGTTCGTATAAAAATATTTCCCTTAGTTTAAGGAATATAGGAATTTGTTCGACAGTGTCCTCATGAAGTAAATTTTCAGTTTGATAACCCGCAAGAAAATGTTTCATAAATGTCTGTGGAAAAGCTTTTATATTGTCATTGTAAGAGCTATGTTGCCAATACGCATGATAGAATGCCACTGCAATATCTTGTGCATACCAATTATACGCACAATCATCAAAATCAATCGTAGTAATAGTACCATCCTTTGTAATGATTAGATTCCCTTGATGAAAGTCATTATGAATTAGACCAAATGTGTTTGGCATGCTTTCATACGCACACAGGCTTTGCATCAACCTGTCATAATATTTTCTTAACCATGAGGATGAATCGATCCTAATACCAAACACATCCGTATTTCCAACTGACCAAACAGGTCGATGTATTTCTTCGACTTCCCACCTTTTAGATAGAGCATGCATTCTTCCTAATACCTTTCCCCATTGTCCAAATGTTTTTTCATTCCAATGTAATACGTTTGTTACATCCAACATATCTCCCTTAATAAATTCGAAATACGCAGTTACCCGCCCTTTTTCCTCTTCCAAATGCAGGTCCGACTTAGGAACAGCAACCCCTTGTTTGTATAGGTAATCCATCCAATCAATTTCCTGTAAGACCATTTCCTTCGTTTTTCTAGCATTAGATATTCTTACTACTTTTTCTTTTTCCTCCATGTAAAAAAGGTCGTTATGGAACCCTCCATCTAGCCGGATACGATTTTCTTTCATCCCCATTTTCCCCCTATAACTAAACATTGAAAAAACGCTGAGCTTAAAAAAGTTCAGCATTTTATATGCAACCATCACTTCATTTTACATGTTCTCTCAAGAATTGGACTATACCATCCACTAAACCGTTCGCTAATGGAAGATCGGGATTTGAATAGGTAGCAATATTTCCTTCTCTTTCGGTAGGTGCTTCCTTCAAAATATGATTCATCTTATCAATAATGAGTAATTCAGAACCTTTCTTCGATTGGTGTAATAGCTCTGCATCTTTTACTGGGACTTGAATATCTACATTCCCATTTACTAGGAGCACTGGTCCGTTTAACTTTTGCAGTTGTTCAGCCGGATCATATTGTAACCAAGATATCATATATGGTTGAACCGATGAGCGGAACAAACTTTGTAATTCCTGACTTACAACTTTCACTTGCTCACCTTGTTTTAATCTTTTTAGAATATTGGTGGACTCTTCCATTAGGTTTGGTGGAAGTTGTGCTTGGAGTTGTTCAAGAAGTACCTGATCAATAGGTCTTCCAGCTCCTGCAATAGAAATGAACACATCTGCGTCTGCTTTTTGGCTAGCCACTATTCCAATTAATGAACCTTCACTGTGACCAATTATTCCGACCTTCGAAAAGCGTGCATCCCCTTTTACAAATTGGACCCATGCTGCCGCATCATCAATAAATTGGTCAAATCGCAAATCTTCCTCCTTGCCGGCTAACACTGCATTTTTTCCAACTCCTCGCTAGTCGTAGCGAATAGTTGCAACACCTTCTGCTGCTAGATCTTCAGCAAGCATTTTCAAGCTATTGTTTTTACCTGGTAATGCAATTGAGTTTCCGTTTCGATCAGTCGGACCAGAACCAGCAATAATGACCATGAGAGGGAAAGGTCCGTCGCCTTCAGGAATTTCTAGTTGGCCAGACATCGTTCCACCCTCTACCTTCACTTCCACTAAACGATCCTCTTCTACTTCCTCCTCTTTACTTCCCTTCGCCAATTCAAAAGAGAAAGTCTGCCCTTGCTGTGTAAAGGTCCCTGTAATCTTTTCTTTTTCGACCTTGCCATCAAATGTTAACTTTTGTCCTTGAATATTCATATCAAAAAATACGTCTGATTCATTTAGCTTCGTATTTGTTAGTGGATAATTATTTAGGCCTTGTACTGGAATACTAATCATCCCTTTGTCCGCTTCAAATTCAACGATGATTGGTAGTGGTTGATTGGGAATATTAATGAATCCTTTCCATACACCTTCAATGATTTCTAACGAATTCATTTCTAACTCCTCCTCTTTTTCCTTACTACACGCAGCAAGTAATAAAAAGATCATTGCTATTGAAGAAAAAACAATTGCTAACCTCTTCATACAAACCCCTCCGCCTTTGTTATATAACCAATATAACAAAAGCTAGTTAGAGAGTAAAGACTGTTGGATTCTATTTAGTTAAAATAAAAAAAGTAGAAGCACAGATTAAACAGCGCCACTACCTTTTTCCACTTTAAAAGACAATAACAAATATAAGCAAGGCTAATCTCGTTCCAGAATTATTAGGTAATAGACGTTTGGAAGTTTCCTCATCCTATAGTACGTTGACTGTTCAAAACAGCCGCACAACAGAATCACTAATTTTAATGACCTGAAATCCCCATCATAAGCCTGTTCATCGCTATCCTCACTAACAACGTACAAATTGGTGTCCTGTATCACCAATCGTCTGTAGAAGCGTCACCAAGCGAGTCAAATTCGATGTCTCGATAAGTTCTGCAATAGCTTCCGCAACCAACACATTACTTTTTCATCTTCCTTACCTTATAAGCTACTAGTTTTACGTTGAGAGCAGCCAACTTTGTAGCATGAGTAACTAATTACTAAGCCAAAGCAACCAAATATAGATAGCCTATATATAACAACGAGGAACTATTTCTTACAGAAGTTAATTATTCTACAAATAAAAAAGCCGCTACCGATTACTCGGTAACGACTTCTTTTTTATTTGCCCAGCGACGTCCTACTCTCACAGGGGGAAACCCCCAACTACCATCGGCGCAAAAGAGCTTAACTTCCGTGTTCGGTATGGGAACGGGTGTGA
>NZ_JBIWEX010000016.1:0-110858 GCF_044762745.1 Psychrobacillus sp. NPDC096426 | reverse complement strand
CTCACACCCTCCAAGACTCGCTACGAGCGAATGGCTAGTTCTTACTCGGTGGGAATCCCACCCACTATATGTTGCAACCTATGCTCGGTCGCTCCCGGAGTCGCCGCCCTTCCGCGAAAATCAAAGGAGCTTGCTGACTAATTAGTTTCTCGCTTTAGAAACCAAAAGTTTTACTTGAATCGAGGAGGAAAATCTATTATTAGTAAGTATCTCGTGAAAATTTATCCAATATATGGATAAGAGTAACAAACTGGTTATTGAAAGCAACTAGTTCTATAAGGGAGGCAACCAAATTAACACGAGAGCAACCAAATTGTTGGTGAAAGCAACCAACCCTTAAAATAACAAGTTTACTTGGAGTGAGACGATAATGATTACGAGGCGTTATTTCAATAAATGATTGAATGATTCAAGCTTTACCATAAAAAATGTTCCACTTATTTTAGACAGCATTTTCTAATTAGGTTTAATAAGTATTGCGAAGAAGCGGACCTGCTAAATATAAATCTCTGATAACTGCACACGCCAAGTAGATTTCTATTGATTGCAGCGGAAAGCGTACGCCTGGAGTGGAAATCATAGCGGGCACTTAATAGGGCTTTTTAATGCGCATTATCCATACAATCCGATTGTTCTGTTTACATTGACATATTATTCAATAAATACTGTTTATTCTATATATTTAGTTGATTGTTATCCTCATTATGTTCTATCATATAAAGAACAAAGATTTAATGAAAAGAGGCTATCTAGAGATGACAATCCTAATGGTAGATGATAATTCAGTAAATTTATTTGTAATTGAAAGCATCCTAAAAAAAGCAGGTTATGAGAATTGTCATCCATTAAATTCTGCGGAAGAACTATTCCAGTACTTACGAATGGATGAAATAGAAGCACCCGTCCCAATGGTTGACCTTATCCTATTAGACATTATGATGCCTAAAATTGACGGAATTGAAGCTTGTCGACGTATTCAGCAAGTTGATAGATTAAAAGAGATACCGATTATTTTTCTGACTGCTTTAAATGATTCTAAAAATCTAGTAGAAGCATTTGATGTCGGAGGAACTGATTATGTTACTAAACCAATTGATAAATTAGAGTTTTTGGCAAGAATCCGACTTGCTTTGAGACTGAAATTTGAAAAAGACCGAAATAAAGAGCAGGAATTGAAGATGCAGGATGATTTATTACTTGCGATGCAAGTGCAAGGCAGTCTCTTAAATGACTCCATAAATGACCACCATTTAAGTATTCAAGTATCTCATCGTCCTTCTGATAATCTTTCTGGAGACATGTACCACTGGCATAAATTTAGTGACCATCGATATGGTATTATCCTCTTTGACATGATGGGGCACGGCATTAGTGCTTCACTTGTTAGTATGTTCATTTCCTCGGTTTTAAGGGATGCAATAAAGAACTTAGAAGACCCAATACTCGTTATTAAAGAACTCAATCGTTATATGACCTCTTTACACGATAAAAATAATTTGAATTATTATTTCACAGCGATCTACTTAATCATTGATACTGAAAAACAAGAAATAGAATATGTTAATGCAGGACATCCTCCAGGATTTTTACGAATAGATGGAACACTTGTTACGATGGAAAGAGGGGCATGTGCAGTCGGATTGTTTGATAAGATTCATGTAAAGAAATCTAATGTTTCCTATAAAAAGGATATACAGCTTTTACTTTATACGGACGGAATACTGGAGTCAGAGGCTGTGGATGAAATGGAGACTATAAATAAATTACAATTGGTCACTATGCAAGAATGGAAAGAAACAGATTGTCTATTCCAGACGATTCTCAGCGATATTAACCAGTCCAAACAAAAAGATGATATATGCTTGTTGATGATAAAAACGAAATGAAAAAGTAGCTTCTCCAAACGAAAATTGGATAGAAGCTACTCTTATTTTTTTCGATAGAGCGGCTCAGCTGTCGAAATCTCCTCATAAGCGTCCGCATATTCGCTGATTCTCAACGACTCCTTATTTCCTAGACCAAGAAAACCATTTTGAGACAAACTTCGGATAAATAATTCATGCACTTTGTTTTGAAGCGATGGATTAAAATATATTAATACATTTCTGCAGAAAATCACATGAAATTCATTAAACGATTGATCCGTAACTAAGTTATGCTGTGCAAAGATAACGTTCTTCAAAAGTTGCTCAGAAAAAAATACATTGTGAGAATTTGTTTTATAATAAATAGAAAACTCTTTAGTCCCACCTGCTTTAAGATAATTCTTTGTATAGTTTTGCATTTTATTCAATGGGACAATTCCTCGTCTCGCCTGTTCTAAAGCTATTTCGCTCATATCTGTCGCGTAAATCGTTGTTTTGTCCAGCAATCCCTCTTCATCCAGTAGAATTGCCATGGAAAGCACTTCCTCCCCCGTTGCACAGCCGGCATGCCAAATTCGGATCTCTTTATAGCTACGGAGGATGGGAATGATATTCATTCTAAATTCTTTAAAAAAGGAAGGATCTCTGAACATTTCTGTTACCGGAACGGAGAACCCTTCAATGATTTTTTCTAGAAAACCAGGTTCATGAATGGCCCTTTCAGTGAGTACCGTAATATTTGGAGCGTTCTCTATATTTCTTCTGTTTTCAATCCTCCGTATGATAGAAGCACGTACATATTGTTTAAAATCATAGCCTGCTAAACGGTGAATCGTTTCCAATAGCAAGTCCACTTCCAGTTCTTTTCTTCTATTTTCATCTTGAGTATACATTTAATCATCCATTTCTATTAATTAGAAACCCATACACGTAGGACAGATAAAAGTTGTTCTAAATCCAGGGGTTTGCTTACATAATCAGAAGCCCCTGTTTCTAAACATTTCTTGCGATCCTGCTCCATTGCTTTTGCAGTAAGGGCAATAATAGGTAGATCCACCAGCTCGTCATTTGAACGGATTTTTTGCATTGTTTCATATCCATCCATATTCGGCATCATAATATCCATCAGAATGATATCAAACAATAAGGGCCGCTTTTCTAGAATTTTCAGACATTCCAACCCATTGTTTACGGAAGTAACAATCATTCCTTCTTGCTTCAAAGCAGCTTCTAAAGCAAAAATATTACGCAAATCATCATCTACGATCAATACGTTCTTTCCTTGTAGAACATTTTGATTATCTACTTGTAGCAAATTCGTTTTTGCTGTTTCAGAAGGCAAAATTCCATCATCTATTACAGATACAGCAACTTCCTCTAGTGAAGTTAAAACTCTTCCCTCTACAGTCATCTTTCCGGGAAAGCTTGGAAGGTACAATGTAAAAGTACTACCGAATCCTTCTTCGCTCTCTAGAGTAATATAACCCCCTAAAAGTTTTGCATATTCTTGGCAAATAGAAAGACCAAGACCAGTCCCTCCATATTTCCTCATTGTCGCACCATCCGCTTGTTGGAATGCTTCAAAAATCAATTGGTGCTTCTCTTTTGGAATACCAATTCCTGTATCCTTTATAGAAAATGAAATCCAGTAGTCTTCTTTTCTAGCAAATGCAGGCTCTAAGTCCTTGTTTTGAACCTTTTTAATTTCTATTAGAATACTACCTTTTTCGGTGTACTTAAATGCATTAGAAAGAAGATTCTTTAAAATTTGAAGCATTCTTTTTTCATCTGTACAAAATAGATTTTGGATATTTGAATCTTTTACAATATTAAACAAGAGACCTTTTTGTTCTGCAACATGATTAAAGTTCATTTCTAAATAATTCGGCAAGTCATCGATATTCATTTCGCTATATTCAATTTCCATTTTTCCTGCCTCTACTTTAGACAAATCAAGAATATCATCAATTAATGATAAGAGGTCTTTTCCAGATGTATGGATGACTTTAGCGAACTTCTCTTCCTCTTCTCTCGATTGTTCTTGTGCATTTTCAGCAATCAGTTCAGAAAGGATTAATATACTATTCAAAGGGGTCCGCAGCTCATGTGACATATTTGCAAGAAATTCGGACTTGTACTTAGAACTCAAAACTAGTCGTTCTGCTTGTTCTTCCAATTCTATTTTCGCCTGATTTAACGCAGCTGATTTTAGTTCTGCTTCTTTTGAACGTTCTTCTAGCTTTTCATTTATTGTTTGTAATTCTTCCGATTGCATTTGTAACTCTTCCGACTGTGTTTGTAAATCATCCGATTGAACACGCAGTTCCTCTGTCATGGTCTGCGATTCGGTAAGTAACCGCTCTATTTCTTCCCGATCCTTTGCACTGTTTAATGTAATCCCAAAGTTTTCTATTACATCTACTATAAATTGTTGATCCGCTTTAGAAAAATTAGTCAGACTAAGTATTTCTATTACCGCTATTACTTCTTCTTCATATACAATGGGTGCAATGATCATACCTTTTGGACGAATTGTTCCTAAAGCGGAAGGAATCAATTGAAAATCATCTAAATCACTCAAAATATGCATGCGTTTTTTTAGCGCATACTCCCCAATTAGGCCTTGTCCTAATTCGAAATAATTTCTGCCCACTGTTTCAATTTGCTCTGCAAATGTGGCACTCTTCACAAACCGATGTTTTTCATTTTGAAAGTCTCTTACATAAATAGCACCATAAGACGCTTTTGCCTCTTCCGTGATGGCTGAGATGAATGCCTTACTTAGGTCTGTTATGGACGTAATCCCTTGATAAGAATTAAATGTATTGTTCATACGTTTTTGATGCATTTCTCTTTGCTCAAGAATCGTAAGCAATTCATTTGTTGCAATGCCTAGTTCTCTTATCTCATCTTGGGATCTTAGTTCAATTCTTTTCGATAAGTCTAGCTTACCCGTATTTGTAAAAGTGGCGATACCTTTAATCGTCTCTATTACATCGTTCATCGTTTTAACAATTGAACGAGATACTAACGTAGAGATCACAATTGCCACACCAAACACGAGTATGCCTAACGTGATCAAACCCTCGATTAACCTATCAATATTTTGGTTTAATGCATCTGATCTTTTCTGTCTAGATTCAAGTTCAACTTCTCTAAAGTTATCAAACTGGCTACGAATCAAATCTACCGTCGCCCCACCTTGATCACCTTCTAAATAACTTGACATGTTCCCATTACTTTCTTGTTTCTTTTGATTAATCATCGGTTCTCCCACTGTGTCGATCCATTTGATGATTTTCTCTTTAATAACCATTAGTTTTGCTTGTTGTCCTGTGTCATCTACTAAACTATATAATTCATCAAAGCTATTTCGCCATTCCTTATTTCCTTTGTTATACGGCTGTAGATAACTTTCCTCTCCCGTAATTACATAACCTCTTTGTCCCCTCACCATATCAAGAACATATTTTTCGATTTGATGAGACAATGTCGTTACTTCAAAATCATGACCCATTATATAGTCTTTATCAGCTTGTACGGAAGAAAACTGTTTATTTACAAGAAAGAAGGCAAAAATGAGCATTATTAAAATCAATAAATAGCCAGACATGATTTTCATGCGAAGACTTATTCTTCTATTTTTTTTCATAAATTAAAACCTACCTTCTAATAATCTGCAAAAATACCGCTACTAAAGAACATTATACAATAACTTAAATACTTATTTTATACAATTCTAAATTATTCGATATATTTCGACACCGCTAGATTGAAATTACACCTAACATATGGTAATTTATCCATAATATAATACTAGAAGAAATATTTTATATAGCATATTCTTAATAAGGCTTATGTAAAGAAATGTTATATAAGACTATTTTTTTTGCAGGAGAATAGAAATGAAGAAATTATTATCCATTGTATTAGCAACTGCTATCGCAGGAGCTAGTGTATTCACCCCTTTTACGAACGCGGAAGCGGCATCCATTACTAAAGCTGAATCTTTAGTAAAAGAGGCAGAGAAACATGCTGGAGCTTTAAAATGGCAAATATCGGTTGAACTTACGAAAGAAATAAAATATCCAGATATGAAAATCTTCAACTTAACTAAAGATGCTTACTTAAATGCTAAAAAAGAGATTGCTAAGGTAAGTGCCAAAGATAGAGCGAAGTTAGAAAAACGCCTAGAGGATAACGTTGGTATCCACTATTCTCGTGCGATGGGATACATTGATGCAATCACTTCTGGTAAGAAAATTGTGGATAAAGCAAATCAATTTAACAAACTGTATGCAACTAATCCAACATCTAATGTAACAGAAAAAAGTTACCATGAATTATCTAGCGAAATTCGTAAACAAGCAATCTTACTTTACCGTGTTTATGGAAAATCGACTCGTGATGCAATTTTAACGAAATACAAAACTCCAGGTGAAAAAGCACTTCAATCTTCTAAATACGTAATTACTGCAAAAATGGAGCTAGATAAATTAGATGATTTGATCACTAAAAAAGCAAATCAAAAAGCAGTGGAAGCACAAGTTTCTACATTCTTTGATGCGTTAGAAGCAATTGAGGAAGAGTCAATCATCGTTGACCTTTATTATGCTTACTATGACAGCATTAGAGAAGATAAGAACTTTGTTGCACAAGAAAAAGAAATTACTGAATTCTTCAAAAAAGCTACTGAGTATGCAAATGGCGAAAAACTTGATGAAACACTAAGCCTGTATAGCAAAGAATATCCTGGCTATGACTCACTTAAAGAAAATTTAGAAGCAACCTTCAAAGAATTTAATATAAGGTACCGAACTTTAGGTTTAGAAGTTCAGTATATTATGGAAGAAACAGCATTGGTTATTCATCAGCAAGAAGTAATATTCAACACAACGGATTCACTTGAATATACTACTATTTACCTTTTAGAAAAAGATAAAGATGGAAACTGGAAATTCCTCGATTCATCAGATAATATAGAAGCATACTGATATACATGTTAACGTAGATGTAAAATAGAAGTTTAGTAACTGTAGTTATTTGTAGAAATACAAGTGGCTGCAGTTTTTTTATGAATAAATAAGTAGCTGGTTTACTATTTATAAGAGGTGGAGCTTTCGCATGTAACAGGAACTCCATGCTTTGCGTCTAATGAAATAGTAGAAAAAATACATTCTTTGGAGGGTTATGTATGGGCAAGGTTGGAAAAAAGCTTTTAGTTATCGGATTATTTGTTCTGTTACTTTGTATTCCTTTTTCTCAAAACGCTGTAATGGCTTCAAATGTTCAAACTACAAAACAAACGAATGAGTTAACAACGAAACAAGCAGCTAGCTTGGCAATTGAGTTCAATAAAATATCCAATTACGTGCAACGAGGAGGAGAATACAAAAAGGGAGAATACAAAACTTTTTCATACAATAAAAAAACGTACCGCTATTTATCCAGCTCTATCGACACAAAAAAGAAATTAATGAGCTATTTAGAAAAAGTGTTAGTTTCTTCGGAAGCAGAGCAATTTATCAAAAGCCGAGGAATTATCGAGTACAAGGGCAAATTGGCACAAGTTGAAGCAGATGGCGGCTCTTTATTGCAATGGGAAAAAGCCACTGCTCAGTTTATAAAAACAGAGAAAAATACGCAGCATTACCGTATAATTGTTCCCGTATGGAATACAAATGAAAAGCAAAATTTTATAGTGGAGTATCAATATGTGAACAAAGCTGGTTGGAAAATTAGTAAGGAACCTAAGCAAGAGAAAAATACAGCAATTACAGAAAAATTAGCCGTTGAACTGGCAGCGAAGTTTGAAGCAACCATATCACACGTTCAAGCTGGTGGAGATTACGTGACAGGTGAATACAAAACATTTCCACTTAATGGAGTTACGTATCGTTACCTTTCCAGTAAAATTGATACAAATACAAAATTAATGAATTACTTAACCCAATCAATGACTGCATCTGCTGCAGAGCAATATATAAAAGATAGCGGTATTATTGAGTATAAAGGTAAACTTGCTCAGGTTGAAGCGGATGGCGGTTCTCTATTGGAATGGACAAAAGCTACAGCTGAATTCCTTAAGTCTGATAAAAACACAACATTTTATCGGATAAACGTTCCCCTTGGAGAGACGAAAGAAAGATATATGTATATTGTAGAATATCAATTAGTAGACAAAGTAGGCTGGAGAGTCAGCAAAAAACCTTATATGGATTTGGATATTCCAGGTAATACAAATCCAATTTCCATTCTGTTCAATTATTTACTGATTGACTCAAAAGTAGCACAAAATCAATTTCTTCCATACTCTTCTTTTAATGTGTCAGAGTTTAAAAAAGGAATCAAAAAATTGGAATTGACTAGTTTAAAAGAAATCGGAAGAAATAGCTCACAAGTGGAATTTATCGTCAAAATTAATGCAACACTTGAAAATGATTATAATGGTCCTTTAGTGAGTGGTGAAAACAAGTTGTATTTCACTGTTCAACCAACCGATTACATGGAATTTAAAATTGATCAGGTTGGTATTGTGAATATGTATTAAAAAGCAAATTAGAAATACCGTGGATTTCCGCTACATCGAACGCTTTTTGCGGGCATAAGTCCGCCTCCTGCGTTCTAATCAACTAATATGGATCTATTCATATGCAGCATTTATTATTAGAATGTCGATTATTTGAATCTTGAGCGGTGCTTTGGGTAGAACGTCGACTAAAGTCTTACCGAATTAACTTTAAGAGGGATGTGAAGTGACAAGCTACTTCTCATCCCTCTTTTTCAGTTATCACTTGACTGTTGATTATTTAATTTCTATCTTTACATCTTCTTCTATCCAGGAAGGGTAAAAATCGAGATCCAAGCGAATTGGATTTGTAAAAGTTGTGAATGCGGGTAATTCAAATTCGAATTTCTGCCCCACTTCAGGATCGTTCATCACTGTTCCTCTCACACGATTAATAGAGCCAGGTGTACGCTCTTCAGGAACTAAATAAAATTCTTTTCCTTTAGCATCTATAAATTTATTAAAGTGAACCATATTCTTATCGTATTCCTTATCGACTTGCACTATAAAACTGACTTTATTATCCTTCACTTGCAAGTTAGAGAATATCGATTTTGAAGGCTGTTCCAAAAACTCTTTAGCTTCGGTATCGATTAAAATATGGGCTTCATCTTTATGCATTGCCGCTACTTTTCCAAAGGTTAATGTTAATTCCTTAGGATCATGGAAATAAAAACTTTCCATAAGTGGGACTTCCCACAAGTTTCCTTTAGGTAGTACTTTAAATGAATTTCCAGGCATAGCAGACCAAGTCCTACCCATTTCATCTACAAGCTTTAATTCATCAAATGCTCTCGCCAGAAGCTTCTTTGAATTATTAGGATCTTCCTCTAATCTAACGATCGTCCTTATTGGATTAACGATTATCTGCTTTAGTTTAATACGTTGTCCTTCAATTGTAACTTCTTTATCCACTTCAATACTTTTATTCTCTACATCCATTAATTTATAATTGAATGGAATATTAAAATGTTCCACCTTATCTCCATTTTTTATACCCATCCCCCAAGAGGAAGCGTTTGAAAATGTCACTCTTTCTATAGTTTCCACTCCGCTATAAAAGTTCGCTCCCGCTTTTGGTGTCAAATTCAAAACATAATTACTTAGATCAAGACGATAGCGAGGATTCATTCCTGAGGATAATTGCAGATACTTTAATTCAAGAGTGCTCAAATCCATTTCTTTCGAATGAACAGAATAAAAAACGACCATTCCTTTTTTGTCTGCAATTACTCCATCTAGAGTCACCGTAATACCGTTCTTTTCCTGAGAGAGATTTATTGGCTGATAAAAATCATTTTCTATAGCTGCAGTCAAACCTTTATCTTGCTGAATAAGTGCAACAATACGATCCATCCCCGGAATAGATGCAACCTTGCTAGCGAATACAGGAGATACAGAGATCGAAGTGACAAATGAGATGAGAAGGATTGCTGCAATTACTATCGACCATGTACTCCGTTTTATGATCTTGGTTCTTTTTAACGCTTGTTCTTTTTTTGCTCTCTCGAAACCACTTCTTACGGCAAAATGTAACTTTTCCTTTGATACTTCGACTTGATCAATTGATTTCTTCCTTTGCTCTAATTTCTTTTCTTCCTCTTCAAACACGTTTCATCTCCCCTTTCTCTTCAAATCCTGCCCGAAGTGCTCGCAATGCTTTATGTAGTCGTGTTTTAATCGTTCCTTCAGGTGTATCCCACAAGCGCGCGATGTCCTTTATTTTGACATCCTCAAAATATTTCAAATGCAATAATTCTCTATCGTAATCGGATAAACTTAATAGTGCTTCCTCAACCTCTAAAAAAGTGAAATCTTCGCATACTCCTTGCATGCTAAGTATTCTTTCCTCCAACACTTCCCTCTTACTTTTTTGTATAACATCTTGACAATAGTTCATCATAATACGGATGAGCCATGTCTTAAAGTAAGCAGGCTCCTTCACTTTTTTTATACTACGATAAGCCCTATATGTCACTTCTTGAACTGCTTCTAGTGCATCTACTTCGTTTTTCAAATAAGAGAACGCTGTTCGATATAATGCTTCCTGATAGGTATGCATTAGTTCTAAAAATGCATCTGCATCACCTTTAATCGCTTTCTTCGCCAGTTGCTTTTCACTCAAAATTTCACCCCGTTTCAATTGTGCTTATCTATTAGACCTACAACTAGGAAAAAAGTTTTGAACAAATGGTTAATATATATACGTAATCAGTTAATACTCAAGTTTGTCAATGATACTAGACATATTGCATAGTTATAAACTCACATTCGAAACTTTTTACTCGCAAATTCGTAAGTTGAGTATACAAAGAAAGAGGCGAAACTAAAAGTGCATGGTTCTAAAGAATGGTTACTGGAAGAATTAAAAAAGGTGGAAGATTGGGAGAAAGAACAAAGTGATTTATGGTTTTGGGAGAAGCTTGGTCGCCTGCCGTTTAAAATAATGGATAAATGGACACCCACTTTTATTCAAAATAAAATAGGTATCCTTATAGATGAGCTTGGACAATACATTCAAACAGGTGGAAGCTATTTAAGTTCCACATCCAAAATAGCCTCCTACTATCCAGATTTAGGAGTACGATCATCGGAGGAAGTAAACAAACTACCTATACCCCAAATGGATGTTGCTGTAGATAAACTTACTGGAAACAGAAAAAAACTAGCTACTCTTCAAGGCGCTAGCACAGGTATTGGGGGTATTTTTACACTAACAATCGATATCCCCCTTCTTCTAGGTTTACAATTAAAAACTTTACAAGATATTGCAATTTGCTATGGCTATGATCCAAATGACAAAAAAGAGCGTTTGTTTATTATTAAATGCCTTCAATTTGTCTCTGCTGACATAATTGGAAAAGAAGCAATTCTTACACAGTTATCACTATTTGATCAACCGGATGAAGATGCAAAGAGAGAAATATTATCCGAATTACAAGGTTGGCGTGAAGTTATGTTCACGTACCGCGATCAATTCGGATGGAAAAAGCTATTTCAGATGATTCCAATTGCCGGCCTTGTTTTTGGTGCATTCATTAACCGATCTGCTATAAACGATATAGGTGAAGCAGGTAAAATGCTTTATCGTAAAAGGAAAATTATCGAAAGACTTGAGAATAGTACAAACAACGACATTTCTCCCGAAAAATAAATAATCTCTCCTACTTTTCCTTCATTTCTTCTCATTACTTAAGAAGATATGCTAAAAATGAATTTATTACGCGTCAAATAGGATATACTATTATTATAGACCGTAAATAAAAGATGAGGAGGTATGAATATGTCAGTTGCTAGTGAAGCATCTCAAGTAAACCTGGATTTTTTAATTAATGATTTGGGCCTTCGACAAGTATCAAATACCGCCCTGTTTCGAAAGGGAAATATATTAGTTATTTCCCCATCTGTTCAAAACAAATCGAACACATTTGAGCTCGGTGAATCACTTATGAAAAAATATGATCCCGAAACGGATGAAGGATATTTACTCATTCGTATAAAAGAAAAGTTTTTAATGGCAAAGCTTCATCCTTTTCAAAGAAAAATGATGACAGCAGAAACGGAAAAGAGTACAAAAAGTAAACCTTCTTTTTGGAAATTCAATGTCATTGAATCCATTATTCCACGTATAGAAAATAATGGAGACCGTGAGCTATCATATAAAATCCAGGCTCCGACTTCAAGACAATTAGTTTCTTTTTTTAATAAAGTAAAATAAATTGCACTGAGAATATATTCTCAGTGTTTTTGTTTTTTATGATTAAAATAACAGATCAGTGCCATATTAGTATAGAACGAAAAACAGAAAGGAGAATTAACATCGGTAGAGACAATAAGCAAGGTAAAAGCAAAAACAAAGACACACTTCCCCAAACACCTAAAAACCAGAAAATAAAACCAAGTAACGTTCAGGAAGAATATGCTGCGGAGTTTGCAGAACTTCCAGGAAACACTACAAAGAAAAAAAGCAAGCAAAAAAAGCCTCAATAAAAAGAGGCTTTTTTTGCTCGTGCAATTTAATACCGTTTTATTACATATTTTATTTCCCCTTATACTTATGAATGCTGTTATATCATTGACCATCTTTCTAGTTAGAGCGTATAATATGTGCATGAGCATATGTTCATATACAATTAACGAAAGCGAGAAACTCTAATGGAAAAACAAAATCATGCATTCTTAGCTCCGAATACAGTAGATGAGGCTTCCCGTGTTTTCAAAGCACTAGCAGACCCAACTCGAATTAAAATATTATATTTACTATCTCAAGAAGAATGCTCGGTAAGTCATATTACGGAAGTATTGAATATGACACAGTCGGCTGTTTCGCACCAATTAAGTTTACTAAGAAATTTACGTCTTGTTAAATATAGACGAGATGGAAATACTTTTTACTACACTTACGACGATGAACATGTGATTACCATTTTGAATCAAGTCATTTCACATATTGAATGCAAATAAGGAGGAAAATATATGGGTCATCACCATCATCATGGTCACGACCATCACGGACATTCTCACAGTCATTTTGAGGAGTCTCGGAAAGGAAATAAAAAAGGGTTACTAATTGCTTTATTTATTACGACTGGAATTATGTTTTTAGAGTTCTTTGGAGGCTTATTCACAAATAGCTTGGCGTTATTATCCGATTCTGGACATATGCTAAGTGATGCAAGCGCTTTGCTTTTAAGCCTAGTAGCCATATGGTTTTCTTCAAAAGCACCTTCACCTCTCAAAACATTTGGAGGTTATCGCTTTGAAATATTAGCTGCATTATTTAATGGGATTACTTTATTTATTATTGCTGGATTTATTGTTTGGGAAGCATTTGGTCGCTTTATCGAACCCCAAACAGTTGCAAGCGGAGCAATGATGCTAATTGCTGCAATCGGGTTGTTCGCAAATCTAGTGAGTGCTTGGGCTTTAATGCGGAAAGGCGATGTGAAGAACAATGTAAATTTACGTGGTGCTTACTTACACGTTCT
Source organism: Psychrobacillus sp. NPDC096426 (assembly GCF_044762745.1). Lineage (NCBI taxonomy): Bacteria > Bacillati > Bacillota > Bacilli > Caryophanales > Bacillaceae > Psychrobacillus > Psychrobacillus sp. NPDC096426. The sequence continues at coordinate 97,437 of NZ_JBIWEX010000016.1, read as the reverse complement.
TGGAGATGCTTTAGGATCCATCGGTGCGATAGTAGCAGGAATTCTTATGCTATTATTTGATTGGTTCATCGCTGATCCTATTATTTCCGTCCTCGTTGCATTATTAATTTTGAGAAGTGCATGGGGGCTTATCAAGCATTCTGTTCATATCTTAATGGAAGGAACACCAATCTCCATCGATCAAACCAAAGTAAAGGCTGAATTAGAAAAAATTGAGGGTGTCATTAATGTCCACGACCTTCATATATGGACGATTACTTCTGGATTAGACTCATTAAGCTGTCACATTGTCATTGATGATGAAAAGAATAGCCAACATATCCTCCAACAAGCCATAAACAAATTAAGAGAGACATTCCATATAGATCATGCAACAATTCAAATAGAGACCGAAGAGATCAAACACAGTAAATTGAATTGTCATTTGAAGTAAAATTTTTACCTGTATTTTAGCAAGTTGATTAAAGTTTCCGCAATGATTTTCGTTACAGGGCGGACGCTTTCCGCGGGGGGAGCGATGAACCTTCATCGACGCTACGCATGCGCTGTGAAGTTTCATCTGTCTCACTTCATCCCGCTGGAGTCGCCGCCCTTCCGCGAAAATCAATGAAGCTTGCTGACTAATTAGATTCTCGCTTTATAAACCAAAAGTTTTATTAGTATCGAAGTAGAAAATCCATCATTAGTAGTATCTCGTAAAAAAACTTATCCAGTAAATGGATAAGAGTAACCAACTGGTCATAGAAAGCAACTAGTTCTATTAGGTAAGCAACCAATTTATGTACGGAAGCAATCATTTCTCAAATCAAAGAGCCTACTTGATAGGAGACGACCATTAATATAATAAAAATATACATTATTTAGTAATTTATAACATAGTGAAGTTCATGTTCACTTTCTAATATTTCTTTTTGGTTTGTTTAGCTAAACGCTAATTAGCTAGCATATTTCGTTTATTGCAGCGGAAGGCGGTGACTATAGCCAAGGCCAACAGGATGTTGGTCACGAAGGCGTTGTCACAGAATGTGGCCCTCTTAGCCTTTGTTCCTCTGTGAGACAGATGAGCCATCACAACGTACGCGTAAGCGGCGGCGAGAATCGGCGGCTGGTAGTTTCCTAAAGCATAAAAACAGGTGTAGAATAATGCTCAATTTACACCTGCTTCAATTTATGAACCTATATTGGCAGCCCCTTACATTACATGGTTTGGTGGCCTTTTAAATTTCTACAATTTGAGGTTCTTCCCCTTTTATGTTCATAACTCGGATTTGTGTAGGGGTAATTTTTAAAATTATTAGATTGGGATCTTCAGGTCCGTCAAACCAGCCTTTTAATGCATTGTTCCATACTTTTTTCTTCATACTCTCATCATCATATTCTTCGACAGTTCCTTCTATTTCTAAGAAAGCATCGCCTAATCCTTTTCCTTCATATCCTAAAAGAATATGAGTGTTTGGATTTTTTTGGATTTCTTCCACTTTGTGCGTCTTTTTACTTGTCGCTGTGTAGAGAATGAAATCATCGTTAAAGAAGGTCATATAACGGGAATGTGGTTTGTTTTGTTCAATCGTCGCCATCGTACCAATCAAGCTATCCTTCAATATTTTTTGTGCAATTTCTTTCGCGTTTTTTGCCATGAATCAATCTCTCCTTTTAATGACTTTCACTCTTATTGTTCCCTTTTAGACGCAAATTATTAGTTACCACTAAGATGTAGGGCATTGTCTGCGCTTTTTAGCAAGAGTCTCACATCTCCACACTAAATCCAATATTATGTAGTTTTTTGAGACGACGATGAAGTCGTGCCGTAAGAGCCGCAGTCATGAAACCCACTCGAGCGCAGCACGAGTATAACGGCACAACATAGGGATTTAATGAATAAATAGGAATCACCATGTTTTTAAAAATTGTGTAGCCCGGTTCCTCCCTTTTTCTAATAGATTCGCTTTCATTTCCCTATCTAAATCAAACTGCGTGGCGCTATATTCATCAACAGGTATAAAAATAACATTCTTCTCCAGTTTACGAGAAATATATCTTTCATCATGTGCATTTTTCATCGTGGAAAAAAGTGCTTCAAATAATTGTAAACCATTTTTAATTTTATGAGGTTGCATCTCCTCCGAGCTACTGCTTAGCTTCAATCCAAGAATAGGACGCTCTTTGTTTCCATTATCAAAAATCCACATTGGGAAATTGCTTAATACCCCTCCGTCCACAATAATCGTGTCTCCAGAATCAACCCTCATTTTAACCGGTTCAAAGAAAAAAGGAATGCCACAGCTCATACGCAGAGCCCTAGCAACAGGAAAGCTTTCTGGAGATACTCCGTACCGCTCGAGATCATCAGGAAGCACCATCATTTTCCCGTTCGTTAAATCGGATGCAACAAGCTTCAAAGACCCTGAAGGTAAATCAGAAAATGAATAGACGCCTTTCACCGCTAATTTTTCCAAAAACCAGTTTTCTAAAGCTTTCCCTTGGTATAAACCTAATCCCCAATACAATTTCATCCATTTCATAAATGGAATGGGAAGTACTGTTTTACGCGGATCCAGTAGAGTTTGGAAATCTTGTTCCACCATTATTTTTTCTATTTCCTTCCCAGTATATCCTGCAGCTATAAAACACGCTAAGATACCACCAGCACTCGTTCCTGCAACCCGTTTGAATTTGTATCCCTTTTCTTCTAATACTTGAAAAGCGCCTACTAGCGCAATACCTTTCATTCCCCCACCCGAAAATACCCCATCGATTAACATACATGACCTACTCCCTTTTTCATGTCGTTAGAACAATGTAAGAGAAATAGAGAGGAATTAGAACAATATCCGACAGTTATTTTGCGCATTATTCAAATATATCAGAATCTTATATTGCTATAACTAATATTACTAGTTATAATTAAACAAGATTCAAATAACGTACTTATGTACATTATGCGTACAAAATGGGATGAATGTTCTCAAATACAAAATGTAAGAGGTTACAATTTTCGAACTTACATAAAAAAAGGGGATAAAATATGACACTGGAAATTAATCAAAACTTACTTCCACCACAAACATTGGGTGAAAAGCTAAAAAGTATAGGTCCTGGAATTGTTGTTGCAGCAACTGGAGCTGGAACAGCGGATTTAATAACTTCTCTCGTAATCGGGACACAATTTGGGATGACGTTCGTTTGGGCAATTATCGTTGGATCTGTACTAAAGTATTTTTTAAATGAAGGGGTTGGAAGATTATACTTAGCAACTGGCCAAACGATTTTAGAAGGCTGGCACCAACTTGGTAAATGGGCTACTGGTTATTTCGGAGTCTATTCAATTATATGGGGATTCGTATATGGAGCAGCCGCTGCATCCACATCTGGGATGGCAATGCATGCAATGTTTCCAATCATGCCAGTTTGGGCATGGGCTATTATTCATGGAGTTGTTGGATTTATCTTAATTTGGGTTGGACGTTATCTATTATTTGAAAAAGTAATGACTGTGTTAATAGGGGTTATGTTCGTAACAATCATTGGTACAGCAGCTTTGTTTTTACCAAGCTTCGGTGAATTTTCATATGGTTTAGTTCCACGCGTACCTCAAGGTTCCTTTATCTTAATGCTTGGATTAGTAGGTGGTGTTGGAGGTACTATTACAATGGCCTCTTATGGGTATTGGTTAAAAGAGAAAGGCTGGAACGGGAAACAGTGGATTTCTGCTATGCGTACAGATGCAAAAATTGCCTATATACTGACTGGGCTATTCACATTTGCAGGACTAATCATTGGAGCCCAATTTTTAGCTGGTTCCGGTGTTAGTATTCGAGATGATGAAGGATTAGTAAAATTAGCAAATATGCTAGGGGCTGAGTTTGGTACTCCGATGAGATGGATGTTCTTAGTTGCTTTCTGGTCTGCTGCCTATTCCTCCCTTCTTGGTGTTTGGAATGGTGTTCCTTATCTTTTTGCTGACTTTGTTAAAACAGTACGTAAAAAGAAAAAGGCTGTTAAAGCTGAAGTATCTACCAAAGATCCTGCATACCGTTTTTACTTATGCTGGCTTACTTTTCCACCGATGATTTTATTTTATTTTGGTAAACCAGTTGAACTTATTATTCTTTACGGAGCTTTAGGTTCTCTATTTATGCCGTTTCTAGCAGCTTCTTTACTTTTTCTATTGAATTCGAAAAGAGTGGCAAAAGAGTCGAGAAATAAGTGGGTTCCTAATGCTATATTAATTGGTTGTCTCGTTATGTTTGGTTTTCTAGGTATTCAAGAACTTGTTAAAATTTTTAGTTAACCAATAGAAACAACCGAACGGTGAGGGCATGTTGCCCTCACCGTTTTTTTTATCAAATATTTAATCTAGAAGGATTATCCTTATTGGTAGGTTTACCTTTGTTTTCGTTATCATTGTTTGTCTTTGCTTCTTTATTTTGACCTCTTACATCTAAATCATCTGGACTTACATCATATCCAAACCCATATTCTTCACGATCTAAAGATTTTCTCGGATTTTTACCTTTTGTCATGAATCTTCACCTCCATGACAAATAATTTGTGCAATTGAACATTTTTTATTCATGGGTAACCAATTGCTCAACTTAAACTTGAGATTTTCTTAGTTTTTCATCAAGTAATTGAAATACTTGCTTCAATTTTTCTTTTGATAGAATTGCATACTGATTACCAACATTCACTTCAAAACAACATGACTTTTGTGTTACTTCTTTTAAATAGCCTGTTAATCCGATACTCGTTTCCGCATATAACTCTGCTAGTATAGGTTCTACCTGTTCTCTAGATGCTTGAAAATGGACATGAAACATATTAGAAACAGGTATCAAGGGGATAGTTGAAACGGTCTCACATGAATTGAAAAAGGCAGCAAGTTCTAAAGCGTCCTGATAAAACTGATTCATCTTCTGTTCATTTTCATCGAAATAATAATTAGCACTTAAGATATATGGGTATAAACTGATCAAGTCCCCGCCATGTCGTCTTTTCCATATTTTCGATTCATCGGTAAACGCTTTGTCACCTGCGAGAATAGCTCCGGCAACTCCTCCAATGCCTTTATAAAATGATACATATACGCTATCAAAGAGACTACAAATTTCAGCAGCTGTTTTTTCATAATAAGGTAGTATCTCAAAAAGTCGTGCGCCATCCAAATGTAGTCTAATTCCTTTGTCGCGGCAATACGTAGAAATTTTTTCTATTGTTTCATAATCAGGCAATTGACCGCCAATCTCCCGCTGAGGCAATTCAAGTAATATACAAGCAACCTCTTCATACATATTCAATACATCTGCTAACTCTATTAATCTATCTTTGTCTGCTAACAAAACAGACTGGATATGATGCAATTCCTTTAGCCCATCTTCCTCATGTATTTCTAAATGGCAAAGTGGATGATATGCGACCTTTTTCAAACCTTTCTCATCACACCATATACGTAATGCAATTTGTTGGGCCATTGTTCCACTTGGGAAGAAAACTGCTTTTTCTTTCCCAAGATATTTAGCCATCTTTGTTTGAAATTCTTCGATAAGACTACCATTACCGTAAATATCACCTTCCTGCTTGTCATCCACCTTTTGCAAGGCATTCTTCAAGACTTGTATATCTCTCTTTCCGTGTCCTGATACTTGATAATTAGTTTCCTTAAATGCTTCGAGCAGTAATTTTGGTTCACTCATTTTATTGACCCCAGTCCATTTTTTGAATAATTGCAATACGTTCAATCTACAACAAATCTTGAACTCTTACAATCGAAAATTGTACTGTGTTTATATATTTTTTCGCTTTAAAGCAGCATGTATATAGGCTTTAAATACACGTTTTGAAGCGTCGTCACCGTCTACTGCGAATTCCTCTGGATGCCATTGAAAACCAAATGCAAAAGTATGCTTTGTACTTTCTACACATTCGATTATTCCATCGGTAGCTCTCGCAACAACCCGCAAATTTTCTCCTACTTTATTCACGGCTTGATGGTGAAATGAGTTTACTTTAAATTCATCTTCTTGTAATAATTCATATAGATGACTGTCTTTTTCTACTTTTACTGGGTGGGATCTATGTGTACGAATCGCCTTTTGTAAATGCTGCATTACGGCTTCTTTCCGCTGAGAGTGAATAGATTGATAAAGCGTTCCTCCTGTAACGACATTTAACATATGAAGTCCTCGACAAATACCTATATATGGTTTGTCTAATTCGAGCATTTTCTGTACAAGAGCAAACTCCATTTGATCCAAATGAGGTGTGATTCTACCTAGATGAATATGTGGTTCAGCATTGTAATAAGATGGATCGATATCTTCTCCTCCTGTAACAAAAAGGCCATCGATTTGTTTTGCTAGTTCGTCTGTATCTTCTTCTGGTAAAAGCGGTATTAATACTGGAATCCCTCCAGCTTGTATAATTGCTTGTCCATAGACGGGAGGCATAAAATAGTTGCCATCGTCTTTCACTTCTGCCGTTATTCCAATGATTGGTTTCATTTAAGTATCCTTCTTTCATTTATGTATATCAGATGGATATATACCCTTTTTGGGTATAAGAAAAACGAAACTTATAATTCCGATAATCACTTTCGGAAGTTTGTTTTTTTCTAAGGAGGGAATAATAAAATTACCACTTAAAAGGAGGATTTCCATGACAACAGATAAATATGCAAAAATCGATCAAGAGGTTTCTGGTCAAACTCAAAACCAACAACCTGGAACGGAGACAGAAATGACTCCCCAACCAATTTATGATGATTCAAATTATAGAGGCTCTGGGAAACTGAACGGTAAAGTAGCACTTATTACAGGCGGTGACAGCGGAATTGGAAGAGCAGTTTCCGTAGCTTTTGCCAAAGAGGGTGCGAATGTTGCCATTGTATACTTGGATGAAAATGAACAACAAGATGCTGAAGATACAATTAAAGCAATCGAAGAATACGGAGTCAAAGCGATGAAAATTAAAACAGATTTAAGCGATGATGAAAATTGCCAAAACACGGTGGATGAAGTAATTCAACAATTTGGCCAACTTAATATATTAGTGAACAATGCCGGAAAACAATTTCCTACAAATGACTTTTTGAAAATTACACCTGATCAGTTACAAGAAACATTTTCAACGAATATCTATTCAATGTTTTATCTGACACAGGCTGCGTTACCTCATATGGCGAAGGGAGATACGATTATAAATACTTCTTCCATAACGGCATACAATGGATCACCAGAACTTATCGACTATTCCGCAACAAAAGGGGCAATTACTGCATTTACTCGCTCCCTTGCACTGCATTTAATAGAGAAAGGAATACGCGTAAACGCTGTGGCACCTGGTCCCATTTGGACCCCGCTTATCCCTGCCACTTTCGATAAGAAGCAAGTGCAGCAACATGGCGCTGATACGCCTATTGGTAGACGTGGTCAACCTGCTGAACTTGCACCTGCCTATGTACTTTTAGCTTCTGCTGATTCTAGTTATATGACAGGACAAACGATTCATGTCGATGGCGGAAACTTTGTTGGTTCATAACATCATAGTCACGGAAAAGAAGCTTTTGCTAGTGCAAAAAGCTTCTTTTTTGTTTTTTCGTGTTCATAGGGTGATTGTTCTCATTCAACCATTTTTAATCAACAATTTTCTTGAAGGCTAGCACAGCGTTATGCCCACCAAAGCCGAAACCATTTGAAAGCGCATAGTTTATTTCTGTTTCCACAGCTTCGTTTGGAACGTAATTCAAGTCACACTCTTCGTCCGGGGTTTCATAATTGATGGTAGCTGGTGCAATATTTTCTAACATACTTTTAAGTGTGATAATTGCCTCAATTCCACCTGCTGCACCAAATAAATGACCAGTCATTGATTTTGTAGAACTTACTTTCAAATCATACGCATGATCGCCAAAAACAGCTTTAATCGCTTTTGTTTCTGATTTATCACCTTCAGGAGTACTTGTTCCGTGTGCATTAATATAATCAATTTTCGTAGGATCAATTTGCGCCATTTCTATAGCTAACTTCATCGCTCTTGCTGCGCCGTCGAAATCTGGTGATGTAATATGGAATGCATCTGTTGTTGAACCGTATCCTACAATTTCACCTAATATGGTTGCTCCACGCTTTTTAGCATGTTCATATTCTTCCAGAACTAAGATGCCTGCTCCTTCCGACATAACAAATCCATCACGATTCTTATCGAAAGGACGACTAGCTTTTTCAGGAGCATCATTTAACGTAGACATCGCTCGCATTCTAGAAAAGGCAGCAAAGGATAATGGATTTATAGATGCCTCTGCTCCACCTGCCACGATTACGTCCGAATAACCATGTAAAATATTTACATAGGCTTCTCCTATTGCATGATTCGATGTTGCACAAGCAGAGACTGGTGAAAAACTTGGACCTTTAAAACCATATTTAATCGCAATAATCCCAGTTGCCATATTACTAATCATCATCGGGACCATAAATGGAGATACTCTTCTTGCCCCTTTCTCTAGTAGCAATTGATGATTCTCAAGGGTCGTGTTAATGCCCCCAATTCCCGAGCCAACATAAACACCTATTCGTTCTTTATTTACTGTATCTAAGTCTAATTTCGATTGAGCTAACGCTTGTTTTGTTGCTGCATAGGCGTATTGCGTATACAAATCGTATTTTCCTAATTCCTTCTTATCTAAGTATTCTTCCGCTGGAAAGTCGTGAATAATCCCAGCAATTTGTGTGTTAATTTCTTTAAATTCATCGGATTCAATTTTTTTGATACCGGATTTACCTTCTTTAATATTTTTCCATAATGTATCTATATCGTTTCCTAGTGGAGAAACGACTCCATATCCTGTTACAACCACTCGACGTTTCATTCATATCCTCCTCATTATCTCTTTTTAATATTTCCATTTATAAGCAGTTTTAATTGAGCAATTACAGTTATATATAAGTTTTCTCCCAATATTCGATTATATTGGAGTGCACCTTTTACACTTGAAATGAGTAGTGCTGCAAGTCCTTTTGTATCCTGTGTTACTTGAAGGCTACTTTCTTCTAATAATTTTATCACATATTCAATTTCTAAGTGGCTCAATTGTTGTACACTCGCTTGCATAGTCACTGGCAAAAAGTTATAGTCTGTTTGCATTGAAGAGATCGGACAAATTTCGTTTGGACTTATTTGTTCAGCTCTACTAGAAATAAATTCCCATATCTTATCTTCTATATTTATTTTTGTATTAGCTATTTCTATATAGGAATGGTCTAATCCTTTTTTTATCCTTGCGCAAATCGCAAGACCTAAGTCCTCCTTTTTCTCGAAATGGTAATGAATGCTCGCTTTCGTTACACCAATTTCTTTTGCTAAATCATCGTAACTAAAAGATAAATAACCTTTTTCCCGAATATTTCTAAGCGCAATTTCAATGATCTGTGATTTTCTATTTTCCATAGACAAATATTAACTTACTAGTAGGTAAGTGTCAATTCAACACAAATATGTCCCTGTAATTGAAACAATTCGGAATTGTATCCGAATTGTTTGCATCACAGGGACGGTTTAAAAAACAAAGTTATCTGGGTCTGGTCCTACTCGGTGATCCTCATTCAAACTGTCGATATACTCTATATCTTCTTTTGTTAATTCGAAATCAAACACGTCTGCGTTTTCTACAATTCGATGTGCTTTCGTCGATTTCGGAATTGTTATAACACCACTTTGTTAATGCCAGCGTAAAATGATTTGAGCTACTGATTTCCCATATTTGATTGCAATTTCTTGAAGCGCTTCATTGTCTAGCAATTGTCCTTGCATAAGTGGAGCCCATGCTTCTACTTGAATATTATTTTCCTTACAGAATGATTTGAGCTCTATTTGAGTTAAACGTGGATGAGATTCCACTTGGTTTATCATTGGTTTTATTTCCGCATCTTTGATCAAATCTTGTAGGTGATGTATTTGAAAATTACTTACACCAATTGCTTTTACTCGCCCTTCTTTATACAGCGTTTCTAATGCTCGCCATGCCTCTTTATATTTACCTGCAACTGGCCAGTGAATGAGATACAAATCTAAATAATCTAATCCTAGCTTGGTTATGCTTTCTTCATAAGCGGCGATCGTTGATTCATATCCTAGCTCTGAATTCCAAACTTTTGAAGTAATAAAAAGGTCCTCTCTCTCAATGTCTGTTGTTTCTATTGCTTCACGTATGCCCTGCCCCACTCCAACTTCATTGCCGTAAATAGCTGCTGTATCTATACTTCTATAACCATATAAAATCGCCGTTTTTACAGCATCTATAAGTTCTTGTCCCTCTTCCACTTGAAATACACCTAACCCTAACAAAGGCATTTCCACATTATTATTCAACGTTGTTATAGATTGTAAATTTTTCATCATTAATCATTCCTCCAACCTTAGTTTTTGTTTATCTTTTCTATCCAGCATTCGACTAATTCCCGTTAATAGTACCGCAAGCAAAACCATTACTGCTCCAATCCAAGTAGTATGAATAAGCCCAATAGATTGTGCTACCATTCCACCTAAATACGCACCAATTGCAATTCCCGCATTAAATGCTGCAATATTCATAGCAGAGGCAACATCAACTGCACTTGGAACAAAACGCTCCGCTAACATGACTACATACACTTGAAGACCAGGGACGTTCATAAATGCAAACAAGCCCATGAGGATAATTGTTATGAACCCAGCAACTTTAAATGGTGCTGTCAATGCTAAAATGAGTAACACGATCGCTTGTGCGATAAACATATAGAATAGAGAACTAATCGGGTTTTTATTTGATAGCTTTCCACCTATCATATTACCGATTGCAATCGCAACCCCATAAATAAGTAGAATAATTGCAATTGAACTTTGCTTAAATCCAGTTATCGACTGCAGCAACGGGGATAAGTAGGTGAATACGACAAATGTTCCTCCATAACCAAGCGCTGTAATGCATAAAACTAATAGTATCCGACTATTCGTCACCAGTTTCACTTGATCTCGAATTGTGGTTGGATTACCTTTCCTTAAATCCGATGGCACAAGTATACTATTAGCGACAAATCCAATAATCCCTATCAAAACAATCGCCACAAAAGCGAATCGCCAACCAAACTGCTGACCTATAAATGTACCAAATGGAACGCCTGTAATTGTAGCAACAGTTAGCCCTGTAAACATAATGGAAATCGCGCTCGCTCTGCGATCTTCTGGTACTAAGTCAGCGGCAATAGTCGATCCAATTGACATAAATACCCCATGTGAAAATGCGGAAATGACACGGGCAACTAGTAAAACCGTCACACTTGTTGCACTTGCAGCAATGCCGTTCCCTATGATAAAGACTACCATTATCCATAACAGTAATGTTTTACGCGGCATTCTGGATGTAAGTGATGTTAAAATTGGTGCTCCAAACATTACCCCTAATGCATATAGCGAAACAGTAAGTCCCGCTGTTGTAATCGATATATTTAAATCCTGAGAAATTAACGGTAAAAGTCCCACACTAACAAATTCAGTCGTTCCAATGGCAAATGCACTTACAGCTAATGCAAGTAGTGCAAACATACTTCGTTTTTTTTCTAGCTTCATTTTTTCTCTTCCCTTCTTTTTTAGTGCTGTGTGAGCAAACATTGTGTAAATCCACCAGCAAATGTTATTATGATTTATAAGGGTCCAAAAGAAAAGTACGCACTTTTAAGTTATATAGGAACCCAAAAGTTATATAGGTACTTTTTAGTTCCTATTGAAAAGGAGAAGAAAAATGACAAAAAAGAAATATAATATATCAGTTGAGGCAACATTAGAAGTAATCGGTGGCAAGTGGAAATGTGTCATTCTGTGTCATTTAACCCATGGAAAAAAACGAACTAGTGAATTGAAGCGTCTTATGCCCGATATCACACAAAAAATGCTGACACAGCAGTTAAGAGAATTAGAAGCAGATGGGGTTATTAACCGAATTGCTTACAACCAAGTACCACCAAAAGTAGAATACGAATTGAGTGAGTATGGTTTAAGTTTAGGAAGCATTTTGGATGCGTTATGCGCATGGGGAGAAGTCCATATAACGAAAGTATATGGAGATAAGTTTTCTGTCTTAGAAGATAATATTTTAAACGATAAGCTAAAAAGCTAATACTTTGGCATAAAATGTCTTAGAGCATTCAATTGTACTGGGACAGCAACTAAATCGACTAGGAAAACAACTCTGTGGTCAGCGCGCATAGGTGCGTTGTATAGAAAAACTGCGTCGTAAGGTGACCGCTATGATTTTCGCAGCAGTCGGACGCTTTCCGCCGGGTAAGCGATGAGCCTTCACCGCCGCTACGCGTACGTTGTGAAGTCTCATTTTGCTCACTTATCCGGCAGGAGTCGCCGCCTGCAGCGAAAATCAATGGAAATTGCTTGCTTACTCCATAACAACTCGATAAAAACAGGATTTTATACAGTTTATGGAATGTTTGTATCCAGTAAATGGCTTAAGGCAACTAATTGAAATTGAAAGCAACCAGTTCTACTCGGAAAGCAATCAAATCAGCACGAGAGCAACCAAATTGCTAGTGAAAGCAATCAATTCTTATGATAACAAGTTTACTTGGAGTAAGACGAAGATGAATACTAGATGCCACTCCAAAAAGTTCGATAAAGCAAACTTTACCCTAGTAAATGCACCATTTATTTGAAAATAGCACTTTCCTAATAGTTATCATAACTTTTGAGTAGTGGATTTGTTCAATTTATAGAAAATTGGCAATAAATTTTGATGGATTAGAGCGGAAGGGCGGCGACTCCAGTGGGATGAAGTGAGACAGATGAAACTTCACAGCGCACGCGTAGCGTCGGTGAAGGTTCATCGCTCACCCCACGGAAAGCGTCCGCCCTGTAGCGAAAATCATTGCGGACATTTTTTTCAACTTGCTAAGACGCTTTATCTCTATAAAATGTCTCTGAGCAACCATTAAATAAACGAGATCCCAATAATTTGGAATCTCGTTTTTGGTGTATTCAGTTAGACGACTTTACGGGATACTTTCTTCCCATCATATGCATAAACAGTTGGCTTTTCGTCCACTACTGTTTCCATATGCACATTTCTTCCCCATAGCTGATAAATATAAGGAAGTACATTTTCTAAATAATGAGGATCCAGTTCTGTTCCCTCATACCCATGCTTTAAATACAGCTCTCCATTCCTAGCGTAGTCACCATCTTCCACTACGATATAAGGAAAACTTCCATTCGTTCGCATCGACACTAGTTGATCCCTAACATTCTCATGGTCTTTGTCAGTAACTTCATAGTTCCCTTTCTTTTTTTCAAACAAATAGAGATCCTCTTGCTTCACCAGTTCTTTTGTTAAATAGTTTCGAATAAATGAAATATCTGATTCAATTTCCCGTACTTCGAATATTTTTTCCCTTCCTGTGTTAGGCTTTATCCCTAACCGTTTCATTTCTTCTGTCGGGTTATCATACCTATTTTCAATATCCTCGAAGATTTTTAATCCTAAATAGTATGGATTAATACTCGTTGGAGAAGGCTGGACAACATTTGCATTTAGTTTTGCAAATTCAATTGTCTCATCTGTCGTTAAATCCATTTCTCTTAGAATCCGTTGATGCCAGTAGGATGCCCAACCTTCGTTCATAATTTTGGTTTCTAGTTGTGGCCAAAAGTAAAGCATTTCTTCTCGCATCATCGTTAAAATATCTCTTTGCCATTCTTCTAATTCCCGGCTATATTCTTGTATGAATAGCAGTAAATCTTTTTCGGGATTAGGAGGGAACTTTTTTCTCTTTGGAATCGTTATGTGCTTAGCACTAGCCGGTCGATCCATGTTCCATAAATCATCGTAAGGTGTTTTCCTTACAACCTCTTCTTCTTCCTCATCCAAGTTATAATCAGGCAGTTTAGGTCGGATGAGAGAAGGATCGATATGTTCCTGAATCGCGAGTATGGCGTCTAAAAAGCTTTCTACTTCTTCTTTGCCATAGATCATTTCATAATCTGCTATCCGTTCAGCGGTTGCTGTCATGCTTTCTAGCATATCTCGTCGTGTATTGGAAAAACGAACATTATTTTTAAAGAAATCGCAATGTGCAAGTACGTGTGCAATGATTAGTTTATTTTGGATAAGGCTATTGGTATCGAGTAAAAATGCATAACAAGGATTGGAATTAATAACGAGCTCGTATATTTGGCTCAATCCAAAGTCATACTGTATTTTCATTTTGTGAAATTGCTTACCAAAACTCCAATGCGTAAAACGTGTTGGCATTCCATATGCACCAAATGTATAAATAATATCAGCAGGGCAGATTTCATAACGCATTGGAAAATAATCTAGTCCAAAACCGGATGCTATTTCTGTTATCTCGGCAATTGCATGATGAAGCTTTGTATCCACTTAATAACCCCCCTTCCGTTTCAAAGTGATGCTTCGTATTTACGAAATAAACTCTTAAGCGCTTGATAAACATCACGATTTTCCTTTAGGACATAATGGCGAAATTTTGGATTTTCAATTTTCTTATACGTATTCATCAGTGTAGAGTATCTACTATGTGCATTTACCTCACCGTAGCCGAACATGCTGGAAATATCCATTAATTCATTGACCAGTTTAATGCATTTCTCGTTATCACTTGTCATATTTTCACCGTCGGAGAAATGGACCGGATAAATATTAAAACGAGCAGGATTATACTTTAGATGTATAAGTTCTAATGCCTTTAGATACGCAGATGAACAAATAGTTCCTCCACTTTCCCCTTTGGAAAAGAATGCTTCTTCTGACACTACTTTTGCTTCTGTATGGTGGGCAATGAACTCGATTTCTACTGTTTCATATTTAGTTCGTAAAAATCTGGCCATCCAGAAAAAGAAACTTCTAGCGCAGTATTTTTCAAAAGCACCCATGGAACCACTCGTATCCATCATCGCAAGGACAACTGCCTTGGATTCCGGTTTGGTCACTTCATCCCAAGTTTTAAAACGTAAGTCATCGTTATGAATTGGGGATATTTCCGCTTTTCCTTTCATCGCGTTACGTTTTATAGCCGTAATAATCGTCCGTTTCTTATCAATGTTCCCCATAAGTCCTTTTTTCCGAATGTCTTTAAATTCCACTTTATCAGTGACGATATCCATTTGTTCTTTTTGTTGTAAATTAGGTAGCTCCATCTCTTTAAATAAAGCACTTTCTAATTCTTCGATAGTCACTTCTGCTTCATAATAATCTTTTCCTGCCTGATCGCCAGCTTGTTTTCCTTTCCCTTGACCGGCTTCCCCTTCACCCGATCCTTTGGCAATTACATCCCCTACTTGGCTGTCCCCGTCTCCTTGGCCAACATGCTTTGTTTTGTCATAGTTGTAACGAATTTTATATTCGTCCAAAGAGCGGATAGGTATTTTAATAACATCTCGTCCATTTGACATAATAATACTTTCTTCACTTATTAAATCTGGCAAATTATCCTTAATGGCTTCTTTTACTTTATCCATGTGCCGCTTTTGATCTTGGTATCCTTTTCGATGGAGAGACCAGTTTTCCTGGGAGATAACAAATTGTTTTTCTTCTTTTTCACTCACTCTCATCAACACCTACCTATTTTTTATCTTATGCCAGAGCGCCAAAGTTATTGCCAATGTGTATAAAAAAACAAGACTAATAGCTACCATCAGTCTTGTTTTTTTATATTTATCTATTTAGCAGACTACCAACGTAACGTAATAATTCATTTGCTGAAGTAGTATTATACCCATGTTCATCTACTAGTCTTGCAATGACTTCATTGACTTTCTTCAGATGGTTTTCATCTGGCGTTTGAGAAGATGTAGTGATTTTTACGACATCTTTTAAATCCGCAAACAGTTTCTTTTGAATTGCTTCCCGTAAACGTTCATGAGAGTTATATTCAAATCGTTTTCCTTTTCGCGCATAAGCAGAAAGTCGGATTAAAATTTCTTCTCTAAATGCTTTTTTCGCATTTTCTGAAATACCAATTTGTTCTTCTATCGAACGCATTAGCTTTTCATCCGGATTCATTTCTTCTCCCGTTAGCGGATCTCTCATTTTGTTTTTATTACAAAATGCTTCTACGTTGTCGAGATAATTATTCATTAATGTAATAGCCGACTCTTCATACGAATACACAAACGCTTTTTGCACTTCTTTTTTCGCAATTTCATCGTACTCTTTTCGAGCGATTGCAATGTAGTTCATGTATTTCTCTCGATCGTCTTGTGAAATAGATGCATGCTGATCCAGTCCTTCTTTTAATGCTCGCAACACATCTAATGCATTAATCGAAGGGATTTCTTTTCGAATGATTGCGGACGAGATTCTATTGATTACATAACGGGGATCTATCCCGTTCATGCCTTCGTTTAACGATTCTTTCTTTAATTCCTCAAGATCGATTTCGTTAAATCCTTCTACACTTTCTCCGTCATATAGCCGCATCTTCTTTACGATATCAACGCCTTGTTTTTTAGGGATTTCCAATCTTGTTAGAATAGAGAAAATAGCAGCTGCTCTTAGTGCATGTGGTGCAATATGAACATGGGTCATATCACTTTCTTTAATCATTTTTTCATAAATTCGTTCTTCTTGACTTACTTTTAAATTATACGGAATCGGCATAACGATAATTCTAGAGTGAAGTGCTTCATTCTTTTTATTGGAAATAAAAGAACGATATTCCGTTTCGTTTGTATGCGCTACGATCAACTCATCTGCACTTATTAATGCGAATCTTCCTGCTTTGAAATTACCTTCCTGTGTCAAAGATAATAAATGCCACAAAAACTTTTCATCCAGTTTCAACATTTCTTGAAATTCCATGATTCCACGGTTTGCTTTATTTAGTTCTCCATCAAAACGATATGCCCTTGGATCAGATTCCGACCCAAACTCTGCAATCGTCGAGAAATCGATACTTCCAGTCAAATCCGCAATATCTTGCGATTTTGGGTCAGATGGTGTAAAAGTTCCGATTCCTACCCGCTTATCTTCTGAGAAAAAGATTCGTTCAATCAAAACATTTTCGATACGTCCATCATATTCCTTTTCCAGTCGCATTGTATTGAGTGGAGATAAGCTACCTTCAATCCGAATTCCAAACTCTTCTGCAAAATCTTCACGCAAATGTTGTGGAATTAGATGCAGGGGATCTTCATGCATCGGGCAACCTTTGATCGCATAGACAGCACCTTCATCTGTTCTTGAGTACTGTTCAAGTCCACGTTTTAACAATGTCACAATGGAGGATTTTCCTCCGCTAACAGGTCCCATAAGTAAAAGAATTCGCTTACGAACATCTAGTCTCTTGGCAGCGGGATGAAAATATTCTTCCACAAGTCGTTCAAGCGCCGTTTCAAGCCCAAAGATTTCTTTACCAAAAAAATGATACATTCTTTGCCCGTCTCTTTCTGTTAAACCTGAGCTTTTTATCATGCTATAAACACGTGAATGAGCAGTTTGGGCAATTTCTGGTCTTTCTTTCAACATATCTAAAAATTCCTCGAACGTGCCTTCCCACTTCAATTGATTTTCTTCTTCGCGGTAGCTCTTCACCTTACTTAAAATATCCATCTATTCCCTCCATTCAGGGCTCTATTTTATACATAGTATGAAAAAATAAAGTTTATGATACATAATACTTTTAACCATCAGCTCATTTTGTTTTCACTATTCTACCTAGTTCAACGTTCCTCGACCAGTACTCCTCTAAGACTTACACCATAATTTTTTCCAAAAAGAAAACACCCCTCGAAATATTCGAGAGATGTTCGTTTTACTTTATTATTGGACGATATAACTGAACAAACTGTTGTTAATTCCCAGTAGCAAGTTCCTCAGGATTTGTTGTAACTTTTTGGTTGTATAAAGGCATGATAAACAACATTCCTACAAAGAATAACACTGCTGCACATTCAAAAATAACTGTTAGAGAGAATTGCTCTTTCAAAATTCCTGCTAGACTCATTGTCAATACCATGGATCCTGTAAACAAAGGCATTAAAATACCATTCACTCGGCCGATAAAAGTACTTTCTGTTCGTTGTAAAATCATTGTGTTAATACCAATCTGTATAAATGGTAGCATCAACCCGTTAAAGAATTCCGCGGTAAGCGTAATCCATAAATTGGTAGATAAACCCATAACTGCAAGTCCAACACTATTTACAAGCATACCAAATACTAGCAATCTTTGAGGAGCCACTCCCTTAAAAAGTGTCATCACGACTGCCCCGCCTAAAATCATCCCAATTCCGTTCGTCATAAGTAACCACTGAAGATTTTCTTTTGGTAATCCTAGTTGTTCTGTCACAAGAAAAATAGAAAGTGGCTGAATAAATCCTAAACCGAGTCCAGCTGCTAAAAAAGCAAAACCTAGTAACTTCAACTCTGTTTTCTCTAATACATAGCTAACTCCGCTTTTCATTTCTTCCCATATGGAAGTTATTGGACTCTCTTCCTCTATTTTTTGATCACTAGGTAAAAAAGCAAGCGCTACTGCCGATAGTAGAAAAGCTGCTCCTGTAATCGCAATAGAAATATGGATACCAAATGATTGAAAAGCGAATGTACCTAAAATAGGTCCGAGTACCATAAAGATCGCAAAAACAGTTTGATAAACAGACATACCTGCTTGGATTTGATCCATAGGCATATGCATTTTAAATAACTTCATACCTGAGGGCTGCGAAAATTGAGATAAAATCGCAGATATTAATGTTGCAAAAAATACGACTTGCCAAGTCCCTAAAAAGAGCGTAGCAAGCACTGCAAAAACCGAAATTGCACTTAATATATCGCACCAAACCATCGTTCTTTTTGGACGCCAACGATCTGCAAACGTCCCACCTATAAATGAAAAGATGAATATTGGAGCAAATTCTGCTACCGATATCATGGAAACTGCAAATGGGTCTCCATTTGTCTGTTCCATCACAAATAACAAAACTGCAAAATTTCGTACCCATATACCAATTTGTAAAAACATTCCAGATACAATAATTGCTTGAAAAACTCGATTGCGAAACAGGCTACCTGATGTGGCTTCTTCCAAAATAGAACCTCCCTCTTCCGTGGATATAAATACCAAGCTTTTTATCTATTTAATAATATAAGAGGTTCTCTACTTTCACAATGAAATTGTGGTGTATAAGAATAAACTATACAAAAACTTAATATCCCTTTACAATTCCTTGCTCTTGCTATAGTTATCTCTACTATAGGTTCATTAATTCAAACAAGCCATTCTCTAGTTTAAGAGAACGGCTTGTTTACTGAACTAATTTTCTTGTTGAAACAAAGTTAATATGGATATGGAATTACATATCCACTTTACTTACATTTACAAGTACCAGCACCCGTTTTAGAGCATTTTTTACATTTCTGTTTTGCCATTCATTCACTCCTTTAGTTGATTAATAAAGAATATGATGATGGCTGATTGTCCAATACATTAACTTGGAACTTTTTTATAAGAAAACGCAAGCACCTATTACTGTCACGAACTGACACTCTGCCATATATATAAAGTAAGAGACTTTTTAGGAGATGACATTATGACTCTTTGGATTGATGTATCAGTACGAAAACGCCAATTAAAGCTTTATAATGCTAGCATATTAGTAAAGAAATATCCGATTGCAGTCGGAAAAATATTGACACCTACACCCACAGGAAATTACATTATTGTTAATAAGGAACTGAAGCCAGGCGGACCTTTTGGTGACTTATGGATGGGTCTTTCTAAAGCACATTATGGTATTCACGGTACGAATAATCCATCTTCCATCGGGAAAGAAGTTTCCCATGGTTGCATTAGAATGCATAACAAAGACGTACTAGAACTCTCTTCTATAATCCCCACTAGTACCAATGTATACATTCACAAATAGGGCTCGAAAACGAAATGAGGGATAGGATTTGAATGAAAACGAATTGAAGACATTCGCCTTGTTTTCGCTCGAACATATAATCGCAATTTCTGTTCTGTTCATTTGTTTATTACTCTTGTTTATGCTAAAAAATGTATTGGCTCGTCCATTTAACCATACACTTCTCTTTGAACGTATTTTTGCTCTTTCATTATTTGCAATGGAGATTGCCTACCATTTTGTATTAGCACGAGAAGGAATATGGAGTTTAAGTGAATCATTGCCCCTTCACCTGTGTAGCTTTAGTTTATGGTGTTCGTGTTTCCTCTTATGGACTGGGAATAAACGACTGTATGACTTTATCTTTTTCGCTGGCATGGGCGGAGCTCTTCAAGCAGTATTAACCCCCTCTATAGTAGTAAACTTTCCTGATTTCAAATTCATTCAATTCTTTTATGTGCATAACGGCATTATATTAACAGCTTTTTATCTTCTATGGGTAAAGGGCTATCGACCTACTTTTAAAGGGATAATTCAAACAATGATTATCTTAAACGTGTTGTTTCCTTTCATTTTTGCTATTAATATTCTTGTTCATGGAAATTATATGTTTTTAAGGGTGAAGCCTATTAATGGTAGTCTCCTAGATTTCTTAGGGCCGTATCCTTGGTATATTCTATCAATGGAAGGTGTTGCATTTCTTCTCTTCCTAATTGCTTGGTTGATTTTCAGAAAGCGAAACTCCAAAAATGAGCATGAATAGATGAAAAGCAAAGTTTAATAGAGGTAGTAGATTAGTTAACCTATTCATAATCTTTCTTTTTTCATAGTATGAATAGAGAAAGAGACAACTTTCTCAATACGAATAACACGATGTCCGTCCAAGTATGGCAAGTGTCCAAGCTGCACTCGATTTGGCAATTGACCAAATGATTGATCCAAATGATATCTACGTTCGAGCAGGCGCCGTGGGGAGGGATGGTAGCTTTGCGAATCCTTTCAGTACAATTATGGAAGGAATTAAAGCTGTAAATATTGGAGGAACCGATCATATATTAAATGGGGCGTATCCAGTTACATTTCAAATTTTAGTGAACAATACAGGGATAACATTGGTCCGCCTCAAGCACTATCAATGTAATTGGGTAGTAAACCGCACTGTAGTCCCTCAAGGTGGCACCAAATAGTAATAAAACAATATCCGAGTGGCGAAAAGCCAACTTCTGCTGAAGTTGGCTTTTTGCAAGTTTCTACTTTTTCTGTTCAATTCGCCTTCTTTTAATAATCCAATACATAGCAAACGCAATCACAGCTAGTATTAGGAAGACTGGTAAATTACCGATGAAAAATACCACAATAGCAGATCCAGTAGCAAGTAACACATTCGTACTTGTAACCAACTGTTTCTTCGTCTTTTCCCAAGTATTTAAATCATTATTTTCTATTCCGGGAATAATCACTCGATTTTCAATCATCGTCAGTTCTATCGTTGAAAAAGAAGACTGATTTTCAAGATATTTCATCTTACCCACAATCACTTCAATCTCTTCTTGTACCTTCGCTAAGTCAGAAGAAATTTTCAATAAATCTTCCGTTTTCTCTGCTCTCTCCATAAACGTGAGCAAGCGATCCTCGACTACTCGTTTTGATTTTAGCCGGGACGTTAAATCCACATATTGCTCCGTAACATCTTGACCGGTAACATTACGTTCTAACACTTTTGACGCTACCCCTTCTACATCAGTCAAAAAGGTTTCAAAATGCTTTTCTGGAATCCGCACAATCATACTGCCGCTACTCGTCTGATCGTCTTCCCTGTATACATTCGACTCGACAATATAACCACCATATTGCTTCACCTTCTGCTCTATATTGCTTTGTGCTTTTGCAAGTTCTTTTACATTAGTTCGGATGATAGCATTATGAATAATCATCCGTTGATCATTCTCCTCAGAAGGAGTTTCTGCATTACGTTCCACAGTTCCCGTCGCAGGACTTTCCTCTTTTTTAGCATAGCTAACAGAATCATTTACGCTGTCCATTTCAGAAACACTCGATTTTTCTTCAATTGCACTACAACCCACAAGTAAACCAAAATAGCTGAGAAGTAGAAAATAGAAAAGCACCTTCTTCATTTTTACTTACCCCCTTGTCTATATATAAACAGACGGTTTCACCAAAGAAGAGTTACATAATGTCAGAAAATTTAGTTTCGATACACTAATATAACAGTCTATTAGCAGATGAGAAATTTTTACTTTTTTCTCAAAAACACTTAAAATATCGGAAAATTCCGATAGAATTAAAATAAGAATAGAGGAGGGTTATATATGGGAAAAGCAAGTGAAAAAGTTATCCAATATAGAGGGACAAAATTGAATACTAAGGGTTGGCTTCAAGAAGCAGCACTTCGTATGCTGATGAATAATTTAGACGCAGAAGTTGCAGAACATCCCGATGATTTAGTCGTATACGGTGGAATCGGAAAAGCAGCACGTAATTGGGATGCATTTGATGCCATTGTTCGCTCGTTAATAGAACTAGAAAATGACGAAACATTGCTTGTACAATCAGGAAAGCCAGTTGCTGTTTTTAAATCTCATGCAGATGCCCCCCGTATTCTTATAGCAAACTCTAACTTAGTTCCAGCTTATGCAACATGGGAACATTTCCACGAACTTGATAAAAAAGGACTCATGATGTACGGCCAAATGACAGCAGGTAGTTGGATTTACATCGGTTCCCAAGGGATTGTTCAAGGTACGTATGAAACCTTTGCAGAGTTAGCAAAACAACATTTTAGCGGATCTTTAAAGCATACTATTACGGTTACTGCAGGTCTTGGCGGTATGGGAGGTGCACAGCCACTCGCAGTTACGATGAATGGTGGAGTTTGTATCGGTATTGATGTCGACGAGTCCCGCATTGACCGACGTATCGAAACAAAATACACAGATATGAAAGCGCATTCATTAAACGAGGCGATTCGATTAGCAGAAGAAGCAAAGCGGGAAGGAAAAGCCCTTTCAATTGGTCTTGTAGGAAATGCATCCGATATTTTACCAGAAATGATTGCTCGAGGCTTTATTCCTGATGTGCTAACCGATCAAACATCTGCCCATGATCCATTAAACGGTTACATCCCCTCTCGTATGTCATTACAAGAAGCAGTGACGTTCCGAAATAGCAATCCTATAGAATACGTTAAACGCTCAAAGGCATCGATGACCATACATGTTAAAGCGATGGTTGACATGATGGATAGAGGAGCAGTGACATTCGATTATGGTAATAATATTCGCCAAGTTGCAAAAGACGAAGGATTCGCACATGCATTTAACTTTCCTGGATTCGTTCCAGCATATATTCGTCCCCAGTTTTGTGAAGGAAAAGGTCCTTTCCGATGGGTTGCATTATCTGGTGATCCTGAAGACATTTATAAAACAGACGAAGTGATTTTACGTGAGTTTAGTTATAATACGCATTTATGCAACTGGATTAAAATGGCACGCAAAAAAATTCAATTTCAAGGCCTGCCCTCTCGAATTTGTTGGTTAGGCTACGGAGAACGCGCACGCTTTGGGAAGATCATTAATGATATGGTCGCGTCTGGTGAATTAAAAGCCCCGATTGTTATTGGGCGAGATCATCTCGATTCAGGCTCAGTAGCTTCTCCTAACCGAGAAACAGAAGCAATGAAAGATGGTTCGGACGCAGTTGCAGATTGGCCAATATTAAATGCCATGATTAATGCAGTTGGGGGTGCAACATGGGTATCTGTTCACCATGGAGGCGGCGTTGGAATGGGCTACTCCATCCACGCAGGAATGGTCATTGTCGCAGATGGCACAAAAGAAGCGGAAGTAAGACTAGAACGTGTCCTCACTTCAGACCCTGGAATGGGGATTGTTCGGCATTTTGACGCTGGTTATAAACTTGCGGAAAAAACAGCGCGTGAAAAAGGCATTCACATTCCAATGATGAACCAGGAGGACTGAGCAGCAATGGTAAAAGCCGTTTGGATTAAGCACGCATCGCAACTCGTTACGTTAGCAAACAAAGCAAAAGGTCCCCGTATAAAAGACGCAATGAGTGAATTAGCGATTATTGAAGGTGGAAGTATTTGGCTCGAAAACGGAATTATTCAAGCAGTTGGTACTACGGAAGAATTGGAAGCGTTGTATAAACAGCGTGAGATCGATGCAGAAATTATTGATGCAACAGGTTATCTCGTAACACCTGGTCTAGTAGATCCTCATACACATGTTGCATTTGGTGGAAGCCGTGAGCGAGAATTTGAAATGCGTCTAAAAGGAGCTACTTATATGGAAATTATGAATTCAGGTGGCGGAATTCATGCGACAACACAAATGACTCGCGATGCGACAGAAGATGAACTGGTCCGGCAAACTTCTAATAGACTGGATTCTTTTTTAGCTCATGGAGTTACTACTATTGAAGGAAAAAGTGGGTACGGACTAGATTTGGAAACAGAATTAAAACAACTTCTCGTAATGAAACGATTGCAAGATGAACACCCGATTGATATTGTTCCAACGTTTATGGGAGCGCATGCCGTTCCAGTAGCATTTAAAGGCCGTGAAGATGAATATGTAGATCTCATTATTAATGAAATGCTACCCGTTGTTGCTAAAGAAAAGCTAGCGAAATTTAATGATGTTTTTTGTGAAGTCGGAGTTTTTACACCAGAACAATCCGAGCGCATATTAGAAGCCGGTAAATCTTTTGGACTTATTCCGAAAATACATGCAGATGAAATTGAACCATACCATGGAGCAGAGCTTTCAGCAAAAGTCGGTGCAATCTCTGCGGAGCATTTATTAAAAGCATCAGACGATGGTATAAAAGCAATGGCTAAGCAAGAGGTAATTGCTTGTTTATTGCCCGCTACCGCCTTGTACTTACGGGAAAATGCAGCTAAAGGAAGAGCAATGATTGATGCAGGTGTGCCAGTCGCAATTTCTACAGACTGCAATCCTGGCTCCTCTCCTACTACATCTATGCCACTTGTGATGAATTTAGCTTGCATTTCCATGCACCTCACTCCAGCCGAGAGTCTATGTGCTGCAACTTATAATGCAGCTTGCGCAATTCAAATGGAGGATAAGGTTGGTTCTTTAGAAGTTGGAAAACAGGCGGATGTCGTTCTTTGGAACGTCCAAAGTTATCAACAACTACAATATTTATTTGGTGTGAATCACGTAAAAACAGTGTGGAAAAAAGGATTGAAAGTCGTTGGCTGAAGTAGAAATTCTACAAAGAAAGAACGTGAAGAGGAATGATTAGTTTAAAAGGAAGCGAACTCACGCTCGAAGATATGCGTGCCATTTTATATCATAATGAACAAGTTAAGCTTGATAAAAACGCTATAGAAGTGGTTGTTAAAAGTAGGACAGCAGTAGAAAAAATAGTAAAAGATCGACGAACAGTATATGGTATCAACACAGGCTTCGGAAAGTTTAGCGATGTAAGTATTGAGGAAGGTGACGTTCGTACACTCCAACTTCACCTCATTCGCTCGCATGCTTGTGGTATTGGTCCACCTTTTGATGAAACAGTTTCTCGTGCCATGATTGTATTACGATTAAACGCTTTGTTAAAGGGTTTTTCGGGAATTCGGCTGGAAGTACTTGAACGACTCGCGTATATGGTGAACAACAGAATTCACCCAGTAATCCCACAACAGGGATCACTAGGTGCATCCGGTGATTTAGCTCCCCTCTCTCATTTAGCACTAGTCCTCATTGGTGAAGGTTTTGTAATGGACAATGAGAAGCATATTCCCTCCAATGAAGTATGGGCTAAACATAACTTACAACCAATTGTACTAGAAGCAAAAGAAGGTCTTGCACTTATAAACGGAACCCAAGCGATGACAGCTCAAGGTGTTGTTAACTGGTTAGAATCAGAAACACTTGCCTATCAAAGCGAGTGGATAGCCGCAATGTCCATGGAAGCTTTACATGGTATCACTGATGCGTTCCACCCTGCAATTCACGAAGCTCGTGGCTATTCGGAGCAAGTGGCCGTTGCTCACCGTATGCTAAAATGGCTCGAAGGAAGCAAGCTTGTGACTAAACAAGGGGAGAAGCGTGTACAGGATGCTTATTCTTTACGTTGTATCCCGCAAATTCATGGGGCTAGTTGGCAAGTATTAACCTATGTAAAAGAAAAATTAGAAATTGAGATAAATGCTGCAACGGATAATCCGCTACTAGTGGAGAATGGAGAAGTCGTTATTTCAGGTGGAAATTTCCACGGGCAACCGATTGCCTTTGCAATGGACTTCTTAAAAATTGGGATTGCAGAGCTTGCGAACGTTTCCGAAAGAAGAACTGAAAGACTCGTTAATCCTCAATTGAATGAAGGACTCCCGCCTTTTTTAAGCCCGCAGCCTGGGCTTCAATCAGGTGCTATGATCTTACAATACGCTGCAGCAAGTTTAGTGTCTGAAAATAAAACACTTGCCCATCCTGCCTCTGTTGACTCCATCCCTTCCTCTGCAAACCAAGAAGATCACGTCAGCATGGGTACAATTGGGGCAAGACATGCCGCACAAATTATTCAAAACGTACGCAGTGTACTTGCGATTGAAGCTTTATGTGCAACCCAAGCGGTGGAATATCGTGGTGTTACACTCATGTCCCCTTCCCTTTTGAAAAAATGGCAAGATATACGAGCATTTATCCCATCTATCACCAAAGATCGTATCTTTCATACAGATGTTGAAAAACTAAACTTCTATCTAAAAGAAGAAACTACTAAAAATAAAGAAGAATAATTTCTAAAGATAAAGGTTTACCTTTAGAAAGATGGGGTAGTAAATATTTAGTATCACAAAAACACTACAATTAGGAGGAAATTAACATGACAACGAATTCAATCGCAGAACGCAAATGGTGGAAAATCGGCGCAGCAACATTTCTTTCAGTAGGATTATTGGCAGCATGTGGTGACGGTGAAGATGAATCAGAGGTTGATGACAATATCGAAGAAGAAATAGAACAAGATATTCCAGAATAACGAATAAGATAAAGACGGAGAATAAAGTGCAAAAACCACCCACTCAGGTGGTTTTTCTTTTTGGCTTTAACTTTTATATAAAACTATTAGTATTAATAAGAGGTAAAGGTTTAAAACAGAATAACTCGGGGAAATAAAAAGGAAGAAGCATAAAGAACGATATTAGGAGGAAATTAACATGACAACGAACTTATATACTGGACATAAATAACGAAAAATTGGAGCTGCAACATTTCTATCGGTGGATTACTAGCCGCTTGGATTGAGAATAACTAATGTACATTGAGTTACGGGATATTAAATTGCTTGTGGATAAGTCCAACGCATATACGTTTACTTTAAAAAATATAAGATTGACTTATGTATATAAGAATATTTGTACCGCCCAATGTATGTTATGCACGATAAAATTGATTTAGAATCTAATACCTAGTCTATTTCTATAAAAATGTTTCGACAAAATTCGATATAATCATTTTTGTGGATAAAGTTATTCACAAAATACCAACTGCTATATAACCATTTGTATAGACTTATTAACAATTGATAACAGGTTATCCACTTCTATCTGTGGATAAGAGAACGATTGTTCTTAATCTTTCTTTTTGTTAAATTTAGATTATAGAAATAAATGAATCATTTTTATTTTTCTCAAAAGATTTAGTGGAATTTATTAAAATCAGGAGGTGTTATTAGAATGAGTAAAATGTCAGATGAATTGTTATTAGAGTCTTATAAAAGAGCAAAAGAGCTGAAACTCTCTATTGATTTTATATCACTCTTGGAAAACGAAATTTGCCGACGCTCATTGATTGTCTATTCATAATCTCTTCTAGCAGTTTTAACCAATCTATTGAGAAAAATAATCCTTATATCCTTTCTACCAGACACCCCTCATCCGTTACTTTTTAGAGGGTGTCTTTTTTCATTCTATTTTTTTCCATCTAACGAGTATTTCACATTCTTCTTCCAAAATATTTCGACATTATTCCTCCCTTGTGGAATTGTGGATAAAGTTATACACATACCCAAACTGATAAAACAGTTAATTATCATGCACACTAATAAAGTTAATAACAGTTTATACACAGATTTGTGCATAACTTTTTTTATTAGACTCACTGCTTAGTCCATGCAAAGTGCAACTTTCTTTTCATTGTCCCGTAAATAGTGTAAAGTTAAGGTATATCGCTTACAAATGGAGGTTACAAATTGAAAAAAATAGTTATATTTTTATTAACAGCTACGCTAGTATTTTCATCCGTTGGAAACTTTGTATTTAACGTTGATCCAATTACAGCTGAAGCGAAAAAATATAAATCAGGCAAGAAAAGCTTCAATACAAATAACAATAAAACGAACAACAATTCAAATATCGAAAAGAAAAAAGAAGATACTACAACCGCAACGAGCAAATCCACTTCTAACACCAATAATAAAGGTGGATTTACATCTGGTGGCCTCATGAAAGGTCTGTTTGTCGGTGGACTTGCTGGATTATTATTCGGCAGTATGTTCGCTAATATGGGCATGCTTGGTTCTCTTTTAGGCTTTGCAATAAACGCTGCAGCAATTATTCTAATTGTAGTAGTTATTCGTAAAATCTTCCGCCTGTTTAAAGAAAAGAAAAAAGAGGATGCTAATTCATGGAGAAGTTAATAATTCCTGAACAAAACATCATTAACGCTGTTTGTGTATATATTGCCCGCCAAAAAAATGTTTTACCAGAAGAAGTCGAAGTTGAACTTATGTATGATGACGATTCTGGATTTACAGCGGAGGCGTATGTTAATGGATATCAGCAAGTTTTAAGTACATTAAATTTAATAGAGGCACTGCGATTGACAATCAAAGAATTTTTGAATCTTGACCCTAACTCATCAGGTATCGAATTAATCCTCGATGATGAAGAAGGCATAATGGCAGCAGTTCATTAATGATAAAAACCGGTGGCAATTTCGCCACCGGTCAAATTTGTTATTGTTGTTTATTTGGTTGCCCACTCATTTGCGCTTGGGCTTGAGCTACTAAACGCTTAGTAATTTCTCCGCCAACGGAACCGTTAGCACGCGCTGTAGAATCTCCACCAAGGTTTACACCGAATTCTTGTGCAATTTCGTATTTCATTTGGTCAAGAGCTTGTTGTACTCCTGGTACTAGAAGTTGATTACTATTAGTCATGTTGTTCACCTCCTTGTGAAAATAGATTGTGCGAAAATGATTCGTTTATGCAAAAAAAGAAAAGGTGAATTTTGCTAATGAGATGGAGCCAAGTAAATTTTTTACCTGGCTCCATTTTTTTCTGTTACTTCTCGAAAATTTGATGAATCACTTCGCTCGATTTACTGTTATTTAAGTTTTTATGGATGCAACTTGCTGGCAAATCCTTTAAGCAGTCTGTAAATGCTTTTGCCATTTCTGCTTCTCCTGCTACATGAAACTCTCGCCAACCTCGTTTTTTTCTTAATTGTTCGATGGTTGTATTCATTCCTTTGAAGAAGGTAGTTGCATTTACTTTGTATCCCGGTTCCAATGCGGAGCTCTTGTCCGCAATCGCCCGTCTTCCCTTGGCATCTATTTTTGTCTTTTCTCTCCACTCTTCCGAAACTGGATCGAATTTATAGGTCAAATCATCTCTAACAAATCCCATGGCAGTATCCAAAATACGGACTTCACCAAAGCTTGGCATGATTATTCCCGCTTCTGGATATGCTTTATACATATACTCTAATTGTTCTGTCATCGGATGGTTTTCCCAGTAAAAGTTTGTTTTAACCGGTACCTGCACATAGTAAACGGACCATAAATCTTCATTTGCAGTAGCAAAAATAACAATTCCTTTACGCAAGTCATGCGCGTTCTCTTCTATTTCGTTGATTATTTTTTCCTTTATTTGTTCAAATGCTTTTATCTCTTGCTCATCATCGGATGCTTCTAAATATTCACCAATTCGTTTTAAGCCGCTTTTCAAATGGATTTTCCATGCACCTTTGAGCGTATCTGGGTCTGCAGGATTGGTGTTTAAGTAGACACTTAGCACACAACGATCTGTACAGCTATATGCTTTTAAGGCTTGAAGTTCTTTATTTATCGTCATTTATCCTAAAACCTCCTTTTTTTATGCACACTTAGCATTTCCCTCAAGCGAGTAGAAAATCCGCAATAAACGTGTTATGTTTTAGGCTGAACTTCATTTTTTTAGAAACAAAAAAAATACCCTTTAAAAGGATAGTTTGCGCACATAGGAATAATGCGTAATGAGGAATTATTAAGTGAGCCTTAGGATTTCCGCTGCAGGGCAGACGCTTTCCGCCGGGTGAGCGATGAACCATCACCGCCGCTTCGCGTACGTTGTGATGGTTCATCTGTCTCACTCATCCGGCTGGAGTCGCCGCCCTTCCGCTCCAATCCACGAAAATTACTAGCTAATCAGAGTCCTGTTTTTAAATTCAATCCTATGTAGTATTTCTTGAAAATAATATCTAGTAAATGGCTAAGAGCAATCAATCAGTTATGGAAAGCACCCAGTTCTATTGGGAAAGCAACTAAATCAGCACGAGAGCAACCAAATTGCTGGTGAAAGCAACTATTTCTTAAAAAAACAAGTTTACTTGGGATGAGATGACAATGATTACGAGGTGTTATTCCAATAAATGGTTGAATGATTCGAGCTTTAGATAGAAAATGCTCCACTTATTTTTAGGCAGCATTTTCTAAATAGCTTTGATAAATATTGCGTAGTGGACTTGATAAATTTATATCTCTGATAATTGCAGACACCAAATTAGCAAGAAATTCCTATTGTTTGCAGCGCAAGGTGGCGACTCCTGCGGGATTAAGCAGGACAGGTGAAACCCCGCAGTGGAGTGCCAGCGACCGAGGAGGCTCACCGTCCGCCCTGCAGCGGAAATCCTAGCGGTAACTTCCTTAAGACGCATTATTCCCATATAGTACTTAATATAAATAAGAGTCACACCTTATGTTTGACGATTTGGATATTTTTTGTTCATTTTATAATCGATTTATTACCATTTTACCTTGATAAAAAACTTTTTTTATTTTCTCCGTTTCCGTTATTTCCAAACCTGGAATACCTTCTGCGACTAAGAAATTTGCATCCAGTCCTCTTTCTAAACGGCCAAATTGCTTTTCTTTGCCTAGTATCACCGCTGGGTTATTAGTAAGTAAAGCCAAAATTGTATTTTCATCGTAATTATTTTGCTTTAAAAGCCGCATGGACGGATTAGCAATTAGCATTAATTGGTCCGGTCCTTTTAATGATTGATCTGGATATGGTAACCATGCTACTCCTGGATATGGTGGTAAATAAGCATCTGTGGAAATTGAAACAGCTATGTTTTCATTTACAAATTTCAGCACTTCTTCTGGTGAGTTTGGTGTTAAATGCGTTCCTCCTATTGGAGTAGCAACAATTTGCACACCAAGATTAGCAGCTTTTTTTATTAGCTCATCCGTAATTCCATGGGCATGATGCAAAACATCCACGCCAACTTCTAATGCCATTTCTATTCCTTCTTTACCTGCAACATGAACGCCAATTTTCTTTCCTAGTTGATGATAAATATCTACAATTTGTTTCATTTCCTTCAACGAATACATAAGTTTTCCGGCATTTGGCACTTCATTTGCTGAAAAATTTGCAGGCGTTGCATTGATAAATATATTTTCACCTGGATAATCACTTTCTTTCGCAATTTGCTTAACTAAGAACGGATCAATTAAATCCTTTTTACGGACAGCTGTAGACTGAGTAATAGAAGTAAAATGGACTATTTTGTCAAAACCAATGGATATACTAGTTGTTGCAAAGGAAACGTTTAATGGCATTCCATGAATTGCTTTTCGATAATCCTCTATCGTAAAATCACAAAGTGGATGACCGCAAATTTGTTCTCCAAGTGCTGTTATTCCAGACGATAAAGCATGAAAAAGAATCGTTTTTCCCACTATAAAATGAGTTTCGGGAGTAACTGGATAGAGAGAAGTTGGTGCAAATTCAAGTAAATGCGTATGGCAATCAACCAAAGAAGGAGTTATTACATAATTTGTATAGTCAATAGCATGTATAGACGAATGTTGTTTACGAACATTTTCCCATGTTCCTACATCCAGTATTTTTCCATTTTCAATTACCATCGCACCATCTTTAATTGTTCCAAATTGACTTACAGTTACGATTTTTTTAGCACGAATCATATAAATACTCATTATTTAACCTACCAAAAATGGCGTTAAAAAATATGCAAGTAAACATGCGGTCGCAATTCTAATAACCAGCCCGATAATTGACGCTACTAACGCTTCTCTTTCATTCAAACCCGATACTTCTGCCCATGTTGCAGGAATTTGACCGAAAATAACGGATAGCGGTAAACCTGAATTGGCTAAAACAAAAGAACCGACTATTAATCGTGGATCGACTGAGGTTGATAGTTCTGCAAGTTGAGCAACAGCAAGTGTAGGTGCAGCAAGAATCGATACTATACCCGTCGCTGGTTCAATACTTAAAAATGTTAAAATACTTGATAAGCTTGATTCAATTACATCCCAAGCTCCAAAGAATCTGAGTGCTCCGATAGCGAAAAATACAGCCGCAACCGCAGGGATAATAATTAAAAATAGAAGCTCTGCACCTTCTTTTGCTGAGGTAAAAATTGTTTCAAGAAACTTTGTTTTAGGTGTAAATCTCGGTAGGCTTTCTAAATCAACCTTTTTGGTATCACGGTAAATCGTAATAGACAATACCCACGGGACAACAACGATTGGAAGAAAAATAGATAGGATAATAAGTGGAAATGCATTGATATTAAATACGGAAAGTGCAATGAGACCTAGCACTAACGTTGCAAAGGATTGCGGGGACTGTATCATTGTTGCAACTGCAATTTTTTGTTCTGCTTTCGTTGCATTTGCTTTCACAAGGACAGGCCCTGCAATTTTTCCAGCAGCATTTATATCACCTAGAATATTGTAAACACTCGGCACAATAACAGAAGGGTTTATTTTAAGCCATTTCATAATTGGAACGAAAATTCGGATTAAACCGTCTGTAAAACCTAACCGTTCAATTAGACGCCCGAAAATTACACTAATAATGATAGCAATTCCTATTTCACTCGTTAAAAAAACATCCACTACGATAGGTTTTACTTCAGCAATAATCGTATTAAAAAAATTAGACAGCGAACTAGGATTGAATAATAGGATTAATAGCGAAGCAACTACTAACAAAATTCCGATGATCTCAATTGGATGCCATTTCGACCGTACGCCATTTAACTTATAGCTTGGTTCTTGATTTTTCTCCACCCGAACAACCTCCCTTACACTTTTTATACTTTATGTCCAATAAGAAATATGTGTGTTTGTCTTGGTTAATAAATCTTCTTAGCAACAAAAGTAATAGTATGAAAGAAATCACGGCATTCACTTAATCTCTTTCCGAATCTAATACCGCGGTAATCGTCCTTTTTACTTATCAAATTAAGCTAGAAACTCCCAAGCAATTATTAAATTCGAACGTAAAATATAGAAATCGGGTTTTTAGGAGGTGATAAAATATGAAAAATGACTACGCAAAACAGTCAGAAACAAGTTCCCATGAACGAAAACCCAATTTCTTAATATTTCTAGTAGACGAACAACGCTTTCCAACTGTTTATGAAAGCGATGCACTTAAAAAATGGAGAAAAGAGAATTTGAAGACGCAAGAATTATTGCGAAACAATGGTTTGGAATTTCTCAATCACTATATCGGTAGTACTGCCTGCTCTCCGAGTAGAACAACTTTATACACAGGGCAATACCCATCTCTTCACGGGGTAACGAAAACGACTGGAGGTGCAGCAGATACACCTGAACCAGACATCTTTTGGCTTGATCCAAATAGTGTACCTACCATCGGCGATTATTTTCGAACAGCAGGCTATGATACATTTTGGAAAGGAAAATGGCATGCCTCTCATCAAGATATATTAATACCTGGTACACAAAATACGATGCCTAGCTATCACCCTGCAACTGGTGTCCCAGATGCAAAAAAAGAAAAACTATATTTGGTAGCAAATCGTCTTGATGAATATGGTTTTTCCGGTTGGCTAGGACCTGAACCACATGGTACAAATCCAAGAAATTCTGGTTCTTCTGCTGAAATTGGTACGAAAGGACGGGATGAAGTATACGCGAGAGAAGTAGTTAATCTCCTTCACTTTCTTGAAAAAAACAAGACAAATGCAAGCGACAAACCATGGTTAATCGTCTCTTCCTTTATTAATCCACATGATATAGCTTTATACGGAGACTTAACGGAGTTATCCCCATTATTTAACTTTAAAGTAGACCCATCTGTTCCGTACATTCCACCTGCTCCTACTGCCACTGAGTCGCTAATCACAAAACCAATTGCACAAGAAAGCTATAAAGAAACTTACCCTAAAACCTTCCAGCCTACTAGAGATACAATATTTTATCGACAACTTTATTTTTCGTTGCAAAAACAAGTAGATGGTGAGATATCCAAAGTTTTTCGTGCATTACAACAATCCATTTTTTACGAAAACACGATCGTTATATTCACTTCTGATCACGGCGATTTGTTAGGAGCACACGGAGGATTGTTCCAAAAATGGTATAACGCCTATGAAGAAACGATTCATGTACCTTTTATCATTCATAGTCCTAAGTTATTTTCTGGACGCAGAACTGCGAATTTGTTAACAAGTCATGTGGATATCCTTCCTACACTACTTGGACTTGCCGATATTAATGTGGATAAAATAGCAAATGAACTACAGCAAGATCATACCGAAGTGCATCCACTTGTAGGACGCGACCTTACACCTCTTATATACAAGAAAGATAACTTTCATCGAATGCATGAACCCGTCTATTTTATGTCGGATGACGATGTGACAAGAGGCTTGAACCAAGTTAGCTTCACAGGTCAGCCTTATCAATCAGTGACACAACCTAACCATCTCGAAACAGTTATTGTCCGTCTCCCAACTGGAAATAATAATACGCGTGAAATATGGAAATTGTCTCGTTACTTTGACAATCCACAGTTTTGGAGCACCCCTGGAATAGAAGACCAAACAACGGAGATTATTAACCAAATTTCTATAGATGAAGAACATCGTATTTCCGTATCTAAAATAACAACGAAAACCCAACCAGTTCCGGAACAATATGAATTATATAATCTATCTGAAGATCCGCTTGAACTAAAGAATCTATCATATCCAACAAACGAAAATGATGATAGCAAACTTATTCAAGAACTCTTGACCAGTTTATTAGTAGAACAATGCAAACAGAAAAGACTACGCCCTACAAGTGGACTAGTACCAGGTCAGCCTAATTGTAAAAACAAATAACAAAAAAACAACCTACCGCCAAACATGAGTAAGGCGGTAGATTGTTTTTATTAATGGGATTGCATACTGTTTTCTCCCATCCAATACGCTTCCCTAATATTAATCTGCCGGCGAATTTTCCTCATAATATCCATGGAAAC
This sequence comes from Psychrobacillus sp. NPDC096426, assembly GCF_044762745.1. NCBI lineage: Bacteria > Bacillati > Bacillota > Bacilli > Caryophanales > Bacillaceae > Psychrobacillus > Psychrobacillus sp. NPDC096426. Next base: position 61,952 of record NZ_JBIWEX010000016.1, on the reverse strand, counting down.
TTCCCCTGTTTCATATAAGTTTTGTATCTCATCTCGTTCCGCTTGAAAGGCTTTATCCCTCAACTCTCGTTGCTGACGAATGTATCTACTTGAATCTGCCCCTTTACGCGCTAGCTTAAATTTCATAATCATTTCATTGTACTCTCCAATAATTAGTACATTGACTCCTTCGTTTTCAGGGGTCATATTTTCTCTCAAATATGAAATTGCCGTTTTAGCCATTTCCATTTTAAGCATTAACACTTTTTTGTTTTTTTCAAAACGAGCTTTCAAGGAGCTATGTTCTGTTGACTTAAAAGAGCTTGCTATATTCAATATTCCTCGTTTTATAATTGTCCAAACGAATAATCCTCTATATAGTAATCGATTCGTCACGGCAACACGCATCCGGTAAATATGCTCTTGTAATAAATATAGTGACTCTAGATCAATCTGTTCATTTGCTTGCAACTTTTCAATATAATTTATTTCTACTTCTAACGCTTTCAAACGAGTTTCGATTTCCAGTGCTTTTTTTCGAGCACTTTCTTCCTCACTTACATAAATGAAGCGATTTCTAATTTGATTATAGTGAGAAATAATCGAAACAGCTGCTCCTCTATTTTCATCTGTAGTTAATACGCGCATTGTTCTAATCGCAGCATCCATCGAACGAAGAATCGCTTTTCTTTCCAATTCTTCTTTCAGCTCTTCCGTATTTCCTTTTTCCGTTTTCGCAATAATAGGAAGGAAAATACTTGCCAAAACTAGCGTTACCAAAATGACTCCCGCTGCAATAAAAATAATTAACGATCGCTCAGGGAACACATCACCATTCTCTAAAAAGTAAGGGATTGTAAAAGCACCTGCAAGTGTCACTGCCCCGCGCACCCCGGAAATTGTTGTGATGCTAATGTATCGTATCGATGGCTTTGGCAATCTTTTCGCTTTAAGCAACCATCCTCCCCACCATCCTACAAAAATCCAGACAAAACGTAATGCTAAAAGAGATGCGGAAATGATCAATATATAAGTAATCACTTCAAAGTTATTGAAAAATGGACTTTCAATAATTTCTCGCGAGACACTTGGAATTTGTAAACCTAACAGCACGAATACAAGTCCATTTAATATATAAATGAGAATCGTCCATGTACTTTTTGATACAACTTGCAATTGAACATTCGGTGATTGCTCACGATCTCGATAAATTGCATGGACAATACCTGCAGCCACGACCGATAAAATTCCAGAAAGATGAAAATGCTCAATAATATAAAAAATGATAAATGGTGTCAATAGTTGAATGAGCATATGAAGCGTTACGTCTTCCATACCAAATCTACGGATCAATAATTTCAATCGAATAATAAGATAAGCAAGTATGGCTCCTCCTAAAAATCCTCCAAGTGCGATCAATATAAAACTCCAACTTGCTTCCGCAAGGGAAAATATACCTGTTACAGTTGCCGCTACGGCAAACTTAAACGCAACTAGCCCAGAGGCATCATTCATAAGTCCTTCGCCTTCAAGCACATGCATAATCGTCTTCGGCATTTTCACCCGACTCGAAATAGCTCCGACCGCTACAACATCTGTAGGAGATAAAATAGCAGCGAGTGCAAAAGCTGCAGATATTGGAATCGAAGGAATAAGCCAGTGGATTAAGTACCCAATTACAACTACCGTCAAAAACACAAGTCCAAGTGCTAACAATAGAATAGGCTTTTTCAATTTCCAAAGCTCATGTCTGGAGACATTTTTCCCATCATAAAATAATAATGGAGCTATGAATAATATGAAAAATAGTTCCGGTTCCATCGGTACATGTATTCCTAACGGCAATGCCGCAAGTAATACACCAAGCGCAATTTGAATAAGCGGGACCGGTATGTATGGCATAAAATGATTAATAAAGTTAGAAAGCCCGATAATGGCCAATAAAAGTAGGACAATCATTAAAAATTCCATCACGTATCTCCTTTCTACATCTTTTACTTATTAAGTGTAAATCTGTTTTTTAAAAAATACAAATGACTGCGTAGACAACTCAAAGGTTAATGAACTTTCACGTAATGTATTCTATAAAAAAATCTACTTTTCAAAAATACGACTAGTCCAGAATCGCACTTAAATTGAAAGGTAGATTTTTTATTTGAATTATTTAGAAAGGTAATCCAACAATCCCATCGCACTAACTTCTGTATCTAACTGTAAGATGCTATATACCTCATGATCATCCGAAATACCTAGCCCTCTTAGATGCTCCCTCACTAAGCTTAATAAACGCTCAGCAAGCACTTCGTATCCTTGTTGTTCTATATAAATTGTTTTTGCCTCATTTACGTAAACTTCCAACCAACTAGAAACTTGACGGTATACTTCATCCGGCATATTCGTCGTCCCATAATGTCCAAAGTAAATGGAATCGAGCTCCATATTTTGCATACGGTCAATCGCCTGATGCATAGCATCCGGATCAAATTGGTTCGGTGAAGTAGAAGGTAAAAATAAATGAACATTATCAGGCACTAATTGTGGATAGCGTACCCCAACTGTATCTCCCGTGAACATTCCATTACTAACCGGATCAAAAATACTAAAATGATGTTTTGCATGACCAGGTGTATCTAAAAACTCTAATTGACAATTAGGTCCAATTCTCAGCTTGTCCCCTTCATTTTTAATAAGCAACCGCTCATTATCTATTGGAACGATTGGTTCAAATAGCTCCGCGAATTTATCGCCATATACTGCCTTCGCACCGGCTATAAGTCTCGATGGATCTGCTAAATGCCTTGCACCTTTCGGATGTACAACAACTTTTGCATTAGGGCATTCTTTTAATAGTAATCCAGCTCCTCCAGCGTGATCTAAGTGAATGTGCGTGACGATTATATATTTCACTTCGTCCAAGCTAATTCCTAAATCCTTTAGGCCTTCTTTTACATACTTTATAGACGGGCTTGCACTCGTTTCGACAATTGTTATTTCCTCTTCTAAAATAACAAATATGCCTGTCCGTTCTGTCATGTCTAAGTCATGTCCATCGATTAAACAAATTCTTTCATTTAATTGGATTGGCTTTAATTGTTGCACGACGTATTCCCCCTAAGTAACGTGTTTTATCTATTGAATATTCTGTCAGTTACTATTTTAACACTCTTTACTAATTATCTGCATCAAAGAAGAAAAAAACCAATTCCCATTATTATATACGCTGCGAAAAGTAAAAGTCCTTCAAACCAGTTCGACTCACCATCATGAGAAACATTAATAACTAAAAGTGCTGCGGTAACCATTGCGACAAGCTCTGGCCATGTGAAAACGAGTGGCATGGACTGAGGCATGAACAAAGAAACAATAACAAGTATCGGTGCTACAAACATGGCAACTTGGAGCGTCGAACCAACCGCTATTTCAACGGAAACATCCATTTTGTTTTTGACGGCCATCGTGATTGCAGAAACATGCTCTGCTGCATTTCCAACAATTGCTACGATAATGACACCTATAAACAACTCGCTCCACCCAAATTTAGCTCCGAGCATTTCAAATGTATGGACTAATTGCTCCGAAACGAAAGCCACTACTACTGTTGTCAATAAAAGAATTAAAATCGATTTCCCTTTCGCCCACTCCGGCACTTCTTTTTCTTTTTCCGTTTCTGGTTCGTCGGATGACGAGAATACACCTCGATGCGTGACGAGTTTGAAAAATAACCCAGCAAGATAAAGAGCTATTAAAATGGTGGCAATTCCAATACTTAAGCTCAATGTTTTCCCAAAATCCATTTTCATTGAAAAAACTTCGGGAATGACAAACGCCACAATAACAGCAAAAATGAGTAATCCAGAATTGTATCTTGCACTGTGTACACTGAATCTTTGACGCTTAAACTTAATACCCCCAGCAAAAAACGATAATCCTAGTACAAGTAGCAGATTACCGAGAACTGATCCAGTTAGTGACGCTAAAACAATCCCAACCATTCCAGCTTTTAATGTGAAAATAGAAATAATAAGTTCGACTGCATTTCCAAAAGTGGCGTTCAACAAGCCCCCAACTCTTGGACCACTTACGATAGCCAAACTTTCCGTTGCCCTTCCTATGTATCCGGAAAGCCCAATGATACTCAAGCAACACAGCAAGAACATAATCATCTCGGCCCAATTTAATAATGCTCCTATAAGAACTAATGGAACACCTACAAACACAAGAATAGCAAATAGTTTATTCACTAAAAAACACCTCTTCAAATTAGTTCATTTCCTTCTTATCCTTCCCTTGTTTAAAAAGAAGAAACCCTTTTTCTTTCACTTACATAACTTAAAAGGAGAATAATAGGAGGGATAAAGTCTAATGATTAATTTAGAACCTATCAATATCGAAGGACATACATTTTTAACGATTTCTGTCGAGCTTCCAAAAACGAATTTACTTGTTGTATCGAACGACAAAGGGTATATCATGTGTGGTGCACTTGACGTTGCACTATTGAACGAGAAGCTAAAAGACCGCAAAGTAATCGCAGGAAGAGCAGTAGGCGTGAAAACAATTGAACAACTACTTAATGCCCCTTTGGAATCCATCACTTTTGAAGCAGAAGAACTTGGTATCACAACAGGCATGGTTGGCAGAGAAGCATTGTTGAAAATGATTTAATTTAAAACTAGAGAGCTAGCATTTTTATATAGCTAGCTCTTTTTGTGTTCATTGAATTAGAAAAAAAGTGTAAGTGTATCTTGTTTTCCGGAACTACCTACAAAGGATTTTAGAAATAATGTGTCTTAATGAAGTTACCGCTAGGATTTCCGCTGCAGGGCGGACGCTTTCCGCTACAATCCATCAAATTTGCCAGCTAATCAGCGTCACTGTTTTAAATTCAATCTAATTTAGTATTTCTTGAAAATAAGATCCAATAAATGGTTGAACGAGACATAACATGCTGTGAACGCGACAAAACACATCTCGAAAGCTACAAACAGGACGCTGAACACGACAAACAGGCCTAGCGGAGATGCTATAATGCGGAAAAATTGATTTTTACTAAGTCACTGCTAGTTGGACGTTAATAAATATAATGCTCTATTCAATGTGACTTTTAATCAGCGGAAATCCTAGCTGACACTTCTTTAAGACGCATTATCCCTAAATAGTGGCATACCATATGTTGTTGTGAGAAGGCTAGCTCTATTTTATGTCCAAAAATTTCTTGAAAAACCCTTCCCTTTCTAGCTGACTTCCCCATAAATAAAGAGTAAATTTATAAAATAAAAAAGAACTGTTCACAAATGAACAATACAAAAAAGAACGGAGTGATTACAGTGAATTGCACCAATCAGCCGGATAGTAGATCTACAAAATTCTTGCATACCTTTTGGCGTGTAAATAGAAACATGATGCGGTTTATACATAAAACCGCACTAGAAAATGATTTATCTATCCCACAATATTCTGTCCTAATGACCATTGCACCACGTAAAGAAATGACGCAAAAGCAATTAGGTGAAGTATTACAAATTCCCAAAAGTACGTTAAGCACGGCAGTCGATGGACTAGTACAAACCGAATGGCTCCATAGACAACCCGTTCCTGACAATCGAAGAGAAATGCAATTAATACTCAGTGAAAAAGGAAACAGCCTGTTTGAAGAAATAAGTCAACAAAAAGGAAGCATTCATCGTACAATCTCATCTATTATGGACACACTTACGGAAAAACAATTCGAGGAATTTCAAGCCACACTGCTTCATATCGCTGACTTTCTAGAAACTGAAACTATATCAAAGGAGAACAACTAAAATGGTTAAACTCATGAAAAACTTAACGGTGTATAAGTGGATTGTTCTCTCAGTGTTAGGATTAGTCTTTATCCAATCAATGGCTGACCTTTATTTACCAACTCTTATGGCGGATATTATCGATAATGGGGTAGTAGTTGGCGATACAGCTTATATTTGGAAAATTGGTGGAATAATGCTTTTAGTTGCGGCATTTGGAGCGGTCGCATCCATCACAGCAAGCTTCTACTCCTCCAAAGCTGCAATGGGGTTAGGTAGGGATATTCGCCGTAAAGTGTTCAAACATGTAGAGCAATTTTCGCTTCAAGATTTCGATGAATTTGGCACAGCATCCCTTATTACAAGAACGACCAATGATATAACACAAGTGCAACAAGTGGCCATCATGATGCTACGAATGGTCGTTAGCGCTCCTATCATGTTGGTTGGTGGGATTATTATGGCCGTATCAAAAGATGCTAAATTATCGCTTGTCATTGTACTTACAATGCCTGTGTTAGTTGGGGCTGTGTTATTAATCATGTATAAAGGTGTACCACTTTTCAAAACAGTACAAACAAAATTAGACCAGTTAAACCTTGTATTACGTGAAAATTTAACCGGAATTCGGGTTATCCGTGCTTTTAATCGAGAAAAACAAGAGAAAGTTCGACTTCAAAAAGCAAACAAAGAATTGACTGATGTATCTATTAAAGTAAACAAAGTAATGGCAATTTTAATGCCCGTTATGATGTTGGTGATGAATATCACCGTTGTATTAATTATTTGGTTTGGTGGAATTCGCATTAATGGAGGCGCTATGCAAATCGGGGATTTAATGGCATTTATCCAATACGTTATGCAAATTATGTTTGCACTTGTGATGGCTTCTATGATGTTCATTATGATCCCCCGTGCAGCAGTATCTGCAAACCGTATTAATGAAGTGCTTAATACAAAACCAACATCTTTAAACGAAGGAACGAAATTAGCTAACAAAGAACGTGGAACACTTGAATTTGAACATGTGTCTTTTAGCTACCCAGGAGCAGAAGAGTCTGCACTATCTAATATTACATTTAAAGCAACGTCCGGAGAAATTACGGCAATTATCGGAGGAACTGGTGCTGGTAAATCAACGCTTGTGAACTTGATTCCACGTTTTTATGAGGTGACAGATGGAACGATTCGTGTTAATGGCGTCGATATTCGTGAAACTTCCCAAGAAGAGATCCGTTCGAAAATCGGGTTCGTTCCTCAAAAAGCACTTCTCTTTTCTGGGACAATCAAAGAAAATATTCGTTTTGGAAAACAAGATGCAACTGATGAAGAAATAAAATATGCGGCGCGCATTGCGCAAGCAGAAGATTTTATAGGCAAAATGGAGGAAGGATATAATTCCGTTATTTCACAAGGTGGTTCGAATGTATCTGGAGGGCAAAAACAACGTCTTTCGATTGCAAGGGCGCTCGTTCGGAAACCTGATATTTACATTTTCGATGATAGTTTTTCGGCACTCGACTTCAAAACAGATGCAAATCTACGAGCAGCACTGAAAGATGAGACCAAAAACGCAACAGTTGTCATTGTTGCACAACGAGTGAGTACTGTAGCAGATGCAGATCAAATTATTGTATTAGACAAAGGCGAAATTGCAGGAATTGGTACGCATAAAGAGCTGTTAGAAAATAATGATGTGTACCGAGAAATCGTTGAATCTCAGCTCTCAGAGGAGGAAATCGCATGAGTAAGCAAAAAAACTCCCAGTCACGCGGCGGACATCCAGCGGGACATGGCGGAGGAAACATGATGATGATGGGCGGACAAAAACCAAAGAACTTTAAAGGTACTTTAAGACGCCTTCTGACTTACTTAAAACCTCGGAGCAATCAATTAATCGCCGTGTTTATCGCTGCTATTTTAAGTACCGTATTTGCAATCGTTGGTCCTAAAATTATGGGAAATACAATTACAAAACTATTCGAAGGTGTATACGCAAAAATGACCGGAGTTCCAGGAGCCGCAATCGATTTTGAGGCAATTGGGAAACTACTTCTTCTACTAGCAGCTTTGTATGTGATTAGTAGCTTGTTTACGTATATTCAGCAATATATTATGTCAAGTGTTGCACAAAAAACGGTTTATGATTTAAGGGAAGAAGTAAACGGTAAACTAGAAAGACTTCCCCTTAAATATTATGATGGTCGACCAAATGGGGAAACGTTAAGCCGTGTTACGAACGATCTCGATACAATCGGAAACACACTTCAGCAAAGCTTAACGCAATTTATCACTTCGGTGGTAACCATCGTAGGTATTATCATTATGATGTTAACGATTAGCCCAATATTAACGTTAATTTCCATTGTAAGTTTACCAGTATCGATGTTTGTCATTCAACCAATTTTAAAAAGATCACAAAAGCATTTTGCAGATCAACAACGAACACTCGGTCAATTGAATGGGCACATTGAAGAAATGTATACTGGTCATCAAGTTGTCAAAGTGTTTGGCCATGAGAAAAAAGCGATCGCTGAGTTCGATGAAGTGAATGAACAATTATATGATGCTGGTCGCAGAGCACAATTTATTTCTGGCATTATTATGCCGATGATGTCTTTTATCGGTAATTTAAGCTATGTCGTAATTAGCGTTGTTGGAGGAATATTAGTTACGCAACGTGCCATTTCTATCGGTGATATTCAGGCTTTTATTACGTACACTCGCCAGTTCACACAGCCGGTAATGCAAACTGCAAATATCGCCAATATTATCCAATCGACAATTGCAGCAGCGGAACGAGTTTTTGAATTACTGGATGAGGAAGAAGAAGAAAAAGAAGTAACGACAGAAAGTTTATCTAAAGCAAAAGGTGCGGTTACATTTGAACAAGTGGACTTTGGTTATGGGGATAATCTATTAATCGAAAATATGAACATCGATGTGTTACCAGGTCAGACGGTAGCGATTGTCGGACCAACTGGTGCTGGTAAAACAACATTGATTAATTTATTGATGAGATTTTACGAATTAAACAATGGGAAAATCACGATTGATGGACACGATACTAGAAAAATGTCCCGAACGGATCTCCGAACAACATTTGGCATGGTGCTTCAAGACACTTGGCTCTTTAATGGGACGATTAAAGACAATATTGCATTCGGAAAAGACGGTGCAACAGACGAAGAAATCTTCACGGCTGCTAAAACGGCACGTGCCGACCATTTTATCCGAACTTTACCAGATGGCTATGACACTGTTTTAAATGAGGAAGCATCCAATATTTCGCAAGGTCAAAAACAATTAGTAACAATCGCTCGCGCTGTTCTTGCAAATCCACCTATTATGATTTTAGATGAAGCAACATCGAGTGTAGATACGCGAACGGAACTACTTATCCAACAAGCGATGAATCGCTTAATGGAAGGAAGAACGAGCTTTGTTATCGCCCATCGTCTTTCTACTATTAGAGATGCTGATTTAATATTGGTGATGAATCAAGGGAAGGTAATTGAACAGGGTTCACACGAGGAGCTCATCAAAGAAAACGGCTTCTACGCTGACCTTTATAACAGCCAGTTTTCTACTAAAAAAGCTATTTAAACATTTGATGTAAAAAAGAGAGACAGCCGAACTATTTCTTGCTGCCTCTCTTTTTCTAATATTATTTATAGTCCGTCATATTCTACTCTTTCTATTTATATACTAACTTTATAGATTGGGGCGGAGGGATGGTTTTGAACAAAGTAGATTTCAAAAAAGCTTTCGATATCGGGTATCAAGAAATGATATTTACCGCAAATAATGATGAAACTTTCATTCGTATAAAAAACAACTACTCCGTTCCATCTTCCAAAGTATCCTCCACAATCGTTCATATTAACGGGAAATTATTTGAGGAAAATAGATTTTGGATCTTCTTTACCGAGCTAGTAGAAATAAGTTCGGATATTCGTGAAGATGTTCAAATTGAATTAGATAAATTTGAGATAGACACGGAAGACTTTGACGAAGAAGCCTTCATTCAACACTTAATAGACGAAATAACAGACAAATTAGAAGAAAATGAAGTCTATACAGTCCTAAAAGAAATGGAAGTGCTTTAACTGTTCTTCAGCAATTCAGCCGCTATGAGTCTATATGAATTAAATCGATCTTTTGTTGAATAAGTTATCGTATTCAACATAATTTCGTCTGCTCTATAGTTAGTTTGCAATTCGATTAGCTTCTCTTTTACTTCTGTTGGATTACCGATAATTAGTTTCTTTTTCATATTTTCCAATGTAGCTTCTTCCTGATCATTTAAGCTATATTGCTGTGCTTCTATTATAGAAGGAACTCCTCTCTCCCCTTCTCCTCTTCCTCTTTGCAATGCCCATATGAGCGTACTTTTCGCTACCTCATGTGCCTTTTCTGTCGTTTCCGAACAAATAACCGAAACCGTTACAATCACTTCTGGTTTTTGCCCTTGTTTTCTAGGTATATAAGCATCTAAATACCGCTGAATTATAGCCGTTCCATCCTCTTCACTCATAAAGTGACCGAACGCATAGGCAAGTCCATTTTCCGCAGCAAGCAAAGCACTTTTTTTACTTGTCCCAAGAAGCCAAGGTACTGGTGAAACTTCTGGAACTGGTGAAGCAGAAATTTTCGAGAATGCATGGTCTGTAGGGAAGTCATTGTCTAGAAAATGAAGAAACTCTTTTACTAAACTAGGCATTTTATATACGTTTTGTAGGAAATTATCCGACAAAGCATTCGTAGCTTCCGCGGAACCACCTGGTGCACGACCTAGACCAACATCCACACGACTAGGAAATAAAGTAGCAAGCGTGTTATATACTTCTGCTACTTTGAATGGTTTATAATGTGGCAACAAAACAGCACCTGAGCCAATACGAATGGTATTTGTATTCGTTCCTATGTAAGCTAGCATTACTTCAGGCGCAGAACTTGCGAGTCCCGTTAAATCATGGTGTTCCGTAATCCAGTAGCGAGTATAACCTAACGATTCCCCAAGTTTTGCTAACTCCATCGATTCGTTTAATGCCTCTTTTGCAGTTTGATTGGAAGATATCGGAGATTGATCCAAAATACTTAACTTCATCGCTTCATGTTTCCCTCCTTAGTTTTGCACTTCTAATAAGCTCAGCCTGTACTCTCCAACTTGTCCTTTTTCGTATAAATTTGTAATCGAAGTGGAATATTGATGAATGCTTCCCTTAAAAGAAAAACCTTGTCCCGGTACTTTCACTTCGAACGTGCCTTTATAAAGTAGTACGGCTATATCGTGATATTCCTCACTTGTAACATTAAAAACAACAGAAATTAGATATAAATCATTTACCTTTTTTAATTCATAACGATTTATCTTAATCAAAGTATCATCCAAAACAATTTCTTTTACCATTACATCTTCTAATTTTTTGTCCATGCCAAACACCCCCGAATATAATACTTTTTTTAAGTGTACCATCTACGAAAGGCACTTTCTTTATTCTAAGCTTTTATGGAATACAACTCTTAATATTTCTTGAAAAAAAGGGAAGAATAAAATTAAATTTTATAGTTAATAGCCATTGAAAGGCGGTCTTGTTTACCATGAGTAAAGAAAAAGTTAAACTATGGACAAACCAATATTTAATCATTATATTATTGTCTTTAGTCATGTTCACTTCTTTTTATATGATTACAGCAGGTTTCCCAATTTTCGTATCAACCATCAGTAATAATCCTGCGATTGCAGGAATTATGACCACTACCTTAATGTTAGCATCACTAATTACGCGCTTCTTTGCAAGTGTCATTATCCAAAAAGTGAATATGAAGTTGCTCCTTATTATTTCCCTCCTTTATTTTTTGGGCACAATCGGCCTCACTTTTGTGAACGACTCCATCGGGTTTTTAATATTCATTCGAGCACTACAAGGTATTGGATTTAGTATGCTTACGATTTTAGTCTTTACGTTCTCAAGTAATATTGTTCCTAAATCTCGGTTAGGTGAAGGCATTGTTTTTTTCGCAATGTCTACAAGCGTTGGGACGACAATTGGACCACTTATCGCTATTTCTTATCTTGCGCATTATTCATTCCGATCGATGATGATGTTAACTCTGGTTCTTATGGCTTTTTCATTTGTGTGTAGTCTTTTCACAAAAAATACGGTTAAAAAAGAAAAGGAAAGTCCAGAGGCTACAAATAATGAACCTTTCTATAAGTATATGTTCGATAAGCGTGTTCTTCTTCCATGTATTTTAGTAGCGTTCAATTATATGGCAATTGCAGGAACAGTTAACTTTATAGGTGCTTTTGGAAAAGAGATCAATGTTGGCGGAAGGATTTCACAGTTTTTTATCGCACAAGGAATTGCAATGGTGTTAGTTCGTGCTTTCTCTGGTAAAATTTTCGATCGATTTGGTCATAGAATCCTCATTATTCCTGGTGCCATTTCAGGGGCAGTAGGTTTGATCTTATTAGGCTTCTCTACTAGTATGTGGTTGGTTCTAGTTTCAGGGGTATTATTTGGAGTCGCTTTTGCCATAATTCATCCAATTATCCAAGCTTGGGCATTAACGCTTGTTCCACCAGAGAAAAAAGCAACAGCCAATTCGATGCTTCTTATTTTTATCGATTTTGGTTTGGCGGTTGGATCAGTAGGACTTGGATTCTTAGCAAAAAGTGTTGGATACGGCATGACTTTTAGTTATTCGGCTGCTTTTATGATTGTTATTTTGTTGTTGTATCTCATTGGAAGCAAGAAAGCAGTGACATTAGAAACCAAGAAGGAAAAATCATAGTAGACGGAACATACTAGTATATGAACGCTATAAACCAAAACAAACTGAGGCTGTACCAAACAATTACTTTTGGGACAGCCCCATAATAGGCAATATACATCTCACAGTTAATGTATTGTATTTAGTTTCTCTTTATCTCGATTCAACTGCTCCTGAAGTGCACTAATAGGATCCAAGTTTCCTCTACTTTCGAGAGCCATTGTGACCGAACGCTCTGCGCGTTCAATCATATTTTGAGCGTTTTGAATTGACTGCTCAGAGGGGTTCGTAAGTGCCTGACCTACAGCTAACGTGACATTATCGACAGAATTATGCAATTGACCAATGACATTATCTTCTTTCCAACTCATTTGTGTGTGATCTTCCACTATGAATTCCTCCTAACGTTTTCTTAGAAATCAATACGTCTTTACTATGGCAAAACCAAGCCAAATTTATTCAGTTTGAACTAAAAACCTCCAATAATTTAAATGAATCTGGGGATAATATAGGGTGAAAGACTTTTATCAATGAAGGAGGAAAAATAATGTCTATACATGAACCGGAATCAAATGATTCAGCTAAGAACGTAGAAAGACTAAAGAAAACAATTCGCAATAAGGAAGCAGCAGAAATGGCTATGGAATTTGCAGAAGGTGAAGAACTTGCTGCCATTAAGAAGAAAAATGAACGCCGTGAAGAAAGTATTGATGGTTTACGAGCAGAAATACTAGCAGAAGCTAAATCACGCATCAACGGATATATTTAATCTCATTCAAGTTAGCCCAGCGTAATTGAGAGAAGTTAGCCAACTAATCTTCGGATTAATTGGCTAATTTTTTTCGTATACAATTGAATTATCACACTAATGATAGAATGGACGTAAACTAAGGAAAAAAGGAGCGTCCTTAGTATGCATCATTACTCAAATGAATTTTCCTCTCCTCCCCAGCATCCAGTTTACAAAACACCCTATTCACAATACACTGCACCCGTTCGATACTTATTGAACAAAGCATCTAATTATCAACAACGCTACTATTTATCGAATGCAGTTGTTGACTTCGAAAGCATGAACCGACTTCTTTGGTTGGAGCATGTTAATTGGACCAGAATGACCATTACAAGTATTGTATTCAATTTGCCTGACCTACCTACTGTGCAAACACGGCTTTTACAAAATGCAACCGATTTAGGAAATTGTATTCGTCCTTTTTACGGTGATCAACTCGCAGATAGATATGCTGAGCTCATAAAAGAGCATCTAGTACTAGCAGCAGAACTTGTAACGGCAGCTGTTAAAGGTGATTCTAAAAAAGCAGAGGAAAAAGAAAAAGAGTGGTACCGTAATGCAGATGATATAGCAATCTTTTTGAGTAGTATTAACCCGTTCTTAACAAAAGCAGAGGTACAAAAGATGTTCTATACGCATTTGGCTTTAACAAAAAACGAAGCGGTTTTAATGATACAAAAAAATTATCAAGAAGATATTAAAGTATTTGACCAAATAGAAGCGGAAGTTTTGGAGATGTCCGATATGATTTCGCATGCAATCGTCAAGCAATTTCCTCATATGTTCTAATGAATGGTTTTGGGTTTGAAAAGGTTACAGATTGTTTCAGACTCGATACCTATTATTTACTTCCCTTTTTAATGGTGTTAAACTACAAAATATCGAATTAACATTGGTAAAGGAGTTGAGTAGTAAATGTACAGAGAAACAAAGGTTGTGCCTGTTATGGCAGCACTTATGTTAGGAATATTCATGGCATCTTTAGATAACACCATTGTCGCTACAAGTATGGGGTCTATTATCGGTGATTTAGGCGGAATGGAAAAGTACGTGTGGGTAACATCTGCTTACTTAGTTGCGGAGATGGCAGGAATGCCGATATTCGGGAAACTATCCGATATGTATGGAAGGAAAAAGTTTTTTATCTTCGGAATCTTATTATTCCTAATTGGTTCTATTTTGTGCGGAACTGCTCAATCAATGGTTCAATTATGTGTATTCCGCGCCATTCAAGGAATCGGCGGGAGTGCATTAATGCCAATTGCTTTCACTATTATTTGGGATGTTGTTCCAAGTGAATCACGTGGAAAAATGAGTGGATTATTTGGAGCTGTGTTCGGCCTATCCAGCATAGCAGGTCCTTTATTAGGCTCTTTTATAACAGATCATATTCATTGGCGTTGGATTTTTTATATTAATATTCCAATTGGACTTGTTGCTTTAGGTCTTATCTCTTTATTTTACAATGAGTCTAAAATACATACTCGTCAAATCATAGACTGGGCGGGTGCTATATTCCTGGTCAGCTTTTCCGTCTCTCTTATGTTCGCGCTTGAATTAGGTGGAGATACGTATAGTTGGACTTCATGGCAGATTATTTCATTATTTATAATATCTGTTGTTAGTTTCGTAGTTTTTCTGTTCGTAGAAAAATATGCGAAAGATCCGATTCTACCGTTTGATTTATTTAAAGAACGTTTATACACCAATAGTGTTTTAACTGGTATGTTCTACGGTGCGGTGTTTATGGTTTCTACCATCTATATTCCGCTTTATATTCAAGGCGTTACTGGCGGAAGCGCTACTAACTCCGGTTTATTACTATTACCGATGATGGTTACTTCTAGTTTAGGTGCGGCAATGGGCGGTTCTTTGGCAAATAAGTTTAGTTACAGATCCATTATGATCGTTTCCAGTATTCTACTTGGCATAGGTACCGTTTTCCTTGGAACATTAGAACCTTCCACTCCTCGTTGGATGTTAACTATTTACATGATGATAATAGGCCTTGGTGTTGGACCTTCCTTCTCGATTCTTGGTATGTCCGCTATTCAAAAAGCGTTACCTCAACAGCGTGGTACTGCCAGTTCAACTAGTAGTTTCCTACGTGCTTTAGGTATGACGCTCGGCATTACGATTTTTGGCGTAATTCAAAAAAATAGTTTTGCTTCAGGATTACCTGAAGAATTTAAACAACACGCTGCTGGCGGGGATAGCCGTGCTATTCTATCTCCAGAATTACGTGCTCAAATTCCATCTGATATTCTAACGAAAATTACGGACGTATTATCGAGCTCGCTCACGACAACATTCATATGGACACTTGTTCCACTTGCTGTGGCATTTGTCTTTATATTATTAATGAGTAAAGAGAAATTGTCCGATTCACAGATGTTTCAAAATAAATAAATAGAGGCTACTCCAAAATACAAACTTTGGAGTAGCCTTTTCTCATGTGTCTTCCAAATATGCTCGGATGGCGCTGGTGTACGCCCCGCTAAAAACATAATAATAAAATGCAGGAAGAAAAACGTATTGTTTTTCTTCCTGCATTTTATTTTAGGAACTTACGAATTTCTATTTCCACCCCTTGTGAATATTCAGCACTGAGACCACATCTATCCAAATAAGTGTCGATCTAATGACAATCGTTACAATTTAGTTAACAAATGGTGTACTTATTAAGGAATCAAAATGAACGTTTTGTGAAGTCTTCTTCTTGGTGTTGTTATTAAGGAGGTTTGTAAATATGATAGAGGCAACGGAATACGGATCACTTCGTACACGTTTAATAAACTCAAATAATCGAAAGGGGTACAACTATGAAAATAAAAGTGAAATGGGCTTTACTTACGATGATTTTCACTATAGCCACTGTGCTAACTGGTTGTGAACCATTATTAGTTTTAGATCCAAAAGGTCCTCAAGCAAAAACGCAAGCTGATGATATTATGTTATCCATCATGCTTATGTCAGGTATAGTAATTGCGGTACTTGCAATATTAGTATTCGTGTTAATAAAATATCGTGCTTCTAACCAAAAGGACGATTACGAGCCTCCTCATATTGAAGGTAGTCCGATTGTGGAAGCAATCTGTATTGGTATTCCAATTATTATCGTTATTTTCCTTTCTTTCGTTTCAGTTAAAAGTAATTACGAGGTAGAGGCAACTCCGGCAGGATACGAGGATACAAAACCTTTAATAGTTTACGCTTCTTCTTCCAACTGGAAATGGCATTTTAGTTATCCTGAAGAGGATATTGAGACAGTTAATTACTTATATATCCCTGCGGGTCGTGCGATTGAATTTAAACTATATTCTTATGGGCCAATCACTAGTTTTTGGATTCCACAACTAGGTGGACAAAAATATGCGATGGCGGACATGGTCACAACTTTACACTTAGCAGCAGACAATCCAGGTGAGTTCATGGGAAGAAATGCAAACTTCAGCGGTGCAGGATTTGCTAAAAATACATTTGAAGTTACTGCAATGTCTCAAACTGATTTTGACGAATGGGTAAAAGAAGTTCACGAAACAGCTGAACCTCTCACAGAAGAAAAGTTTGATGAGTTATTAGAAACAGGACATCTTGGACGTTCTACTTATACAGGAACACATTTAGAATTTGCACCAGCTCCTGAACATAACCATGGTTCCACTGAGTCTGAAATGGATCACTCAGAACATGAACATCATGATTCTAACCATTCTGATGAAGAATCAGCTCATTCTCATCATTGATAAAAAAGTTTCAGTATCGTAACAAACAATAGATTTTCGAAAGGAGTTACAAAAGTATGGATTTCTTTGATCGTTTTGCAGTACCACATCCAAGCTTTTTAATATACGCATCCATGGTCGGTATTGGTCTAACAATGGTTGCAATCGTTTTAGGTATTACCTATTTTAAAAAATGGGGATACCTTTGGCGCGAATGGATCACCACAGTAGATCATAAACGAATTGGTATTATGTATTTACTAGTTGCTTTACTTATGCTATTCCGTGGAGGAGTAGATGCAATAATGATGCGTTATCAGCTTTCAATGCCTGATAACACATTTCTAGAATCGCAACATTATAATGAAGTTTTCACAACACATGGGGTTGTTATGATCCTATTTATGGCTATGCCGTTCATCACGTTTTTCTTTAACTACCTTATTCCGTTACAAATCGGAGCTCGTGATGTAGCATTTCCTCGTTTAAATGCACTAAGTTTTTGGTTATTCTTTATGGGTATGGGATTATTCAACATCTCATTCATCGTAGGTGGATCACCTGATGCAGGTTGGACTTCTTATTTCCCACTTGCAAACAATGAATTCAGTCCATCAGTAGGTACGAATTATTATATGATCGCTATTCAAATAGCTGGTATGGGTACATTAATATCAGGTATTAACTTTATAACGACTATTCTTAAAATGAGAGCACCTGGTATGAAGTTAATGAAAATGCCGATGTTCACATGGTCGGCATTTATCGCAAACGTAATCGTTGTTTTCGCTTTCCCTGTATTAACAGTACTTCTTGCAATGGGAACAATGGATCGATTGTTTGGAACAAACTTCTTTACAACCGGCGATGGTGGTATGGATATGCTTTGGGCTAACTTGTTCTGGGTTTGGGGACATCCTGAAGTATATATATTAATCTTACCGGCATTCGGTCTTTATAGTGAAATAATCTCTACATTTGCACGCCGTAATCTTTATGGCTATAAGTCGATGGTTGCCTCTATGGTAGTCATTTCAGTATTTTCATTTTTGGTATGGACTCACCATTTCTTTACAATGGGTCAAGGTGCATTCACAAACAGTATTTTCTCAATCACAACAATGGCGATAGCTATTCCGACCGGAGTTAAAATATTTAACTGGCTATTCACGCTTTGGAAAGGGAAAATTGTATTTACAACGCCAATGTTATATTCCATGCTCTTCATTCCACTGTTTACATTAGGTGGAGTTACTGGGGTTATGCTTGCGATGTCAGCTGCTGATTACCAATATCATAATACGATGTTCTTAGTTGCTCACTTCCATAACGTAATTATTCCAGGAGTAGTTTATGCGATGATTGCAGGTCTTACTTTCTATTGGCCAAAAATGTTTGGTTTCATGTTAAATGAGAGAATTGGTAAATGGACGGCATGGTTAATGTCAGTTGGGTTTGTTTTAGCCTTTATTCCAATGTATATTACTGGATTAGATGGGCAAGCACGTCGTATGTACACATATTCTGAATCGACTGGTTTTAGTACGTTGAATATGGTTGCATTTATCGGTGCAGGAATTATGGCAGTGAGTTTTGCTTTACTTGTCTACAATATTTACTATAGTATTCGTTATGCTTCAAGAGATATTGGTAGTGACCCATGGGATGCACGTTCACTTGAATGGGCTACTCATACTCCGGTACCAGAATATAACTTTGCTATTACACCACAAGTTGCATCAACTCAAGGATTTTGGGATGCGAAGAAAAATGGGCATGAATTATTTAAAGGTAAAATTGAAAAAATTCATATGCCAAATAACAGTGGTTGGCCATTTATCCTAGGTTGTATTTTCTTCGTCTTTGGATTTGCGATGGTATTTAGCATATGGCCACTTGCTATCGTCACATTAATCGGTATTTTAGTTTGTCTAGTTTATCGTTCATTCGAGAAGGACCATGGTAGATATATCTCCGTTGAGGAAATTGAAGAAACTGAAGCAAAATTGCGAGGTGTAAAAAATGAAAATAGATAACTCGCTTCCGCTTGAATATAGTACGGAAGAAAATAACTTGAAAATCTTAGGTTTTTGGATCTTCCTAGGTGCCGAAATAATGCTTTTCGCAACACTGTTCACCATGTATTTCACTTTAGAAAATCGCATTGGCCATGGACCTTCTGGTGCAGAAATCTTTGAAATTACACCAGTATTAGTTGAAACCATTTTACTTTTAACAAGTAGTTTTATTATCGGTCTTGGGATCCATGCTATGCGTTTAGGTAACAAAAAGGCAATGATGATTTTCTTTTCAATCACACTACTACTTGGTGCTGGGTTTTTATCCTTTGAAATATTTGAATTCATTCACTATATTCATGTAGGAGCAACACTACAAACTAGTGCATTCACTGCCGCTCTGTTAACTACATTAGGAACACATGGATTGCACGTAACATTTGGTTTGTTTTGGGGATTAGCTATCCTTATTCAAATCAAAAAACGTGGGTTAACTCCTGAGACAACTAATAAATCTTTCATCTTTTCGCTTTATTGGCATTTCTTAGATGTTATTTGGATTTTCATCTTTAGCTTCATCTACTTGAAAGGAATGATGTAACGTGAAAGAATTATTTCCTGTAAAACAAGTAATGGGCTTTGTCTTTTCGTTGGTCCTTACAGTAGTGGCACTGATGGTTTACTTCACGGATATGTCATTTCCTATTGGTATGACAATTCTTCTAGTAACTGCATTTATACAAGCTGGTCTTCAACTAGTGGTATTCATGCATGCTGGTGAGACTAATGACAAAAAATCTATCTATACAAACGTATATTACGGTTTAATCATTGCGCTTATCACCATTTTTGGTACACTATTAATACTAGTTTGGGATATGTAAATAATCATTTTAAAGAGAGCGTCTTTTTAGGCGCTCTCTTTTTTACATTTTCTAGAGTTCGCAATCATTTCTTCAGATGCTACTAAAAACATACCTATTAAGAAAGTAAAAACAGCCCCCATTACTGTCCCAATACCAATTCCCATCATTGTACTGTATTCACTTACAAAAACACCGTATAAGAAAATGGCAATTCCAATAGCGAGCACTGTCGCTCCTACGTATTTTGTAGCATGAAACATTTTCATGTTTGATTCCATTTCACTCACCCTCTCTTTCTATATATTATTCACCTTGTTCACAAAATTGTCAATTATATTTTGTTTTTATGCCTCTTTATTCTTGACATAGGCAAGGAAGACTCGCATTTTATCTCGCAATATAGGTATAATGCGTCTTAAAGAAGTGTCCGCTAGGATTTCCGCTACAGGGCGGACGCTTTCCGCTCCAATCCACGAAGCTTACTAACTAATCAGTTTCGAATTTTACAGTATATGGTTTAACGAGACAAAATCCACTGCGAACGCGACAAACTAGCCTTTGAACACGACAAAGACTACCACGAACACGACAAACCCAAAAATCCTATCCTCAAGACGCATTATTCCTATATTGCGTAAAAAAAAGAACTGCTCCTTAGCCGAATGACTTCGTAGCAATTCTTCTTTTCCTTCTTATTTTGGTTCAACACTCTCTCCAAAGATTATTACGCTTTGACGTTCTGTTACAAATTCCTGTCCATTCCACTTCAAAACGTTTTGAACATACCCTAAGGCCTCCGCGTGAAATTTTCCGGAAATTTCTTGCAGCGCAACAAGCTCATAAATTCCATCTCCCGTATAATCAATAGGATAAAGCCCACTAATCGGTTCTACCCAACCTTCAATCGGTTCTTTTAAAGTCCCCTCTTCATCATAGATTTCCATTAAATATCCCTTATCTTTATACTCTAAATCTAGTGTATACTTCTTTTTAGGAACGGAGCTAACTATCGTTACTTTATATTGATTTTGATAATCGATTTGATAATCGGTGCTGTCATTGAATTCTTCCGAATCAAATACTTGTCGCATTTCCCCTTCTGAAAAGGTAAACATATATGCTTTAATCGTACCTTCAATTTCACCAGTATCAATCACAACTAATATGTCGTCCAACTGGTTTCCAGTAAAATCGCCCAAAAATAGTCTTGGATTATACCCAACACTTTCTTTTAAGGAAAGTCCTTCATACAAATCTACTTTCTTGTTCAAAATATTTAACGTTATATCCTCCCAATAAGAACTTCTCTCCGTTATATTTCCTGTTAAGTATACGGTTTCCCTAAAGCTATCCCCGGTGATATCTCCCCTTTTTTTGTCAATGACGGTCTGACCGTTAGTCCGAGCATGTGTTAAACGACTCAAAACTTGTTGTTTTTTATCTAATAACTGTTCTTTTGATGGGTAAGGTGAACGAAACGATAGTGCTCTATCAATGGAAGTTAAATTCTGCTCCAAGTTCCCAGCTTTCCTCTGTGCATCTGATAAATAATACCAATAATACGAAAAATCATTTGTTTGCAATAATTTTTCGTAGTAAGCAGCCACTTTTTTAAAATAATACGGATAAACATCTTTCGCTCGTACTAGCTCCCCTTCACTAAAACGATAAACGTCTACTTTATAAGCATCTCCCGTATCATGTATCCAAATAGCCAGTTCATATTGGCCATCTTTCCCGTAATGATCGGGCATATCTTCTATTTCCAATTTACTATAAACGATATTATTAGTAGGCAATCTTATCATTCCAACGTTTGTCCATTGTAATAAGTCCAACTGTGAACGCATGTCGTCTATTTGCCAACCGACAATCATTGTATTCACCCAGTTTTCTGTAATTGGTGCTACTCTTAAATCGGAAATACCATATCCCTTTCCCTCAATATGCTTTAAAGGTAGCCACTGATTATCATGTTTTTTTAACAGTAGAATATAATTCTGTTCTTCATACCTATATGCGCCAATTAGTTCATCCATTTGATCCCCGTCAATATCAGCAAGCAGTATTGCCGCTCTTCTTTGGGGTTGTTGTAATTCTAGAACGGTAGCCCCAAGCGGCAAAAAATTCTGCAACGTATTTATATAATCGCCCATTGTACCCCCCATTTACATTCATTATTAACTATCATATGCGGGTAAACATACGTTTTAATCATTATTTGTAAAGTTTATGTTAGAAGCTCATTCCATATAAAAAGATGCCAAAGAGAAATATTCTCTTTGGCATCTAATTTCGCTGCACTTCAAAATTATTCTACAAATTTTTCTACAGGTAATTCTTCTGGCGTTTCTGATGATTTTTCTACAGACGGTTGTTCAGATGGCGTTGGTACGTTGATGTATAGTTTACCAGCAGCAGTTTGGCGCGTTTCGTTGTTAAAGCTGTCTACAACTTTCACTTCGAGAACGGCCCCATTCGCAACAGTTTCAGCTGGTACTGTCCAATATCCAACGTAATGACCGTTCGCTTGTTCCATCATCGGTAACTCAGTCGCATTTTGAACTTGACCACCTACATTCGTTAGCGGCATATGGATAACAAATGTTGCTTTCAATCCAGGTGCACTATCAAATTCAATCTTAACGCTTTTACCTGTAGCTAAATATAAGTCTTCAGCTGGTTTTACATTTTCGATTGCAGGTGAATCGTACTGAGCTGTAACTGTAATTTTTTTCGATATACTATTATTTGCTTTGTCTTTAGCGACAACTTTAATTTCGTTTGCACCATTCTCTAGAAGAATTCGTTTAGAGTACTTGCCATCAACTACTGTTGCGTTTTGTCCATTTACTTTTACAGTGTCAAGGTTTGCATCTTCAACAGTTCCTTCTATAGTTACGGATTCACGATTTGTTTTGTCGCCATCTTTCGGGCTGTCGATTGTAAGTTTAGGTTTTAAAGTATCTAAAATGACTTCAATGGGAGCAGATTCACCTGTTACTCGGCCATCTAGAAGGGAAACTGCTGTAAACTTATTTATACCTTCTGTTAATTGAGTTGGTATTGCAAATTTTCCATCTGTACCTACGACAACAGATCCTGCATCTTCACCATTTTGTTTCAATTTAATAGTAGTAGTTGGTGATGCAGTCCCTTCTACTGAAATAGATGCTTCATTTGTTACTAAGTCAGCTGTTGGTGCAGTGATAACTGGACCATGCACTTCGTAGCTGACACGGGCACGGATCATATAGTTTCCTTCCGCTGTTGGCGATGGTGACCATGCTCCAGAAACTCCTTGGTAACTTCTACCTGCATTTGTACCATTCTCATCGGTTGCAAGGCCTGGAGTATTTGGATTTGCAAACGTTTGGCGGTATACCATGAAGAAGTCGCCATTTACAACAATGTTATGCTCGGTCAATTCTACAACCGTCCACTCACCGTTACGTAGTGCTGTTGCGTCAATCGGACCGGCAAGCTTCTTACCAGGCGTACTGTCAGTACCTGTTGCATCCCATACTTCGACTGCAAATGCAGTTCCACCAGGTACAGGCCATTCCGTATCCCAGAATCGGAATACACCGTCTGTTACAATACCAGTTTCTTTTCCTTCAGGAAGAGACATTTTGACTGCCCAAGCATTACCCGCAGCGTTGAAAGCACGTGCATTTTCAGCAGTCCCGTCATCGTAACCGATTTCTCCGCCTGGGTAAGTGTAGAACGGCTCAAGCGTAATGTTTTGTGTGATTGCTTCTGAACCAATGGTAATGCTTGCTTCTCGGCTGTGATAACCACGAGCAATTACTTTTAATGTGTAATCACCTTCATATGCAGTAAGTGAATAATTACCTGCCGCATCAGTTTCAACAGGTGTAATATTCGCATCTTCTAGGAGTAATAGAGTTGCTCCTGATACTCCTTCACCTGTCGATTGATCAGTGATTGTACCACTCACTGTATTTTGTGCAACTTCATCTAACGTGAAATTAGCAGTTGCTGTTCCATCTGCGTCAATGGAAACAGATTGTTCTTCAGAAGTGAAGCCATATGCCTCTGCTTTCACCGTGAATGTTCCTGCACCATGAGTTAATGAATAAGAACCATCAGCAGGGTTTGTATAAACTGAACGTCCTGATTCAAGCACACTCACTTGAGCGCCTAATGGTAAAAGTGTTGGATTCGCAACTTTTTCTACCACTGGTGGTGCTTCTTTAACTGGCAATACAGGACGGATTTTAGTTGGGTCAATATCTTCTTTTTTAGCAAGTTTATCTTGACCATTTCCGATTTCAATTTTGCTGATACCATTATTTCCTATAATCTCATAGTTACCTTTGTTTTCATCTTTTCCTTTAGCCACTTTACCGGTCTTTGAAACCTCAGCAAGTCTTACATCATCGATATACCATCCTTCTCTTACTACGCTTCCGTCAGAAAATGCGTTGAATCCGATATAGATTCGTTGTCCAGCATAGGCTGATAGGTCCACTTCACCATCGATCCAACTGTTTGATGCACCTTGGACCATTAGTAATTGTGTCCACTCTACTTGATCTGTCGAAACAAACACATGACCATAATCCCAAGCTCTTCCGGTCGAAGATTCTTCAAAATTATGCCATTGTTTGAACTGCAAATAGGAGTTCCCTTCCGGTAAATCAATTGGAGGCATAACTAAAGTAGCGTTCATGCGGTTATCATAATTACCTTTTAAGTTTGTTGCATACACTTTCTCACCAGAAGCAGCATTTCCTGGACCTGATGTTGGTACGCCCCATTCCCAGCTATTTGCTTCACCAAAAGAATACCAACCAACAGGTTGTGCTTCAAAGTCTTCTGAATAACCAACTGTAATTCCTGGTTTCACTTCTACAACATATTCCTGACTGCTCACTTCGTTGTTTCCGAAATCATTAATTATCCATTTGTACGTAAAGGAGTTACCTGCAATGAGATCACCAGGAATCAATACACCGTACTCTCCGGATTTGTAATCACCAGATTTGTGTCCGGCTTCGATTGATTGCAACACACCATTTGCATCTTTGTAGTTCAATAAAACAGAAGCAACACTAATGTTATCACTAACTGCCACCGTCAATTCTAAATCCATGCCCGCATATGTTTCTCTAGGTGCCGAATGTTCGAATACCGGCGCTTCGTTATCATCGCCTTGTTTCGTTACTTGACCTTTTAGTGTTCCAAGTCCAGTGACAATGGAAGATACTGCCTCATAAGCATCAACTAATCCAGATCCATACGCATGGTTAGGCGTTGTTGGGTACTGAGCGTCAGTCAGTGGATTTGCTGTATTAAGAAGGATTTCTTCCATTTCATCAACTGTCAAGTTAGCATTAACTTGACGAAGAAGTGCCGCTACACCAGATACTGCTGGTCCTGACATAGATGTCCCGTTCCAACCAGCTTCGTAGTTACTACCTGGTACAGATGAACGGATGTTCACGCCTGGTGCAGAGATATCTGGCTTAATTTCAGCATATGGTGAAGGTCCACGAAGAGAGAAACTTCCCACTTTATTATTAATGTCAGTGGCACCAGTTGCAAATGACTCAGGATAATTTGCAGGTGCCGCTACAGATCCTGCTCCACCTGGATTAGACAATGTTGTATTTCCTGCAGAGAACTCTGGGAAAATTTCTGCTGCACGCCAGTTGATGACAACATCACGGTACCATTCGTCAAGACCAGGACCGCCACCCCAAGAGTTATTGACTACGTCTGGAGCCATGTCCACACGAGCGTTGCCACTTGCGTCAGTAGGCGCTAAAATCCATTGAGCAGCTTCTAGTAAGTCAGTGTCTGTCCCACCAGCTGCTGTAAAGGCTTTAACTGCAATATATTTTGCTCCTGGTGCTACACCAATTTGGTTTGCACCATTTGGTTCACTTCCAACCATTGTTCCTGTTACATGCGTACCATGGTCGATATCATCATATGGTGTAGCCCGTCCAGCAGCCGTCGCATCGAACCAATTAAAGTTATGAGAAACTTGTCCAGTTGCTTTATTGTAGCCACGGTATTTTTCTTTTAAGGCTGGGTGATCCCATTGAACACCAGTATCAATACTTGCTACAACTGTTCCTGCTCCGTCGATACCCATTGCCCAAACGTCTGGTGCTTTGACACGCTCTACATTCCACTCAATGTTTGCGGTTTCTGCTTTGGGAGCGACAGCATTTTCAGTTTTCGTTGTAAATAATTGGCGGGTTTCATTTGGTAAAACTTTTTCAACTTCAGGAAACGTTGCGATTTTTTCAGCAACCTCTTTTGTTGCGGTTACAGCCATTCCATTTACAATGTAATAGGATGTAATATCCTGGGCATTCCCCTTAGCTGCTTCCTGTTCAAGGAATTGTTTTACTGATTGTTGCGATTCAAGAGAAGTTGATTTCAATTCTGATACAACCGCAGAACGTTGAATAAGTTTTGTATTATGTGCTGATAAATTTGCGGCATCTGCACCTTTTCGAGCTTCAGCAGCTACTGCCTCTGAATCGGCTTTTTCTTTGAATTTGATTAGGAATGTTACTTTTTCATCTTCTTTGAAGTTTTCCAGTAACCGACTGCTCATCTTATTTGTCACAGAAATCGAATTTGGGCTCGAATCTCTGAAAGATTGCTGAAGCTTACTAGTCGTTTCGGCACTTACTACGTTTGGTGCGATTAGTGAAAACGTCATTAGTAAAGATGCAGCAATACTCAGTGCTTTGGTTGAACTACTTTTCCTCCCCATTTTCTTTCCTCCTTTGAATTTTCCAACGATATTAATACCTAGTGAAAAGCTGTTAGTCTTTTAAAAATATCTAAAAAAGACCAAACAAAAACACCCTAGCCTCCTTTCCTAAACTGTCATTTAGGTAAACAGAATCAATGGTGTCATTCGTGGATCTCTTGTTGTAATTAATACTATAGAGGAAATGAGTCGCAAGTTTTGTCTATTTCAGTCGAAATATATCTGAATTTTCAAAATTAATAGTTATTTACTATTTTACATCTTTTATCATGTAGGTAAAAAGTCGATTCAATATATTTGATAGAGTAGTATAATACACGTGGAATTATTGGTATAACTGTTTTTACAAAGAAAAATAGTTTTATGTTATGTAAGTTCAGTTTTGTTACTTTGTGAAAAATAATTAATTAAACCTACTAAATTAGTTAAGGGTAATTTGTCTTTTTAAATATATTTCAATTAACCACTTATTTTTAACCTTAAATTTGTAATATTATTAAATATTAGTGAAACTTAATACTTCACTTTAGATTTTTAATATGTAAATATAACTACTTTTGTTAAAATGAGTTTTTTTATAAACAAGGCTTAAACCTAAAACTCTATCTGTTGTGTATAATACATGTAACGATGGGAGTGTGAGCGAATGAATTCAACTGAACAAAATTCGGAAGAAGAAGTAGATGAAGAATTTCTAGAATTTGTGTTAGAGGCACAGCAAGAAGCACTTGATAAACAAGCACAAGATAAGAATAAGCATATACCGAAACATCGCTTTCCCAGGTGGATTTTTTGGCTAATGGCAGCCGTTTTATTTGTCAATACTTTTGCAGTTATCTTCCAAATATATTCCATTCCTGCAATTGAATTTATGAAAACTTCTGCAAGATTATCTGCACAAGAAGATATTGCACTCTATAAAAAGTCGGTTGTCATTGTGTTAACGGATGACGGCAAAGGAACAGGTTTTTCGATATCAAGCGATGGAACGATTTTAACAAACTATCATGTTGTCGAAGGAAATAATACAGTAACTGTTGGTTTTCCGGAGGACGGTCGTTTTAAAGCAAATGTTGTACATACATATCCATCAGTAGATCTTGCTGTACTAGAAATTGACGGGGAAAATTTGCCCCATCTTAAGCTTGCCAAACAACCAGTTTATGCAGAAGGTGATCCAATTACTTTTATTGGAAATCCTTTAGGCTTCACCGGCATTGCAAACGAAGGAAAAGTTATTGATTACTATCAGCTAAGCGATTGGGATGTACCTGTTATGATGATGGAAGCAACGGTTTATCGCGGAAATAGTGGAAGCCCAGTTTTAGATAATGAAGGTCAAGTAATTGGCGTCGTATTCGCTACAATGGATCATGAAGAGTACGGAAGAGTTGGTCTGTTTGTACCGATTGAAGAATATTACAAGGAAAATGCTTCTTCAAAAGAATAAAAAATCACCAATTTAGGGGTATTTTATACAATGTAGTTATAGTGCACTGTAACAAATAGCCACTATGCCTTCGCGCTTGCCGCACCTCGCATGAGCCAACTCTTGTTGCACACGAGTGGGTCTCATGACTTAGGCTTATGCGGCCGGCGCGCTACGGCATAAGCATCCGTATTATTATCTGGTTACAACTGTCCCATTAATAATGCACATATGTTTTAAATGTCATATTTCATGATAATAAAGATTATTGAAATATTAGTATCATTATTGTCTCATATCAAGTAAACCCTTTACTATGAGAAATGGTTGCTCTCGACAATGGATTGGGTACTCTCAACCACAATTTGGTTGCTCTCGGATTGATTTGATTGCTTTCTGAATAGGTTTCTGCTCTCGAAGAGCGAAAGGGCGGCGACTCCTGCCAGATGAGTGAGAAGATGAGACTTCGCAGCGTACGCGTAAGCGTCGGTGAAGGCTCATCGCTCACCCGGCGGAAATCCCAGCGGTAACTTCCTTACGACTCATTAGTCCCCAAAAGCAATATACTCTCTATTACTTGGAGAGATTATCCACAGATTTTTATTACTATGACAAATATTTCTCTCGCCATGCTAAACGCTCTTTTTCATTCAGCTCATTTTCCAGTTTTTCATCCCATCTTTCAAGTAACGTATTCCAAACCCGGGCATAGAGGAGATCTTCTTCTTTATTATGAAGAATAAATTCTAAGCATGGAATATCATCGACATACAGTTCTGTCGTTGATTGGATTTCGGATATAACTACTTGTACATCTCCTTCCTTCTCTTCCACACCCTTGGTTTGAAGTGCATCGATGACTTGCTCATTCTTAAAAGAAAGCTCTGCATCCAAATAGCCCTCTTCTACATATCGATAGGTTACAAGCTCTGCCTCGCCATCCATGGCAGGTTTGATATCACCATTCAAAAATGATTCGTGACTAACACTGTATAGAACAATCAGTGATTCCATATCTTGTTCCTCTTCAAAAATCCCATTTTCAAGTTGTCGACTTCCTTTAACTGTTAAGGAAAACAAACTATCCTTTTTCTCTATTAATCCAGTTCTGCCCATAATGTCGATTAGATCCTCAACGAAAAGCTGCTCGACAAGTAAAAGCTCACTTAATTGCTCAGCTTCTGTAATTTCTGCTTTTTGAAATGCAATAAGCATCATTTTCATCAGAACATCCATTTTCATCCGTTTCACGGGCGTGTACTCGACTTCAATAGAATGAATCGGCAAACTCCATCTAGAGGAATGCACGATTTTTACTTTATTGTTTTGTTGCAGTTCATTTTTTAAGCGTTTCTCCAAGTTTTGCATATCCTATATACCTCTATGTTACTTTTTCTCTCGACCACGCTGATCTCGGTAACCATTTTGTTTTTTTACAGTACTAAGTAATCGACTATACATTTCCCTAGAACCTTTTTGCTTCGCACGTGTAGTGAACATATTGGCACTTCCTACTAAAATGAGCAATTCCCTTGCACGGGATAGCGCAACATTCAGTCGTCTATAGTCATTGGCGAATCCAATATCGCCGCTCTTATCTTGATTGTTCCGGACCATACTTAATATAATAACGTCCATTTCCATTCCTTGGAATTTATCAACTGTTCCTGTTCGGAAGTTCAAATGTTTGAAGCTAGTTTCTTGTTGTATTAGTCTGTCTATTCGCTTCACCTGTTCTCCGTAAAAACTAATGACTCCAATACTTTTTCGTTCCTCTTTTGCTAGTCTACCCTCGTTTTTAGCAATTTCAGTAGCCCGATTCAAGTCAATTAATACTTCTCTGATTGTATCGAGTTCCGCCTGGTTAAAACGACTTTTCCCGTTTTTCATTCGTTCTTCAAAACACTGCTTTTCATTTGGCATATCCAGCCACAATAAATGGTCTTGTCGTTTTACATAATGAGAATCGAGTGAATGATTACGCATAGCATCTGAGTCTACTAACCCACACTGCAGGCGATAATTTTCTTCCTCATAAAATGGGGTGATTGTTTCCATAATGTTGGCATGCATTCGATATTGAATAGCTAGCATTGTTTTATTTGTCTTCGGTAAGTTTTTAAACAGCCGTTCAAACAGCGACTCTTTCAAAAGCTTCTTCAATTCATCTTTTTCTTCAAAACTGTCACTTTCCTCTAAAATAGCTTGAAGTGTTTCTTCTAGTGTGTCTTCCCCAACAAGTGGCGGTAGTTGATGGTGATCTCCAACTAAAATAATTTTCTTTCCTTTTAACATTGGTAATAATAGCTCGGGGGGAGTCGCTTTTGATACTTCGTCGATAATAACGACATCAAAAGTAGGATAATTGTCCATAAACTCTTTTCGAGCAGATGCTACGCAAGTTGTTCCAATAACATTTGCATGTCGTACATACAGTTTGCGTATTTCATCTAAGTCATGATCATTTGCTTCCGCCAACAACGTAAACCATTCATTTTGCAGAGACTGAGTTATTGGTAAACGGTCCTTCTCTTGTTGTGTAGCCGCCATTCTTTCTTCCAACTCGGCAATTTCTATTAAGGCTTTTTCGCGCTCTTTCTCAGGATTTTGTTGTAATAACTCTTCTAAAGTCTTTAGTTGTTTTTCTTGCTCTAGTCCTTCCGAATTCACTTGTTTCGTTTCCTGCTTATTTTGTTCTAGTTGCTTTAAGACTTCTTCTAGCTTTTCGTTGGAAACTTTGAACTCGCTCCTTTTTACTTCGAGTTGCTCTGTATTTTGTACAAGTGTGTCTTTTACTTTATTCCATTCAAGAATGGTATTTTCATTTTCTTGCAATTGTAATTGTAACTGTTGTAATTCAGGAATATTATCTAAAGTGCCTAGTTGGCTGTGTAGTTCTGCAACTTTTCTTTGAAGTTGTTGCAATTCATCATTTTGGATAATCCCTTTGTTTTTCCATTCATTTTTGGATGAATCGATCATTCGGATGTCTTGTATTACTTGTTCAGTAAGTTCTGCTTTAATCGAAATGAATAAGTTAGCTGAATCGGATTTCGCTTTTTGTAAAATTGCTCCTTGCTTCCATACGAATTTCCTTCTTACATTTAAGCCTTCTAAATAAACTTCTAACCGCTCGATATTAGCTGATCCTGAAGTTAACAGGCGTTTCATACTGTCTATAAACTGATGAATTTCTTTTACAGAATACGTTGAATCAAATACTACTCCACTACTATTTACATGGCTTTTTACAGTCTCAAGGGAAACATGATTCTTTGTTAATAAACCTTCTACGTATCCAATAGCAGATAGTAGTCGTTTATTTAATTCTTCCCAATCAGCAAAAGAGATAATGGTTTCAAAAAGCTTGTCCAAATTAGTTATTTGCTGCTCTAACATATGGGAAGGTGTGATTTCATAATCGTTCATACGATTTTTGAGCAAATCAATTTTAGTAATCGAATGTAGTTCACTTGAAAATTGCTCCAACTGATTGACTTTAGATTGTGCAACTTGATATGCATGTCTCGTTTCGATTAATAACCCTTCCATATTCCTGCTCTCTTGTACTGCCTGTTGGTAGATTATTTGATGTCTAGTTTGATCAATCTCCAATTGAAGCCGTTCTATCTTTTTTAATAACTCTTCACTTGTAGGATTAGACTCGATAAATTTTTCCATCTGTTCGATTTCGTTTGTGCGTTCATTCGTTATTCCTTTCAAATGATGATAATTCTTTTCTAGTTCTTCGCGTTCTTTTTTTAGCTGGATTAAACGTTTTTTAAGCTCTTTAATTTCCTTCATTCTTTCTTCGAATTCTATTTGAGCACGTTGTTTTTGTTCAATTTTTTCTGTTAATATTGCAATTTGCTGTTGCAGTGATACTGACTGTTCTTTATAGAGTGCTATTTCTTCTATTAGTAGTTTATCTTTTAACGGGTGTCCACTAATTTCTTCTTGTAAAGCTTTTAATGTTTGGTCTTTCCAATACCCGCCAACATTTTCTTCGATAAATCTTTTCCCTTCTTCTTCAATACTTTCTGTTCGACCAAACCGCAATATGCGAATGTCCTTATTGGAAAGCAGTCGACTGAGTGCATTATCAACGGCAAGGTTGGATTGGGAAGCGACTAGCGTTCGGAGTCCTGCTTTTGCATTTTGTTGGCATATCTCAGAGATTACGGTAGTCTTCCCTGTCCCTGGTGGACCTTGAATGACATATAAATCCTCTGCAGACATTGCTCCAACCACTGCTTCTTGTTGAAACTCGTTTAACTGATTATGAAATTCTAAATCCTTTTGCTTATTCGCTATTTGTATCGTTGGACGTTTTTCAAATAAAATATTTTCTAAATTAGCATTTGCAGCAAGACCGTTTTGTAAATCTTCAAATCCTTTGCGAAGTCTACGGATCTGGCTCAGTGTGGAAAAGTTGCTAAACACTGCTTCTTTCCATTTCGGATGCCACTGATTTCGTCTTGCCATCTCTTGAAATCTTGGTTTCATCTCAATCTCAATCGTTTTCTTCGCTCGATCTACTTTTAACACTTCTCCAAAATCGTTTTGAAAACCTTTAATAGAAGCACTTAGTCCTTTTAATTTATTCCATTCATTTTCTTTTACATTACTCCCCATAAGCGTAAGTCTAGTGAAGTCTTCATTGAAAATGAATTTCGAAAAAGCTGTCGTTATATCCGCAATATCGGCATTGCGTTCTTGTATTTTCAAATACCCTTCCCAACTAGAAATTCGTTTTTTCACGTACTCCGATCTTTCTTCCGCAACCGGTAGTTCTCGTATGCTTGTATGTAATTGAATCGGCATTCCTGCTCCATTATTACGAGCAGTAACAAAATGCAAATCGACGGAAAGACGCCTATTTGTCTTTACCGGAACCTTTGTACCCCGTACATAAAAGCCTGTCGCGAGTAATCCGTCCGTTTGTAGTACGCACTCCATTACCCCAACCCGGCTTTCTAATTTTCCTGCTAAAACCTCGTTCGATACATTATCAAAATAAAGCGAAACTGGTGTATTCCCATGGTTATTCACTGGACGTTTTTCTATATGCACTTTAAAAGATTGTTGCATTCTAAAAAAGGCATGTTCATCAGCAGCCCATTCCTGGATTCCACCGCGTGCTTTATTCGTCATTATTAGATTACATCGCATTGTATTTACTGGGATTGACACTTGTCTCATGCACATGCCTCCTTTCTAAAAGGGATGAATGATTAACAAAACAAAAGAGTACCCATCTCGATTTTTTAAAAAAATCGGGTACTCTACATTATTTTTATTATACCCCTAAATGAGCAAAAAAGAACTGACAATACTATGAAAACGAATGAAATTAAAATCTCTTACCAAAGTAGCTATTAGAAGAACATTTATAAATTTGAACATTTTGTGAACTTTTTGTTGCTATCCTATAAATATTCTAATATCATTAATTTACACCTCAGAATAGTGCGGAATATTCAGAAATAACATTAAATTTAAGGAGGAATGAAAATGGCGAATAAACTAGAAAACACTTTCAACCCAGCAGGCACTCAGAAGGATGAAAAAGCACATACTCATCCTAAAGTAACTGGCACACCGAATTATGAAGCAATTGCAGAAAGTCCAGAATTTCAATCATTAAAGTCTAAAAAAAGAAAATTTATTTTCACGATCGCAATTATTTTCCTATTATGCTACATCACATTACCTATTTTGACTTCTTACACAACCATACTAAACGCAAATGCATTCGGAGACGTTGCATGGGTGTGGGTATACTCCATCGCACTATTCATTATGACATGGGCATTGTGTATGATTTATGTCGGCAAGGCAAACGGGTTTGACCGGGAAGCGGACGAAATATTTGAAAAGGAAAAGGCTGGTGGCTATGAATGAATGCACTAGGATTATCATTCTTTGTAGGAATTGTTGCATTAACATTATTCGTAACGTATATCGCTTCGAAACGAACAAACTCTGCTAGTGAGTTTTATACAGCTGGTGGTGGTTTATCCGGCTGGCAAAACGGAATCGCTATTGCAGGTGACTATTTATCTGCCGCATCCTTTCTCGGAATCGCCGGTGCAATTGCACTTTTTGGTTTTGATGGTTTCTTTTATAGTATTGGTTATTTAGTAGCTTACTTAGTTGTGTTATATATTGTGGCAGAACCACTTCGAAACTTAGGTCGCTATACATTAGCAGATATGATTATGTCTCGATTCGATCAAAAAAAGATTCGTGCTGCCGCGGCTGTGAGTACGATAACTATTGTTTTATTTTATATGATTGCACAACTTGTTGGTGCAGGTGCACTTATTCAATTATTATTAGGTATTGATTACTGGATAGCCGTTTTACTTGTTGGTACTATGATGACGATCTATGTACTATGGGGTGGAATGGCTGCTACAAGTTGGGTACAAATTATTAAAGCCGTGTTATTAATGGTTGGTACCGTTATTATTTCATTCCTAGTATTATGGAAGTTTAACTTTAATATTTTTGGCATGTTCACAGAAATGAAATCTGCTACAGCCCATGGCGAAGCATACTTACACCCTGGTGTTAAATATACAAATGGGTTAGATACCATTTCGATGATGATTGCATTGGTATTAGGTACGGCTGGTTTACCGCATATATTAATGCGTTTCTTTACGGTAAAAGATGCAAAGACTGCCCGTAGCTCTGTTGTATTTGCGACATGGATTGTAGGTGCTTTTTATATACTAACTATTTTCCTAGGATTTGGTGCTGCTGCATTCGTAGGCTCTGAAACAATTATAGCGGCAAATCCTGCTGGCAATATGGCAGCCCCTCTCCTTGCTCAAGCTTTAGGCGGAGACTTGCTTATGTCATTTGTTTCGGCAGTTGCATTTGCAACTATTTTAGCCGTTGTAGCGGGACTTGTATTATCGGGTGCTTCTGCATTTGCACATGATTTGTACGGACAAATTATCAAAAAAGGAAAAGTAACTGAAAAAGAACAAATGAATGCGGCGCGTCTTGCTTCGGTTGGGGTGTCTGTATTATCTATTCTTTTAGCTCTAGGTGCACAAACGATGAATGTTGCATTCTTAGTTTCGCTCGCTTTCTGTATCGCAGCAAGTGCTAATTTACCCGTAATCATTTATACGATTTATTGGAAAAACTTCAATACCTCGGGTGCGTTATCTGCAATTATTACAGGACTTGTTACTGCACTAGTTCTCGTATTATTAAGTCCAAACGTATGGGCTGCAGATGGCTCTCATTTCTTTACAGGAGAAGCAATATTTCCATTAACAAATCCTGCAATTATCTCAGTTCCAGCTGGTTTTATCGCAGGATGGATAGGTACGTTAGTTGGAGCACGTGCAGATCAAAAGAAATATGCGGAAGTGGATGTTAAAGCAAATATTGGGTTGAAATAAATATAAGCAAGGGGCTCTCAGAGCTCCTTGCTTATTATTTTTAATTGCACATATAGGAATACAGCACAACATGGCATCTGTTGGATTAGTTTAATAATGCTCAGCGGTCAGTTTGTTACTTTCAAAATGGACTTTGCTGCGTTTACCGCATGTTATGTCTCATTAAAGAAATACTACATAAGATGGATTGGAGTGGAAAGCGTACGCCCAGCGAAAATCCAAGCGGTAACTTCCTTAAGATATACATACAAATAAATTTTATTATTTCCTAGTAACAAAAAAACCGGCTCCCACTGGAAACCGGTTTAACATTTAAAATTAGATAAGCCGCCTTTGCCGTACTTTAATAAGAAAGTTTTAAACCACCACTCCTCAATTTTGAGATATTTTTTAGGGATTGCTTACTTTATTGTTACCCTTATGTCTTTTTAGAACAGGCTAAATAAAAGCAGCATATTTAGAAGTATGTGTAAGTTAATTAATACAAAAATACTTTGAAATAAGTTAATGCTTGTTTCAAGGTTTTTTATCTATAAGACCTCTTTAATAAATAACCTTTCTTCCTTCCTATCACATCTCCTATCTAAATCTTTTCTTCTTAAACAAACCTGCTACGTGAACAAGAAAAAATAGCTGTATTATCAGATCTATAATTCACTAAAGCACCCGTTAGCCATCCACTGTAAAAAAGGAGGTTTGTCCGGAGTGTTGACAAAGGGATTATACTCCTTCCGTAGCCACTCACATCCAATTACTCGTTTCCTTCAAATTCATGGAAGCATAAGTAAGCATCCCCTGCATGGACAATTTTCCCCTCGGAGAACAATCCACCTTCCCCAGATGCTTTCTTAAAGTTTATAAGACATCTTCATGTCATACGAGCTTTGGAACTTAATATGGTTATTCTTCAGAAGGAAGTACAGATATAATCTGTCAGTATCCACAAAATGAAGTCTTGAATATGCTATGTTTTTTCCTTATTCTTAGCCTTCACTATTTGGTTCCTTCCGTTCGTTTTAGCCCGATAAAGAGAGGCATCTACTCGGTTATAAAGTTCATCTATTGATTCACCAAATTGATATTCTGTGACACCAGCCGATATAGTTATATAATCATTTGTAGGACATATGTAAGAGGCGATATTTTGTCTCAATCTTTCTGCTACATGACTTGCTTGTTCAAGGTTTGATTTTGGTAATAGGATAATAAATTCCTCTCCACCAAGCCTTATACATACATCATTTTCACGAACAACTTCCAACATTTTGGTTGACACATATTGTAATACCTCATCTCCTGTATGATGACCATAGGTATCGTTTACATCTTTGAAATGGTCTATATCGAACATGATTACAGAGAACGAATATTGACTATACTTCCACCTTTTCGTTATTTTTTCAAAGTATCGACGATTCTTTAGCTTTGTTAAAGCATCCGTGTAAGAACGCTCCTTATAATCATCCACTCTCTCTTGCTGCCTTTCAGCAAACTCTTGAATGGTTTCATTTAACTGCTTCACTTCCAAATACCACATCGAAGGCTTGTCGACTTTTCTAAAATCCTCCTCCTTTTTTTCTGTATCATTTGCAAATATCGCCAATTTCCGTAAAGGTGAGGATAATTTTTCAGCTATTATTAAAGTAAACACTAAGATACATAACACAAATGGAATGGAGTAAAAAAATATTTTACTCACGATTCCTTTTAATGGATGAACACTTACATCATAAGGTGTCTGGGAAATGATTCCCCATTTACTAAGCGGCATATATTGATAAGCAGCGAGAAATTCAACTTTATCTATATTGGTTACTTTTTCTGTTCCACTTTGATGTTTCTTTATCAATTGTACGACATCAAGTTGCTTAACATTTGTACCAATTATTTGTTTGTTTGGATGATAAATCACGTTTCCCTTATCATCCACTATGAATACATATGAACCATTATTTGCTACATGATTACCAATAATATCTTCGAAGAAATTGTCCTCCGCTAAATATATGGCGCCACTTAAATATCCTTGATATATTTTGTCTTCATTCCAAATAGGTGTAGAAATAAGAATAATGGGACGTCCGGATGCAGATTCGAAGGGTTGTGAGATGAGGGCTTCTCTTTTCATAAGAGGTTCTTTTAAACCGGGTGTCTCTAATTCTTTTGCAACGATACCTGAGAATGGTGCAGCCTCAAGAACAACACCTTCTTTGTTGACAACAGTAATGGCATAGAAATCATCCGTATTTATTAAAATTTCATCTAATTTATTACTTAATAACACTTTGTTATCCATCAAATAGCTAATATCTTCAGACATTAACGATAATTTGTCTTGCATTTTCGTTAGTTCTCCCTCTAATTTCTTCGACAAGTTTTGAACGTGATTTTCGTTGACATTCAATGAATCATTGATTAAATTGTGTTTCGTTACCACATAGGTTGAAATTAATGTAATACTAAGGATTCCAATAATCGTGCATAATAGCAGGAGCATGATCCAAAATCGTAATGTTTTAATCGGTTATTCACCTCCATGAATCGCATTTTGTTTTTTCAAACTTTTGATGAATGATTTTCTATATTAATGACAATTGGTCGTAACCGTTTAAGAATGGACAATGGTTTCTTCTATTATACGAAAAGGCTTTGAAATATAATAGCCTTGAAACAAAGGCACCCCTAAATCTTTTGCGATTATTAAATCCGCTTCAGTTTCAATACCCTCTAAGACTAACTCAACATTTTCATCAGTATAATCCAAAACAAGGGAGATTAATTGTTGTTTTTCTATTGAGAGCGCTAAGTCTTTTGAATGTGTATGATCTAATTTCACAAAATGAGGGACAAACTTCTCCATTCTTTCAAATGAACTTCTTCTAATTGGTATATCGTCTAATGCAATTCGTACACCCACTGATTTAAGATACATGAGACGTTCAAAAAAGAGGGGAAGATTCAACAAAGATTCTTCTTTCTTATCTTCATTAATTTCGAATACGACACGTTTCTTTATGTGAGGATAACTCGATACTAAGTTCTGGATAAATTTCATGAAATTTTGATGAATGATTGTGGAAGGAAAAACATTCACAAACAAAAAATATTTTTCTATGTAAGAGGTTGGAAACTCTTCAATCGCATTGTTTATACAAAGTGTATCTAATTCATATAAAATACCCTGATTTCGTGCATCTTGAATAATCGTTAACGGATTTATTCTCGGATTACTTCTCATAAGTGCTTCAAAAGCAAAAGTTGCATCTTGTAAATTGGTCAGTGGTTGATATTCACAATACAATAATTTTTCTTGAATTAATTTCTTTGTATCCATAGTTACTAACAATTCCTTTCTTCATCCCAATTGTTTAATACATCTTATTCTTAAAACAAACGAGGTCGTCAAAGATTTTTTTCACCGACCTCGTATACATTGACAATCTACCCAAGTTTAAAGTGTCGAACGATGCCATTCAGTTCTTCTGCTAACTTAGCAAGTTGTTCTGCACTACCAGCTACTTCTTCAATTGAACTATTGGATTCTTCGGCGGTTGCTGCCGTTTCTTCTACCCCTGCTGCAGCTTCCTGAGAAATGGAAGCAATTTCTTCAACTTGACCATTCATTTCTTGGCTATTCGCTGAAATCTGTTCTAAATTGTCCGAAATGGTTTTTATACTTACTACCATCCCCGTAACAGAAAGCGTAATGTTCGTGATGGTTTCTCCTGTCAGATGTATCTGATCTTTCCCTTTTTCTACTTCTTTATATCCATTATTTAAAAACTCTTTTACTTGTCCAAAATCTTTTTGTGTATTTTCTACGATTATAGTAATGTCTTTAACAGAGTTATTCACTTGTTCAGCCAGTTTCTTCACTTCATCTGCTACTACCGCAAATCCTTTCCCATGTTCACCTGCTCTTGCAGCTTCAATCGATGCATTTAAGGCTAACAAATTGGTTTGACCAGCAATGTCCTTAATGACAGAAACTAAACTTACAATTTCATTTGTTCGTTCTTCAAACCCTTGAATTCTAACAACAGATTCTTTAATTATTTGGTCTACTTTCCCCATTTGTTCATTGGAAGAATCCATTAATTGCTTTCCTTCGTTAGTCATTTTCAATACTTCACGTGAAGATTCTTGAATAGTTTCTCCGTTTTTATTAGCTTCCACAACTTTTGATACAAACGCATCCATAATGGCTGATAAATCACTTGCACTATCGGCTTGTGATTCTGAACCCAAGGCTAACTCCTGCATCGTCGTTGCAATTTGTTCTGTACCTAATTTTACTTCATTCGCAGATTGAGTGAGTTCTTCACTATGACTCGATAGGGTTTCGGAACTTTGAGAAATGCGTGTCATTGCTTTTACTATGTTACCTTGCATTTGGTTCATAGCGGATGCCAGCTGACCTGTTTCATCTTTTGAGTTGACTTGAAGTTCT
The DNA here is from genome assembly GCF_044762745.1 of Psychrobacillus sp. NPDC096426. Taxonomy (NCBI): domain Bacteria; kingdom Bacillati; phylum Bacillota; class Bacilli; order Caryophanales; family Bacillaceae; genus Psychrobacillus; species Psychrobacillus sp. NPDC096426. The sequence continues at coordinate 21,945 of NZ_JBIWEX010000016.1, read as the reverse complement.
CCTTGCGTTAAATCTCCATCAGCAAGGTGATTCATATGGTTTACAACCTTTTTAATAGGATTGGCAATGCTATTCGCAAACAACCAAATGATTAATATACCCACTACTAAAGTAATACCGATAACAACAAAAATGATTTTAAGTATATCTGTAGCAGTCGAATTGAAGTCCATCATATATGTGCTTGAATTCACTACCCACCCCCAATGTGGATCAGTTTTTGAGTAGGATATTTTTGTTTCAACTCGATTTTCTTTCGTTGGATGTGGCCATTCATAATAAACAAAACCTCCGCCATCATTTCCTGTTTTAATGATTTTTTGAACAAATTTAACACCATTAGAATCTTCTGATTCCCAAAGGTTTTTACCTTCGGCTGTTGGATGTGCGAGTTCTATTCCTCCACTATCTAACGCATACATATAACCATTCTCCCCTAAATCTATACTTGGATTGATTGGTCGTGTTCCATCTGAATTCAGCTTACCTAACATCGCAATTTTTACTTTTTCTTGTGCCTCTGCTAAAGTAATATCTCCATTTTCCACATGTTCATTTAAGACTCGTATCATTTCTATAGTCTGTTCAACACTATTTTTTAAAAGTTGTTCCCCCGTATTATCTAAACTACTAGCACTCTTTTGATAACTGAAAATCCCTAAAATAATCAAAGGGATCGTGAGCAATAGAATGGAAATGCTAATAAGTTTCACTTTGATGGTTGCCATATTTTTAATTTTTTTCATCATAAAACACCGTCCTTTTTTTAATCCTTTTACGATATTTCTTATATTTTGGGTAAACCCCAAACCAATAATCTCTGATATTCTTCTTTAATTTGAGGTATTCAAAGTTAAGCACTTCTTCCAAACTAATGAGAGCAATTAAATGTTCCCCGTATTTGCAATTCCTTTATGTAGTTTTCCCTCATTAATCCCGCTTTTAATGGTGTATCATCAATTAATGATGGGTCTAAATCAATTACATCTGTTGCAATATCTACGATTAAGCCAAACACTTTTTCATTAATTTGCGAAATCAATATAAACTTTTTTTTACTGGACTCGGTCTCGCCTAAGCCAAAGAGCTCATTTAAATGGATAACTGGAAAGATTTTCTCCCTCAAATAAATAATTCCTTTGTAAAAGGATGGTGTTTTTCGGAGTTTCTTCATCTCCATAATTCTATTCTTTTATTCGAAACAGTAATCTCATTTCAATTCATCCTCTCACCAACAAAGAAACTGTTACCTATTTACTAATTATTATTAAAAATAATAGGCATAATTAATCACGATTATTAGAATACTACAAATACAATTAATATTGTGTATTTTTTTGTAAAATTATAGACATTATGTGACTAATTTGTGAAATATTTTATTGAAACAACTATCTAAAGTTTACATTTTTATTTAAATGGCATATAAACCATAGTTCTCTTTAATAACGAGCAATATTACACAATTTTCACGTTAGGTCTACAGTCAGGAAAATCCGGAGTTACAACGTTAAGATCTCTTTAATGCAAGTTCTTAATCGAAATAATTACTGTAGATAAAGAAAGAGAATAGAAATGATTAAACCTTTATACTCCGCGCTCACTTTGAAAAATTTACAAAAAACCTAAAATACAAAAAAAAAAAGCATCTTCCAATCAAGGAAGATGCTCGCTATAAACATTTCTATAATAACCTTTTAAGAAGCCGCCTTTGCCGTACTTTAATAAGAAAGTTTTAAACCACCACTCCTCAAAGTGGGTGTTCGCAAAAGCTATCTTGCATGTCCTTATTGTCAAAAGAGAATAAGGCCTGTCATTCCAGCTTCTATATAAAACTCCCTGTTACAGCATAAAGGTTAAAACTTAATATCCATACGTACAATGCAGCTCGTATTTATATAGTAAACCTATTTCGCGCTAAAATCAACGGAAATGTTTGCCACAGAGTACCGATGCTTATTTAATGCGCATCTGGGAATACTCTTTTTACTGTGTCAGAAAACTCTTTAAAGAACCCCTCTACTGGTTCATTTGCTCTGATTTTCTCGCCGTACTCACGAAATTGTTTAGCGAAGTCAGGGTTTGTTGATACGTAAACATTATGAAAATCCCCATTGGTCGCTCTAGCTTCATCCGCAATTTTCTTTTCTAGTTCTTCACTTGAATTAGTTCCTTCTTTTAGTTCAACCGCAACATATGCATTGTGGTTCGTCACAATTACATTTGCCCTTTCCACTTCTTTCATCGCTGCAATTTTGTCTGCAACATCATCAGCCAATTCCAGTTTGTGACCTTCGTTACCATTCACGTCATTCACGTTATTCGTGACAGTTTCATCCGTCGTTGTGTGCGTATTGACGTTTGTATCTGCTACCTTATCCGTTGTAGTTGCACCATTATTAGCTACATTTTCGGTTTTTTTATTTGTCCCACACGCAGCTAATGATACAACAAGAAGCATGACCATAGAAATTTGTAATAATTTAATCATCTTGAATCCTCCTTTAAATCTAACACTGTGGATAGTATGTGTTGTTTTTTACTATTTATTCATTATATTTTTCTAAAACTGGAGGACAAAGCCTAGCTTTTTTTAGTCTTGAATAATGGACAAGTGGGCATTCTTCTTTATAATTATCCTTTTGGAAAAAAGACGCTATTGTATTTTCACAAACTATGCCAGTTACATTTTGCAAACGCCAAGGTGAATGATTAATATCAACCCGGTATAGACGTCCTTTTGTTTTCGTCCATAAGCAATATCGTTCCGTAAGCCACGTATTAAGCTGAGTGCTTTCAATTGGCCTTCCTATTGGTTGAAATGTAGTGAGGAAAATTTTCTTTTGATGTTCACATTTGTAATGGATTGAAAATGTTTTCTTATGTTTTTTAATATTTATTTCCGCGTTACGATATGGTAAAAAGCCACCGAAAGTAGCTAGTTTTACAATGAAAGGATGATTCGCATCTAAACTGAAGAAGTGGACACCCGCTTTGCCTTTGTTAGTAACATATGTACGAACATTAAGTTGTAAGAAAGATCGTAATCCAGGTAAAGGCGGGATTAATCTAGGGCGATTTCTTTTCACTTGGAAAAATACTAAGCCAATCCACGCTTTGCCTTCATATAAGTCAAGTTCCAGTTCGGCAGGGATGTATTTACGTACTTCTTCAGGTGGAACAGGCCAATGAAGAAACAATACATGATGCCATTCCTGCGTTATAATCCATGTTTTTTTCCCCATAAGGTTAATCCTTTCTTTTAAAGTAATGAGCTTATTGTTCCCCATTACCGCTCCTTCAAACGAAAGAAGCTGAATAAAAAACCCCTTCAACAAAAAGGGGATAACTATAAACCTATTCAACTAGTACTTAAATCCTTACCAAAAATAGAAACAGTTTGCCGGTTGCTTACAAATTCTCGTCCATTCCATTTCCATTCATTTTGCACATACCCTAATGCATCCGCGTGATATCTACCTGCAATTTCTTGATAAGAAAGAAGCTCATACGTACCGTCTCTTGCATAGTCAATCGGATACAAACCACTAATCGGATCTACCCATCCTTCTATCGGTTCTTTCAGCGTACCATCTACATTATAGATTTCGGATAAATAGTCTTCCCTTTTATAAGTTAAATCCAAGGTATATTCCTTCTTCGGATTCGAGCTTGTAATCGTTACTCTATAATGATTTTCGTAATTAACTTCATATTTCGAATGCTCATTAAATGCATCAGTATCAAATATTAGTTTCATTTTTCCATCCAAAAATGCAAATACATACGAATAAACCGTACCACCACTTCCTCCAGTATCAATCACTATTTGTATGTCATCTACATGGTTCCCTGTAAAATCACCGAGAAAAATCGTCGGGTTATATCCCATATTTTCTTTTAAAGGGATACTTTCATACACGTTTGTCTTACCATTCAAAATAACGAGCGTAATATTTTTCCAAAATGGGCTCCCCTCTGTTTTTTCTCCGGTGAGATAGACGGTATCCCGAACGCCATCACCAGTTACGTCTCCCATCGCCCAATCTATTACAACTTGGTTATTTGGGTTCGATTCTCCTTGATGGTTTTGAATTTCTTGTCTTTCTCTAGTAAGCTCTTCCTTTGATGGATAAGGAGATGGAAAGGTTAAGGCTTTATAAATGGAATTTAATGCTTTATCCAACTTTCCCTCCTTTATTTGTGCATCCGCTAAGTAGTACCAGTAATAAGAGTATTCATTTGTTTTCAATAAACTTTCATAGTATGCTGCTACTTTTCTAAAGTAATAAGGATAGACATCTTTTGCTTGCACAAGACCGGTTTTATCGAAACGATAAACTTCTACTTTATAAGCTTCACCAGTATCATGCGTCCAGATAGCAAGTTCAAACTTACCATCTATGTTCATATCTTCAACTTCCAACTTACTGTAAAAAAGATCGTTTGTTGGTAACCATACAAAACCGTTCTTTGTCCATTGCAGTAAATTTAGTTGTGACATCGTACTACCATGTTGCCAACCGATGATTACCGTATTTACACGAGTGTCTGTGAGTGGTACAGCACGCAAATCTGAAATGCCAAACCCGCTTCCTCTTATCATTATTAGCGGTTGCCACTGATTGTTTCTGTTTTTCAAGATCCATAGATAGTTTTTCCCTTTATACTGGAACGCCCCGATCAACTCATCCACATCGTCGCCATCAATATCTGCTACTAGTACTGCCGGTTTCTTTTCGGTCTGTTGGAGTTCTAAAATTGTTGCAGCTTGCGGTAAAAATTGTTTAAACATTTTTATATTATCGTTCATCATACACCCCTTCCCGACATCATATGCGGGGAAATAGTTAGTGTGGCATACTAGTTTAAAAACGATGTAATTGCTTCATTAACTAGATATGCACCTAATTTTACCGTTCGATTATTTTCATCCAAAAGTGGATTCACTTCCGAAATATCGAAGGATAATGTCTTTTCATTGGAAGAGACAATACGAATAATAGAACGTACAGTATTTGGACTTAATCCAAAAGGAGAAGAAGCACTTACACCTGGGGCAAATGCAGCATTGAGTACATCTGTGCATAGTGTCAGCATAATAAAATCATTATTTTGGAAAAATTCCTCTATTGCTTTATTCACTTGTACTAGCTGTTCACCGTGCATATCTTCTTCGCAAATATAAATCACTCCAAGCTCATCTGCCTTGTCGAAAAGTGCTTGTGTATTACCATATCGTTGAATTCCAAGGACAAAATAGCTACTGTTTTCATCTTGCTCTAGTATTTGTCTGAACATTGTACCGGAAGAAGGCTGTTCATCGTAAGGGCGCAAGTCAAAGTGGGCATCAATATTGATGATACCTAGCTTTGCCGCTTTACCAATATAGTTTCGAACACCGAGATAATGCCCATAAGCAGTTTCATGTCCGCCGCCCAGAATTATTGGAGTCATTTTTTTGGTTAGAACTTGATTTACTACATCTCCAAGTTGTTGTTGGGCTTTTTCAAGGTCATTTCCTGTGCAATCAATTGTTCCTATATCTACAACATATTTTTCAGATGATACATGCCATGGGAGCTTTGCCAATTCCGAACGTAGTTCATTTGGTGCTTTTGCTGCTCCAATTTGCCCTTTATTTCTCCGGACTCCTTCATCACTTTCAAAACCAATGATTACACATGCTTTCCCCTCCGTATCAAGCGTATCAAGCTGTGCTAATTCCACGATTTGGTGATACCTGAAACTCTCTTTGTTTTCTAAATGATCTGTACGCCCTGACCAAATGCCTTCTTTCACTTTTTTAACCAAGTTATCCACCCTTTCTGATGTAAAGAAATTGATGTGTTTATCACTACATACACGATTACTTATGCTTCTCCTTAAGTTCTTTGAAACATTTGTAATGAAACTGTAAACATCTTTAAAGAACCTTGTAATAGCAAGGGTTTAAGCCATCTACCAAAGATTTGTGGTATATATTCCCTCAAAGGATCCACTCTTTTGCATGCTAAAATCGGAGCAAGTCAAAAAAAACTTTGGAGGTATCTATGACGAAGAAACGCTTTATCTCAACTACTCTATCGGTTGTCATCGGTTTAAGCGCCCTAGGTGTTGCCCCTGACACTATTCATCCTATACAAGCATCAGCTGCAACAATTAACACGCAAAATAATCAACAAGCAGTAGAAGCAAAGGCTGATCAATTAATAAAAACAGCGAAAAGTTTAATCGGGAAAGCTACTTACAGTAATACAGAGTACAAGCCTACTTTTCCTTATAAATTTTCATGTGCATCCTTCCTTATGTACATTTTCGAGCAAAATGGCGTAGATCTTGCAACTTATAATGAAGACTATATGATGCAACAAGGAACTGCGGTAGCTAGAAACCAACTACAAAAAGGTGATTTACTATTCTTTGATAGTAGAGGTGGAAATATTCCTAACCATGTTGCGATGTACATTGGCGACAATAAGATCATTCAAATGGCAGATCCAACACAAAAAATTGTCATTACAGACTTAGATAGCAAGCCATATTATACAGATAGCTATATAACAGCACGAAGAGTTCTACCAACACTTATGTCATCTAATCCAGCAACTACAGGCGATAAGATTGTAGAAAAAGCCTATAGTTTAATAGATAAAGCGACAATGGGTAGCGTCAATAATGAATCATCATTACGTTTTACTGCTACAGGATTCATCGACTATGTGTATAAAACAAATAATATCAAATTGGGTACGACAAATTTAAAAGATTTAATGAATAAAGGTACAACAGTTTCCAAAGCTAACCTAAAAAAAGGCGATTTAGTTTTCTTTAACGGTACTAAAGGATCCAAAACACCATCTATGGTAGCAATATACGCAGGGGATCATCGAATCATTATTCCAAATTCAAATGGCATATTAACGAGAGTTCTATTTGTCGATTACTATGACGAGCATTATATTACTGCAAAGCGTGTGTTTTCAGAAGGTGCATCAACATCTACAACAACACCTTCAGTAAAAGTCCCAGAAAAAAGTACTGCGTCACAAACAAGTGCTTTACCAGCAGATAAGATTATCAATCTTGCCTCTAGCTTAATCGGAAAGGCCAAGTTTGGATACGGATATGATGAAAAATCTTTAACATTTACTAGTGCTGGATTTACTTACTATGTGTATAATCAACAGGGAATTGATCTAAAAAGTAAAATAGCTAGTCAACAAGCCCAAATAGGGAAAGCAGTCCAAAAGAGTAATTTGCAAAAAGGTGATCTAATTTTCTTCACTAACGGTGGTTCTAAAATTACTGAAAGTGCAATTTATATTGGAGCCAACCAATATATTCGTCTGAAAACAAATGGTAGTGTCGTAAAAGAAAATTTAAATTCTACTTGGGCCAATAAAAACTACAAGACGGCTCGTCGTGTTCTTTAATATAAGACTTTTCAAAAGAAGCATTCAACGCAGTGGGCGTGAATGCTTCTTTTCTATCTATTATTTTTGTTTTAAACTATTAGCAAAATCTATCATTGATCGGCTCGACATTGGACCTTTTATCAACAAAATAGTATTTCCGTCAAGTATTGGTTTTAAAACATCGATGACACCATTTACATCTTGAAACATATGGACAGTTGCCTCTGTCCCGTCTTCCTTTGCTTGATTTGCTATTTCTTTTGCTTTGCTCCCTATTGTAATAAGTGTATGAATATTTCTTTTCGCAACCAAACTTCCAATTTCCCGATGATATTTCTTTTCAAAATTCCCTAATCGCTTAATATCTCCCAGTACAAGGATGACATTTTTCCCCTGCCCAATGGAATCCAGTACCTTTAATGCAGATTCGACAGATGTAGGGTTATTTGTCCAAGTATCGTCGATAATAGTACTTCCACCTATTCCGTCTGAAAACTCTAGGTGTCTTGTCATATTTTTATAGGTCGCTAAACGTGAAATAGCTTCATTCAAATCCATCCCCATTTCGTTTACAGCTGCGATTGCAGCAAGCGCGTTATATACTTGATGTTCACCATAGCCTGGTATAAAAGCATTATATTTTTTATTTAAAAAATGAATTTGAAAATTCATTCCACTTTTTGCAAATCTAATATTGGAAGCTCTAAAGTGAGACTTCTCACTTACTCCAACATAAATGATCTTTCCTTTAAATGAATGCAAAGGAACTTTTTTAGTATTGGAATCATCCGCATTCAAAATTAACGTGCCGTTTTTCTTTATACCATCCACTATTTCTGACTTTGCTTTTATATACCCTTCCAAGTTTCCGCAGCCATCTAAATGATGAACGCCGATATTTGTAATAATGCCGATTGTAGGCTGATAAATGTTGCACTGATGCTTTATATTACCAGTATTCCCTAACCCAAGCTCAAAAACAGCGGCATTTGTATTTTCAGCAATGCCCATCAAATACGGTAAAGATTGACGCGGTTCATTTTTACTACTAATGGATGCTTGGACGTTCCAGTCTTTTCCTAAAATATGTTTGATCATTTCTTTCGTAGTAGTTTTACCACATGTTCCGGTTATTGCAACTACTGGTATTTGAAAAAGATTTCTATAATAGTCCATGAATTTCCAATATGATTGTACAAGACTTTTTACTCTTATGACCGTTGTATCCGATAGAGCATTTTTCAATTCTGAGGAGGGCTTATCTGAAATCACAAGAGAAGGTCCCTTATTATTAATTTCATGCCAGTTAATAGAATCGCTCCTGCTTACAAACATTAGCGAATTTCGTTTTGTTAGGTCATGCCGATTATAATAAATAGCATTACTTACATTCCAAAGCTCGGAACCACTTATTAGTTCCCCTTGCAGTAAATTTCGAATTTCTTTCACGCGTAAAGGTTTCAATAGTACTCCTCCTTCCCCCTTTATAGTATGAATGGAATTTCTTGATGATTAGGTTATGGAATGTGCATAGTGTTTGTCCATCTTTTTAAAATTATTTCTTCTTCCGCAATTTTGCAGCTAACTCAATTATAGGTTGGCTGTACATATCTCCTTTGATCAGAACAATTGTATTGGAGTCTAGAATTTTTTCTAATAGATAAAAAACGAGGACTTCATTCCTAAATGTGTAGACCGGTGAAGTTAAACCTCTTTTTACCGCATGGTCTGCTATTACGCTCGCATGCTCTCCTATCGTAATGAGTACATCCACTCCATTCTGGTAAATTAAATCTCCTGCCTGTTCATGAATAGTATAGCCCCATGAACCTAAATCAGTAATTGTACCTATGATTGCCACCTTTTTTTTCTCTTTCCCAATTTCATTTAATACTTTTAATGCTGCTTCCAATGAAGTTGTTGTAATACTCCATGTATCATCTATAATCATAGAGTCGTTTATGCCATCCACCACTTGAAGTTGCTTATTGAACTTCCGAAATGTTTTCAAGCGAAAAGCCGCCTCCGGGATAGTCACTCCCATTTCATAAACAGCCGCTATAGCAGCAAGAGCATTATAGACCTGATGAACTCCTAAGCCTGGTACAAATATTTGATAATTTCTCCTCTTATGCTTAATACTAAATTCCATGCCATCTTGACAGTAACGAATATTTCGTGCTCGAAAATGGCAAGTCCTATGAGTTCCAACTTTTATTATTTTCCCTTGAAAGCTTTTCATATCAATCTTACTTGTATTGCTATCCTCTGTATTAATAATTAGTACACCTGCAGGATTAACAATTTTCACCATTTCTCCTTTTGCCTCAATATAGCCTTCTAGTGTTTTGCAATAATTGAGGTGATGTGCCCCGATGTTTGTAATGATTCCTATTGTAGGTTTGAAATATTCACCTGCTTTTAATACATCCCCTGGTGAACCAACAGCCGTTTCAAAAATAGCTGCTTCGGTTTCCTCATCTATGCTCAAAAGATACTGCAAATTTGCCGTTCTAGAATTACTAGTAAGACTTGTAGCTGTAACTATTCTATCTTCTGAAAGAATATGTTTGATCATTTCTTTTGTTGTTGTTTTCCCTGAAGTTCCTGTAATGGCTACTACAGGGATTTGAAATAGGCTCCGGTAGTAGCGAACAAATTTCCAATATGCTTCGTCGGCATTAGTTACTTGGATGAGAGTTACATTCTCAGGAATTTCATCTTTACTATATTCCCACTCTGTTGCAAGTACTAATGGGGAAAATTTCTTTAGACTTCTCCAATCAACAATTCTCTTATCAGTAAAAAGGATAGTATTTTGATTTTTTATTTGCTTTAAACGGTATGCTCCGTAATGGACTAACACTTCATCAGAACCTTGCACCAACTCACCAGAAATGATTGTTCTTATACTGCCGACTGTATGGGGTTTCATTAAGTTATTCAACTCCTTTCATAATACATAATATGTTTTTAAACTGAAGTTGACTGGATAAATAGAACATAATTGCGTGATACATAACTATGCCAAAACTAAAACATGTCATAAATATAGAAAGAAACATTTTAATCAAAATTTATAGGAAGGAGCGAACCGTGTGAAAGCAATTATTTTTATTAGTACAAACAAATCCGGATCAAGCAGGGAAGCGATTAAAGCATCGGGTGATTTAGGATACTTTACCATTCTTTTCACAAATAACGAGAAGCAAATTCAACAAAGACAGGAGTATACAGATGTCCATAAAATGGTTTCTGTAAACACAAACAGCCTAGATGATATGAGAGAAGAAATCCTCAAGTTACAAACAATTGGTGTCGAAATTCAAACCATCGTTAGTTTTGTTGATCCTTTTGTTCATACCGCATCCATTCTCTGTGATGAATTCTGTCACAATTATGTTCTATCTAAAGCCATTGGAATAATGGAAAATAAAGAGGAAACAAGGTCTACTTTAAAAGATCAACCTTATACCCCTAAGTTTTTCTTGATAAACCCAGGCAAGACGATTCCTATACAAACAATATGTGAACAGTTTGATTTTCCTATTATTATAAAATCGCCAAAATCTACAGGATCTAAAGACGTACTTTTAGCAGAAGGAAAAGAACAATTAATACGACATATTGATAGTCTTGTGAATAAGAACCCGGATAACACAATTATGATTGAAGAATATATAGATGGTGATCAATATTTAGTAGAGGTACTCGTTCACAAACATAAAGCAAGTATTGTAGGAATCATTGAACAAGAAATCACAAAGAATAAGAGATTTATCATTACAGGTTATGGTGTGCTTGCAAATGTTCCTTTAGATATTAGAACAGGGATTGAAAAGATTCTTCAGTCCATTATTGAAGAACTCAAGATTGAAAATGGAGCTTTACATCTGGAAATGCGTTTAGCTAAGAATGGTTGGAAACTCATCGAGATTAACCCAAGAATTTCTGGAGGTGCTATGAACAAAATGATTCAAGCAGCATTCGGAATTAATTTAGTAGAAGAGACGCTTAATTTATATTTAGGAAAAAGTCCTGCACTATTACCGAAATATAAGAAATACGTTTTTACCAAATACGTTATTTCCACAAAGAAAGGAATATTAGAAAAAGTAACCGGGAAAGCAAGGGCTAAAAAATCGCTTGGAGTCGTAGAGGTTTACGTGAAACCTAAAAAAGGAACTCTTTTAATGCCACCATTATCCATGGGTCATAGATATGCTTATGTAATTGCAGTTGGTAGTAGTTTAGAAGAAGCCAAAAACCTCGCAGATACTGCAGCAAAAGAGATTACATTCCATCTAGAAGAGGAGTGACACTAAGAACACCTTATAGGTGCTCTTTTTTTTATATTTTCATAAGGACAAAAGCGAAAGCTCCTATGCCTGCCCTGACAGAGGAACAATGAATGGAATGACGCACATAATAGAGATAATGTGTCTTAAAGATAGGATCTTCTGGTTTGTCGCACTCGGGGTAGTCTTTGTCGTGTTCAAGGCTAGTTTGTCGCGTTCGCAGTGGATTTGTCTCGTTCAACCATTTATTGGATTTTATCTTCAAGAAATAGTGGATTGGAGCGGAAGGGCGGCGACTCCGGAGGGATCAAGTGAGACAGATGAGACTTCACAACGTACGCGCAAGCGGCGGTGAAGGCTCATCGCTCACCCCTCGGAAAGCGTCCGCCCTGAAGCGGAAATCCTAGCGGTAAATTCTTTACGACGCAGTATCCCTATAATACGTACAATATAAAAAATGACATACTTTATTTTACTTGAAGAAAGTTATCCACACACCATAGATTTTATTATTTCCTAAAGCAATTATAAAACCTGAATAACGTCCCTTTAGTAAGAGGGCGCTATTCAGGCATTTTGTAGAATTATTCTTTAAATGTTTCATCTAAAAACTTGACTGTATCAAACATATTTGTCTTACTTGCTCCTTTGATTAAGATTGTGTCGTCTTTCTCTACAATCTCTGTCAATAACTCATGTAATTTTTCCTTGTTTGTAAAATGATATATATTTGTAGGGGAAAATCCTTTTACTTTCGCTTGAGCACCAATTTCTTCCGTTCTATATCCATAGGTGATTAAAATATCAACACCTATTTCATGGACGTAATCGCCGACTTTACGATATTCTTCTTCTCTTAACTGGCCTAACTCTCTCATTTGTCCAATAATCGCTATTTTTCGGTGTTTCCCTATGTTGGTTAGGACATCAAGTGCAGCACGTACTCCTTGTGGATGGGAGTGTACAGTGTCATCGATTACTGTAATATTGTCGCGACAATTATAGATAGTTAATCTTCTTGGTGGTTTTCTAAAAATCAACCCGGCTTTAATTTCCATTGGTGTGAACCCTAAATAATCAGCCACAGCAATAGCATTTAAGGCATTATATACATGATGCTCACCTAAAATAGGTATAAATAGTTCAATTTCTTGTCGTTGTAGCCTCATTTTGAAACTCATTCCGTTCTCTTTATATTGAATTTGATATGCTCTATAGTTAGCTGGTGACTTTGTACTGACTGTTAATATTTTCCCTTTGAATTGATTAGTCTCCAAATACTTAGAGTTTTCATCATCTTTGTTTACGACGAGGATACCCTCTTGATCCATCCCGTGGATTAGTTCCGATTTTGCATGAGCAACTCCTTTAATACCGCTATCAAAGTTTCCGACATGTGCAAGTCCGATATTGGTCACTATGCTAATGTTAGGTTTAATAATGCTACAATGTTCCGTAATGACCCCTGGATAAGCCATACCGTACTCTAATACAACCGCCTCGTGAGCGTCATTAATTTCTGCTGCATGTTTTTTTGTATGCTCTGTTGTATTCCAATAATCTTTGGACTCAAAAACATTCCACTTTTTGGACAATATCGATGCGAGGAATGCCTTAGACGTTGTTTTACCAGCACTTCCCGTTATCGCGATAATTGGTATTTCCCCTTTTTCTTCAATCTTTTTCTTCTTTATTTTCTTAATTTCAGTTTTAATTTTCTTTTGGTTTTCAGCTATAAACTTTGCATATTGAATGGAATGGATTACTACATCTAATTCCAAATAAAAAGCAGGCGGGCAGCCCGGACGCCAGTTTACTTCGTAAATCCAAATTTTCGAATTTTCGTCCAGCCCAACGTCAATCCCGATTTCATCAATTACTTCTCCATATTTCACCATTTGTATATGATCCAAATGATTAGCTAATGCCAAAGAAAAGTGCTCAAGCATCCGTCTAATATCAAATGCTTCTTCCTTAAATTCCTGTAGTAAAAATGGATCTAAATAATTTGTGAAGCCACCATTATTAATATTTGGGATGATAGATCCGTTTGGAGCTACTCGTGGATAAATAGTAGTAATCACCCACTTTCCTTCCCCATTTTTTTGGACATGTAGCCTAAAATCATACACTTGACCGGATTTATTGATGGATTGTATATATGGTTGAACGATAAAAGTTCCTGACGATAGCTTATCCTCCATGAATACGTTCAACTGTTCCTTTGTATAAAAGTAATTTTCTGAATCCTTCTTTACTTCATAACCCTTTCCTACTTCGGAAATTAAAAAGATTCCTTTTCCTTTTCTCCCATCAATCGGTTTAAGGACAACTTTATGAAAAGAAGAAATGAATTTGTAAAAATTCTCTACATTCTTTACAACTTCAGAAGGGATTAAGTAATTCGTAAATTCCTTTGCTTCCATTAGTCGTTCATTTATATTCCATTTATTTCCTATGGAGTTTGTAGTAAATGGAATTTCATTCTTCAATTTATCAATAATTCCTTTTGACTTAGCTAATTTTTCAGGACTCCCTGCGTTATAAATAACATCTGGAAAAGGCATGATTTTCTCTTGCCAGCTTCCATTTTCATAAACTTGACCTCGAATAGATCGATTCACAAAGTTCACTGCACCGGGTGAAAAGTAAAAAAAATTGACCCCCTCTGCCTTAGCAACTGCTGCATATGCATAAGACTTTATGACGGTTTTTGGATCTTTACGATGGTGTAGCATTCCTATTATTGTCATTTAATATTCTCCTTTTGTATTTGTGTAATTATATTTGTATTAAATTCATCCATCCTACATTGGATACGGACAAACGTTCAGTTTTTATTTAACTTCTAGTAAAAATAAAAAACACCCCAAGACTTGTAGGGTGAAGATGTGTCATTACCATTTCGGCTCTATTATAATTTTTCTTGTCAACAATTCGGTCTCCAATAGTTGTATGGCACAAATACGTGACAGATCAACGTTCTTACATATAGACGTTTTTTCTAATCTAACCAAATCACAAAATGAATTAGAGTAATTGCCTTCAATATCCAGAGGACGTAGTAACGAAATCGTTGTACAGCATGTTTCTTTATCTACGGACTCTATTCGAAAATAACTTGTTTCAAAACACTCTTCAGCACTCCTAAAACTTAATGGACTCCCTTTTTTAGTTATCAAGAGTAAGGGAATCGTATCTGTACCTGCTATTTTGGCGAGTAAACGACCAAAAAATTTCGTTTGGGAATTATTTAATAGATCCTGGAGCAATTTCAATTCACAGAGCGCATCACATAAACATTGGTTACTTTTAACTTCGGTGCTCAATTGATTTTTCAACTCCCTTCTTACTCTTAGTAGTTATAATATTACGGCTTGAGAAGGTTACACGGGTAAACATCACCAAATTGAATTGTTGCTTTCAGAAAGGTTCCAGATAAAACTTTATCTCTTTTGTAGCTTCTAATGCGATTGCCTCTGCTTGTTCCGCTGTTTCTGAAGCAGCAATGACGCATGCATACCGATTCCCCATTGAGTATGGGGTCGTTATTATTCTTCCTTCAAGCGGTTTAATATGAACAAATTTCACTCCATCATGCATTAAAGCAATTTCTTTCCCAGTGATTTTGAGTAGCTTTCCCCGGGAACCTATTGTTAAATATCTGGCGTACACATGATTTTTCTTCTTTTCTAGTACAATAGGTTCCTCGCCTAAATATACTTTTAATATTTCTTTTAAAAGATTTATCCCGGTACCTTCTTCTATAATTCTGTTCATCGCTCCTCCAGCCATTCTCGGATTTACCTCTATTAATGTCCATTTCCCTTGAACAAGTTTCATCTCCATATGACATGAGCCATTAGAAAGACCTGTTTGTTCAAGGACCCTTGAAATGCACGCATATAGACTACGATATTCATCCATTTCAACTTTTCCTGGAAACTTATAACCAACTACAATAAATCTGCCATTGTATAGTACTTCTTGCTCAACTAACCCTAGAAATTTAATTTCATTGTTATAAACCAATATTTCAACGAGGTACTGTGGTCCATGTAAAAATTCCTCTATTAACAATGGATTATTTGGATGTTTTTTTTGTAGAAACGTTATAGCCTTTGCAAGCTTTTCTATCGTTTCAACAAGTAATACATCCTTTGAACCATTCGAAGTTGGGGGTTTTATAATAAAGGGAAAGAGGGATTTATATTCTTTTTCAAACTTTTCAAGGGAATCATCTGGGTGAAAAATTGTATAAAAGGGGGTCATCGGAAGATTCTTTAGTTTTTCCCTGATCGCTATTTTGCTTTCCATCATCCCTAAGGAATCCACGGAAATCTCGGCTAACTCAAAATACTTAGAAAGCCTAGCTGCATAAGAAACATATGGATCAATTAAACTAACGCATGCGCAAATTTGTTTACCTTTTTCCATAAGCTTTTTTATTTCTTCCACCATTTGTTGTTCGTCTAATAAATCTTCCATAAACACAAACTGATCAACTTCCGAGAAATCAGCATTGCTTGTCATGCGCTTAGTCTTGTCCGTACATAAAACCACATAATATCCCATTTCTTTTGCTATCGCCAAGGCTTCTTTACTTGTTCCAGACTTGTTACTTCCAATAAATACAATTGCTTTCATAGGAATAGCCACCCATTCATTTATACACTTTTGTCTCTATAAAATATGTTTAGAGAACGATTTAGCCACTACATTTGCCTATGCAAAAGTCAAATATAATACCATATTCCTTTTCAACAAGTTGTTTTATAATGGGTTTTATTGTAGTATTAGTTGTTTACTTTTACTTGTAATATGAGTAACGGTAAGTGTTTCTTAGTCTATTTACTAGTAGAAAGTTTGGTGGAGCCAATTGAATAAGAAAGCTCTCATTTTGGCAGCGATTACTGTCTTTATTTGGGGATCGAGTTTTGCATCTATAAGCGCTAGTTTACATGGCGGTTATTCGGCAGGGCATTTGATTTTATTCCGTTTTATCATTGCATCTGTGATCTTCGCGGTAATTGCATTTTGGCCTGGGATTAGTTTTCAATTACCAAAGAAAGAGGATTTATTCAAAATAGCACTTCTTGGATGGATCGGGATTAGCCTCTATCATATATGTGTAACGTTTGGACAATTAACGATTACAGCGGGAACTGCAGGAATGCTAATAGGTTCAGCACCTATTTTCACAACGGTTATTGCCGTGCTTGTGTTAAAGGAACGTCTTGGAACAATTGGATGGTTTGGTTTGGTATTTGGGTTTGTTGGTATTTTGTTAATCGGCATAGGTACTGGAGATTCTTTATTCAATATCTCACCTGGCGTATTTTTAGTTATTATAGCCGCAATTGCGACTTCTATATTTTTCGTTTACCAAAAATCCTTACTTATAAAATACAATCCAATTGAATTAACTGCTTATTTTACTTGGGCTGGTACCATTCCTTTTCTTGTATTTGCTCCTGGGCTACTTGATGACATCGGGCATGCAACACTGGAAGCAAATTTGGCCTCAATTTACATAGGGGTATTTCCGACAGCCATTGCCTACTTAATGTGGGCAATCGCTTTATCTATGAGTAAGGCTAGTTCTATTTCTAGCCTACTCTATGCAGAGCCAGTTATTGCAATAGTAGTCGCTTGGTTGTGGTTAGGAGAATTACCAGCGATACTTTCTATAGTAGGAGGATTCATCGCAATTTTAGGTGTATTAATTGTACATTTGTATGGAAAAAGACGAGGTACAGGCTCCTAAGTTTGAGGCAAGCACCGAATGAACAAGATCAACATACGTAATCCTTCAGTCGAAGCTTTCGTTATATACAAAAAAGTATCAGGTTTCAAAATGGCCTGATACTTTTTTTCGTTTTATCTATTCGGTGGTATTCTGATAGTTGAATCACTCGAACGCCCCTTGTGTTTAGTTCATGGTAAATTCCTCTACTGTCCGTAAATGAAATATAGCTGTCTCGTTCCTTTTGAATAAGCTCTTCCGCTTTTTCTTGGGATTCTATATGGATAAACCTACGAATATAATGATCTTCATCAAAAAAGTATGTTATTTTGAATTCTTTCACATTTTCATCTCCTAACATGATACATGTTTTATACCAAAACTTTACTCATTATTATATTAGGATGTCCAATGTGTAATGTTTTAAGCTACTTTTAATAAGGTTCATTATTAATGTACATTGAAAATAGAAAACCAATTAAAGACCACACTCATAATCACTGAATAAACTAGTAAAGAAATTAAAAAGGCGCTGTACTTTTTCCTCGATAAAAAAATACAATAATGGCTACCCCAACTGCTGATCCAATTAAAGATAACCACGGAAACTGTTCGTACGCTATAAGCAAATAACAACTGAACCCGAATACTAAAAACAACCCCAAATGAACTTGGAATAATAATTGCAGTTCTTCCCTACCGTATTGTCGCATCTGGACCCTCCATTTACTATTTCTTTATTATTCTATTCTACGATTCTATTACCGTATTTATACGAAAGATATAAATGCATATGTTAAAATAGATATACTTTGCTTGAAGGGAAGAAAAAGAAATGAAATCTCCTTTTACATTTAAATATTCAGCACCAAAAACTACAGGCGAAAAAATGCCTTCACTCTTTTTATTGCACGGTATGGGAAGTAATGAAGAGGACCTACCCCAGCTTGTCGAAAGCTTCAAGGAAACGCATCATATTTTCAGTTTACGTGGTCCGATTGTTTACAATCCGGGATATGCCTTTTTTACAATTGCAGAAGTAGGTAAACCTGATCGTGATGTGTTTGATAAAGTAGTTACGTTTATTCAATCATTTATCTACGAAGCAATCGAAGAATATGACCTTGATCCAAACAATATTACGTTACTAGGCTTTAGCCAAGGCGCAATTCTTTCCCAAACTTTAGCATTAACGATGGGCAATATTATTACTAAGGTTGTTGCATTAAGCGGCTATATTCCAGGTTTTGTGAAAGAAGAATATAGTAAGCAGCCAGTCGATCATTTGAGCATTTTTATTTCACACGGTGATTATGATTACGTTATTCCTTCTCAATGGGGTGCCGAAAGCAAAGATTATTTCGAAATGCTCGGGGCAAATGTGACGTTCAAGACATACGGGGATGGGCACGGCGTAACACCGGAAAATCATCAGGATTTAGTAAAGTTTTTGAAAGAGCATTAATAGTAAAGTTGGGGACTTTTTAAAAAGTCTCCTTTTTTATTTCCAGAAGAATAATTAAGCTTTAATCATTTTGTAAATATATTGTAAAGTTTAACTACTTTCAACACCCTGAAGTTTCCTGTTATTAATAACACTGATGTTCGGACGATACATATTAAGTATTAATATTAATTAGTTAGGATTGATTTCATGAAGAAGCACTTTATTTTATTTACGTTTATCATTGTTGCCCTCATGCTCACCGCATGTTCTAGCAACGAAACAAATACAAAAGCTGATAAAAGAGTGAAGATTGGAGTTATGCTTTCAGATACTGGTTTAGGAGACCAATCGTTCTCGGATTTAGGACTAATAGGTCTAGAACAAGCTCGTGATGAGTTAAATATATCTTTTGATTACCGTGAGATAAAAGAAACTAGTACATATGAAAAAGGACTAGAAGAACTAATTGCTCAAGGAAATGATTTAATCATCGGATTAGGCTTTTCTTTACAAGAAGCACTTGAAACCGTCGCACCTAAATATCCGGATACTAGTTTTGTTCTTTTGGACTCCGTATCAGATGTTCCAAATATATATAACGTTACTTTTAAAGAAGACGAAGGTTCTTACTTATTGGGTGCTTTGGCTGCGATGAAAACCCAAAGTAATGTCATAGGATTTATAGGCGGTCTGGATACCCCGCTTATCCAAAAGTTTGAGAAAGGTTTTACAGAAGGAGTAAAATCTCAAAATCCAGAAGCACAAGTACTTTCTACTTATGCAAATAGTTTTGGTGACGATAAGCTTGGCGCAAGTATTGCAAAAGATATGATTGCTGCTGGAGCTGATTTTATTTATCCTGCAGCTGGATTTACAGGAGTCGGAGCAATTCTAGAAGCACAAAAAGCTGGTATTTACTCATTCGGAGTAGATAGTGACCAGTATTATTTGGCTGAAAATAGTATCGTTTCCTCTATGTTAAAGCAAGTCGATATCGCCATTTTTAATACAATAAAAGAGTTTGTCGATACAGGAAAACTTGCTGATAAAAACACAGTGTTAGGGATAAAAGAGAATGGTGTAAATTTAGCTCCTATTCGTGTTATTAGTCTTTCGCCGGCTGAACAGAGTAAGCTCGAAAAACTACGAGAAGATATTTCGAGCGGATCGATTACGATACAATAATAGGAAGTTAGGTGTAAATAAATGAAACTCAAACAAAAAATATTAATGATTTCCCTTATTCCATTACTGCTTTCCGCTTGCATTATTGGTTATAACATCATTCAATTAACTGCATTAAAGTCCTCTACTGAAGAAATTGTCAATGCTTTAGTGAAAGTAGAAGAACTAAATAGTACAGCAAAAAGCCTCCAAAAATCATTGAGTGCTTATTCGCTAAATGTTTCAGAAAGCAATAAAAACGATATCGACACCGACTTAGAAAATATGAAATCACTATACGATTTACTAAGCCCTTTCTTAACGATTAAAGACCAGCAAGTTATTGCCCAACGACTACTTTATAAATATGAGGAAATTTTAACAGAATCAAATAAAGCACTAAATGCAGAAAACATTGCAGAAATAAAGCGTCAATCACTTCGAACAAAAGGGATGATGAATGACGTAATCGAACTAAAGAGAAGCATTACATCTGAATATCTGAAGATGCAGGAAGACTTACAAACCAAGATTAATGGTATTGTATCTATTTCTATTATTTTAGTTGCATTCCTTTTAATAGGAAGTATATTAGCTACTTTCTTCTTTACTAATCGAATTGTTCGCCCAATCAAACAAATCACTAAAAATGCAGAAGAAATTGCAAAAGGAAATTTAGCTGTCAGATTAGTAAACGTTTCGACTCGTGATGAAGTATCAGCCTTACAAAATTCCTTTGAACAAATGACGGTCAATTTGCGAGATGTTATTACACATGTCTCCGATAGCTCCAACCAAGTTGCTGCTTCTGCGGAAGAATTAATGGCAAGTGCTGATGAAACAATGAAAGGTACCGAACTAATCTCATCTTCCATTCAACTCGTTTCAGATGGAGCGGAACAACAAACATTCATGTCTGATGAATCTGCACGTTCAGCGGAAGAAAGCGCAAACGCTATCACCCAAATAACAGAGCAAGCAAATGCTGTCATGGAACTTTCTGTTTCGACAAACGAAAAAACAAAACAAGGTGCCGAGTTCGTTCAAGAAACCGTTTCACAGATGCAATCAATCTGTATATCTGTAGACGAAACAGACAAAGCACTTATTACATTAAACGATCGTTCGAAAGAAATCGTTCACGTATTAAAACTAATTACCGATATCGCGGAACAAACAAACTTACTTGCATTAAACGCAGCGATCGAAGCAGCAAGAGCTGGAGAAGCAGGAAAAGGGTTTGCCGTTGTTGCAGATGAAGTTAGAAAACTTTCCGAGCAAACAAGAAATTCTGTATCCAGTATTTCTGGGATTGCTTCAGAAATTGAACTGGATACAGAGAAAACAGTCTCTTCGATTAATGATGTGAAAGAAAGAGTTAATGCAGGGCTTGAAATTGCCCATCATACAGAAGAGACATTCCATGATATCCTTGTTTCTGTAGAACTCGTAAAAGAGCAAGTAAGCAATATTACGAAAGTATCTAACGATATAAACGATCAAATGGTACAAGTATCTACCCATGCACATGAGATGTCTAATGTTGCAAAAGTAACTGCGGATAGTTCTAATTCTGTAGCAGTTGCATCTGAAGAGCAATTAGCTTCTATGGAAGAAGTTACTGCAGCGGCCGTTTCCTTAGCAAATCTTGCAGAAGAATTACAACAAAGAATATCTAAGTTTACGGTATAAGCACAGTTATAAAAAACAGAAATGGTTAACCTCCCACTGAACGCAACCAACTGCAATGTTTTGCATAATAAGGAAACTGCGTCGCAGTAAAATTTTCCACTAGGATTTCCGCTGCAGGGCGGACGCTTTCCACGGGGTGAGCGATAAGCCATCGCCGACGCTAACGCGTTCGCCTGCGAT
>NZ_JBIWEX010000015.1:0-111060 GCF_044762745.1 Psychrobacillus sp. NPDC096426 | reverse complement strand
TAACATTGTAAACATATGGGTAAGCCGTATGCCTTAATAAGGCACGTGCGGTTTGATAAGGGGGAAGCCATGAGAATGGTTTCCCTACTTTATTTTTATCGGAAACATCAAGTAGATCTAAGAAATCCATTGTGAAATGGTACACTTAAACTAACGAAGCAGTTTAGTTGAATAAGGGGAATGAAAAAAAACATCTCGAGAGATGCTTAGCAAAAATGTATGAATAGGGAGTATTTTCCTATCTCCTGGGGGGATTCATCTGTCTTTTAATTTTTTCTATTTCAGAGGTTAAATAATCAATCTGTTTCTGCATATTTTTATAATCTCCAGTATTACCTTGTTCTTGCCGTGCTTCTTTTATTGCAAGGACTGCTGCCATAGTGGTAAGGGCATCACTCAATGTAGTTATTGCTTCTCCAATGACAGCAAGTTTAGCACTTTAACTGTCTGTTTGGAGAATTTGATTATCTTGATTTTCATTGAATAAAAATATGCTATCTTTTTTCAAACTGTTAACCTCCAATTACTTACACGTATTGTGTTTATTATATTCAAATATGTGTTTTTTCGTGAAAAGATTTTAATGTGTTTAAAACGTAGTACGACCATAATGTGCAAGTAGAATTGTAAGTGCTTGTTAAACGGGTGCTTTAGGTAAATATTCGCTTTCCGAAATAATCGATCATCAGTATAGAATTACTGCTTATTGTATTGTTAAAACCATAACATTACGAAAACCATTGGGTTACCAACTATAATGTAAATTAAAGTTTTTTGAAACATCCGTATTTCGTTGCTGTTATTGAATTTTGGAGTTACCCACTATAATGTCACTGGACACCCCTGCCTGTAGTATTTTTAAAAATAGTTACTTTCTAAAAAAAGATGAACTCAAGAAAAATAATTAGGCAAGCTCACAATCCTTAAACCAATCAACTTATGGTTGGATGAAGGTGAGAAATTGGAATTTGTTCGAATATTGGACCCAACTGAAGAATATCGCATATACAACTACCGTGAAGATCATGAAGGGCAGTATAATGTTTGAGGTGGCATGTGGGTGACTAAGATTCCTGTGCTTTTCAAATACGAAATTCCCTCTAAAGAAATGCTTCAACGATTTAAATGTAAATAATAATTAGTCCTGCTCACTTAATTGTGGGTGGGGCTTTATTATTTTTCTTGAAAGTCTAATTTGAAAATAGCTTCCTAAATTCTGCGCTTAGTTAAAATTTGCACTAAAAAACCCAACTAATTTAATTCTTCGATACATGATAAATTACCTTATCTATAACAAAATTTTTTCATAATCTATAAATATCATTAGGAAAGGAGTGGATATATTATGTATGGATGTGGTGAAAGCTCATATGGTGGGTACAGTAACAACGGGTCGACATTCGTATTGATTGTAGTATTGTTTATCTTACTAATCATTGTTGGAGCAACTTTTATGAGATACTAAACAAAAATGATGTAGATTATTTGGATTAATCGAGAGAGCTTCAGCTGTGACAACATCACTTTTTAGTCGTAGGGCAATTTATTTGTCTATTTTATTAACGATTTTAGAGAGATGATTAATTTAGTAGGTAAAATCAATATCGTTACAATCCCTTTAAGTATCTTCTCTTCTAAAAAATCGACCTTCTTCTAAATGAGTTGGTCGTTTTTTATTGTAAAGAAAGTAAGATAACCGCATTTATCGCGCAATTTCTATTTGTTATGTGTGTTCTTCATCCCATCAAAGTAACAAAATATTAAACGAATCCCCATCTGATTTACAGGTGGGGATTCGTTGACACTTACTTCTAACTTAAATTTATATTAAAAATAGAGTTGCGATTAAGAAGAAGGGCACAAATTCTCTTCTAAAGCGATTTCGTATAAACATTCCTCTTCCTGGGACAAATCCATCTATCATTCCGATTCGTCTTCTACCCATTCTATCTCTCATCATAACTCGACGGCCCATGTTTCTCATAACAAACGGTTCCATAATATCCCTCCTTTCTAAAGCTTGTTCATTCTTTGAATCCATGCTAAATAAATTCCCTTATATTGATGATCGTATATTTCTCCATCCAATTATCCATAATAATTGGCAGATTGCTTGAACCTGCCCATTATCCTTATTAATCGTGGTGGTAATACTCCTTGAAGCGAAAAATATCAAATATTATTCACC
Source organism: Psychrobacillus sp. NPDC096426 (assembly GCF_044762745.1). Lineage (NCBI taxonomy): Bacteria > Bacillati > Bacillota > Bacilli > Caryophanales > Bacillaceae > Psychrobacillus > Psychrobacillus sp. NPDC096426. Next base: position 108,872 of record NZ_JBIWEX010000015.1, on the reverse strand, counting down.
ACATAGAGATTAGTAACTTCTCATAAAAGAAGCACCTACGATGATAAGGAGAATAAACAATACGACAATCAATGCAAAGCTTGAACCCATGTTACTACCGCCACCGCTATAGTTTCCTTCATATGAACCATCACTCATATATTTTCACCTCCTACATTAAGATTAAGGATTACTTGAATACATCCTTAGAAATAGTTTATGTCAAAAATATGAATGAACTTGGACTAATTTGATAAGAATCACTAGCATCACATTTTTTTCTCTTAACAGTAACAATTCCATTCCCCCTAAAATAGTAATATTTAAGGGGTTATTGCCAACTTAATAGAATTATAGACATAATGAGTGATTTTACTAACGTCGCAGTTTAGTTTAATAAGAAGGAGTAGAAGGTTATTTTAAACAGATATACCAAAGTTGAATTTTAAATTTCATCACTATATTGAATGAATATCTGAAAGAAAATGTGCAGTAAGTGTGGTGTGAACTAAATATATATATGAGGAAAGAAACTATAAAAAGGGCCACTTCGTGGAAAGTGACCCTAAACCCAAAAATCAGAATGGAGGTGCCTAGCTATTATTATTTATTGACCATCATAGCTATCAACAGATGTTTTTGTTAATACGATCTATGCATGAAACTAGCACCGACAATAATTAGAAGAATGAACAGTACAACGATTAAAGCGAATGGGTTTCGTTCGCGACGCTCTTCGCGAAATTCTCCGCAGTTTTCCATAAAAACCCCTCCTTTCTATACTCTATAATATGTATAGTAGTAAAAATGAGGGGTGACATTAATCTACTAAATATTTTCTTTTGCAAAAGAAATAATCATATTACGTATTTTGAGGGATAAACGATAAACGCGATAAGGGAGCTATATTGGATTATCCCCTTATAAGTTCGAAACTTTAATAGCTGAATTTTATTCTTTAGAAAGAGACTACTTCAGTTGAAATAGTAATTTGTGAAAACTTTCACTTAAACTCCCATGAAAATTAGTTCCTCAAGAAATGAAAAATGACAATACTTAAGAAGACCCCTACTTAATCGTTAAAAAAAAAGAGGAGAGCGTAAATAAGTCTATGGATTACGGTTGACTGGATTAAGGTCAGTATCAGTATTGACACTTCCTAACCATTTTCATTCTCTGTGGTGAAGCGCTGATTTTGCGCTTCATGGATGGCTAACGGGTGCGTTTGTTAAAGATTCGAAGAACGAAGTATCCGAAGTAAATGTTGAAATTAGTCAAAAATAAGAGGACCATCACTATCTTTCAAATTGGGAAAAGTAGTGATGGTCCTCTTGAAATGGAAGCAGAATTATGAAAAAGTATTTGATATGTACTTCTCGGTAGTACACCAATTAGTTCCTTCTCATTGTAAGAAGAAATATGTGAAATGATTTACCACTTTTATATTCTATAGGTATAAATACAAGGTTTCTTCATACTCTCTGACAAGTTTATAAAAAGTAGTCTTTTTCACTCCACTTTATTGCATTGCTTTCACTGCTGTAATCTCTCCCGATTTCCAGCTAGTATACGGTTCTTTAAACTCCTCAGTGACCGTAACCTTGGGACGTTCAAAAATTGTGCCGTTTGCAAAGCCACATCAATTCCTTCACGCAGCCGTTTTCGAATTTGAATAGTTTCATCCATCCAGGTGGACCATAAGTGGCCAATATTAAACATTTAAATTACACAAATACGACTTATAAACCTTCACTTGTAGACCATAAACCACATGTAGATTACACTTCTTTCATTAAATTTTTACCCACTAGTAATTCATATCAATTATTATTTGCTTTATCAAGTATGGATTATTTAGTGAAAAATTTATAAATATCTAATACATTTCGAGAAAAAAAGAAGTGAGAACGAAAATGGAAGAGTATAAAGTTGCTTATGGAGAAGAAGTAGCAGGATTTGCACAATAGTGACATCCTAGAAAATGAGAAATTCCTCACTAAACTTTCATCAACTTCTTAAAAAAGATTCGTTAACTTTTCATAACCATCTGGCAGAATAAAGGCTGTAAGAAAGATTCACAATACTTTTTAGGAGGAATACAGATGAAAAAGAAATTAATAATTCCAGTTTTGGCATCAACACTTATTGGGGGAGCAGTAGTAGGTAATGGTGTGTTCACTACCGCATTTGCAAGCAATAACGCACCTACAACGACTCAAGCAGAAGATCAAAAAGACGATGACAATATTGTTGAACTTCAAGCAAAGGCAAAATTGACATTAGATGAAGCACAAGTAATTGCACTAAACAAAGTAGCAGGAACTGTAAATGAATCTGAATTAGAAGATGAAGATGGTGTAGTTGTTTACGGCTTTGAAATTCAAACAGCTTCTGGCGATATAAATGATGTGAAAGTCAATGCAATAAATGGAGAGATCGTAAAGGTCGAAAATGATGCAAATGACGATGAAAACGGAACTGAAGAAAGTGAAGAAAATGATGGAGAAGAAAATGACGATAACATTGCGGAACTTCAAGCAAAAGCAAAATTGACTTCAGATGAAGCACAAACAATTGCATTAAAAGAAGAACCCGGAACTGTAAATAAATCCGAGTTAGAAGATGAAGATGGCGTAGTTGTTTACGGTTTTGAAATCCAAACAACTAACGGAGTACAAGACGTGAAAATTGATGCTGCTACAGGAAAAGTAGTGAAAGTTGAAGCGGACAATGAAGATGAAGGACAAGAAGGAAACGAATAATCGGAGTTTCTAAAGGGGAAAGGTGGTTATCCCATCTATTCCTTTTTTTCTTTTAACAATTATTAGGAGGAGGTACAATATGATCCAAACGAAGGATTTAACAATGCAATATCCAAATGGGTTCACTGCAGTTAATCATCTAAATTTACAAGTAAATAAAGGCGATATTTATGGTTTTTTAGGTCCGAATGGTGCTGGTAAAACAACGACTATTCGAATGTTAGATGGACTATTAAAGCCAACAGCTGGGGAAGTTGTTATTCAAGGGAAAAGTGTTATACGAAACGAACGAGAAATTCGAAAAATGATAGGGGTATTGCCAGAATCGCATGGCTACTATAACTGGATGACCGGTGCGGAATATTTACTATTCTTTGGACAACTTTATGGTGTGAGTAAAAACAAACAAAAAGAACGGGTAGAAGAAGTACTTCACCAAGTTGGAATGACTAGTAAAGCAAATATTCCAATTGGGCAATACTCTCGAGGGATGAGACAAAGAATCGGTATTGCAAAAACAATTATTCATGAACCCGTACTTATTTTTTTGGACGAACCTACACTAGGTTTAGATCCTCAAGGACAAAGAGATATCCAAATGATTTTACATGATTTAAATAAAAAACATGGGGTTACGATATTCATCACTTCTCATTTGCTAAAAGAAATCTCCGAAATATGTAATCGAGTGGCAATTGTAAAAGAAGGAACCTTAATAGAAGAAGATTATTTAGAATCTCTTTTGAACAAGTATGGTTCACTGAAAGTAGATACTACGGAACCAATTACGTTGGAAGAGGTTTTCTTTTATCTTACAGATCAAGAAGATAAGGAGATGAATCTATGATAGCGGCACTAATCGGAAAGGAAATAAAGGAAAACGTTTTTTCTAAAAAGAGCTTGTGGATATATTTTGCAGTGACACTATTGTTTAGCGGTCTTGCGTTTAGCTTTGTCTCCGTTAAAGAACTTAGTTTACTTGCTCAGGTAGAAGTAAATATGACCTTCATGAAAGTAGTTTTAGGGATTAGTATTCTAGTAACGATTATTATTGGATCGAATATGTATGCAGGGGAAAGGGAAAGAGAAACACTCGAAAGTCTTTTATTATCACCATTGTCTAAAGCACAAATTACATTTGGGAAATTAGTAGGGTTGCTCTTATTTTGGTTCATTATTTCTTTATTATCTCTACCTTACTTTTTTGCACTCTCCATGGGTACAGATATATTTGTGAAAGCACTAGTGTTTCTTTATCTAATTTGTTTTCCTTTAGTCATTGGATTTGCAGCATTATCGCTAGGGTTTTCCGCAATACTTTCATCTACCAAGAGTTCTACACTTTTATCATTTGTTTTATTTTTAGTAACGGCAATACCAATGTTCTTATCAACAACGATGAAAAAAAGTGGATTTGCGCATATTGTGGACACAGTTAGCCCATTATCACGATCCATACTGACTTTAAAGGATTATTTTGTGAATCGGCTCGGCTACACCGTACTGATAGTGGATTTACTGCCAGTGCTCGTCTTCTTACTATTAAGTATTGCGTTATTGTTATTTGCAAATAATAAAATTACGCTTAAAGGAGGAGAATAAGATGAAAAAGGTATGGATTACTTTTGCTTTTCTCTTCACCTTTCAGATGATGACGCAAACAAGTGGGGTTGCAATTGCACAAGATACGATAGATATTAAGATTCTCTCTCCTGATGTAGTGGAAAACTACCCGGGTCTTGAAACGAGTGTGCAAGCTGAAATTACCAATTTATCAGACACAGAGCTGAAAAATGCAATGGCTTATATTACGATGGCGGATATCGGGAAACATATGACCGTAAATTTAGAGGACTATAGTGCAGATGTACCTATTCTACTTGATACGTTAAAGCCACAGCAATCAGTAAAAGTTGAATTACCAATTCGTTTTGTGTATACAAGTCAATATAAATTGTATGTAACTGTAAGTAGTGACGACGATCAACAAATTCATTCGAGTGCGTCAATACCCGTGCGTATTTTAGGGAATACACAGATTAATCCACTTTTTGTGCAAATTGTATCGATTGCAATGCCAGTAATTTTACTCCTATTACTATTTTTCGTTACAAGAAGAAAAAAACATTAATGAAATTTGTTTGTCCTACCATTGTTCGATAACATGGAGGTAAGTTAATTCGTGGGAGGGTTCACATTGAAAAAAGTATTAATCATTGAAGACGAGGAAAGCATTACAGAATTTCTAGAGTTAGAACTTAAACACGAAGGCTTCGATGTGACGGTTTTCCATGATGGCAGAGATGGATTAGAAGAAGCGCTACATAACCATTTTGATCTTATACTTTTAGATTTAATGCTACCACATTTAAATGGCATAGAAATTTGCAGAAGAATTCGAGTAGTAAAAGAAACACCGATTATTATGCTTACTGCTAGAGATAGCGTGATGGATCGTGTCATGGGTTTAGATGGTGGGGCAGACGATTATATGTCAAAGCCTTTTTCAATAGAAGAACTTTTGGCAAGGATGCGTGTAATTTTTCGGAGAAATGAACGACATGAGGAAAACATCGTGAAACATTTAGAATTCAAAGAAATTGAAGTAGACACTATTTCACGAACCGTTAAGAAAGGGGAAGAAGAGATTCCCTTAACCAAAAGAGAATATGAACTCCTCTTAATGTTTTTACAAAATGTGAACCGAGTACTCTCTAGGGAATTGATTCTTGAGAAAATTTGGGGATACGAGACAGAAGTAGAGACGAATGTGGTCGATGTATATGTACGATATTTGCGAAACAAGATAAATAAAGAAAATGATAACTATATCCACTCTGTCCGTGGAATTGGCTATGTGATGAAATGATGAAAAACTTAAAGTTAAAAATGAAAATTGTTTTATGGGCGACTGTTCTTATGATTGGTTTGTTTGTTTCTTATAATATATTGCAATATTTTGTAATGAACAGCTGGATGATTCATTATGAAGAGCAATCCATTGAAAAGAAAATGAATACTATACAAAATTATTACTCCAATCAAAAACTGTCTGTACAATTCATTAAGGAAAATGAATCTTTTATCAATTCGATTAATGAGAAATCGGAGACGATCCGGATCTTAGATAAAGAGGGAAAAAGTATCGTGGCAGTAAGTGAAGAAGAATTATTGCATGTACCTTCCCAATTAGTTCAAAGTGAACAATTTGAGCTAGTCACATCAGGCGATGACCGTTTGCTTGTATATCGTGAACCATTAGTGGATACGAATTATGTAGGAACAATTGAAATCGTAAGAAATATGGAGATTTTCGATGGGCTATTAGAACAATTTAGCCTTGTTATGTTTTTAACAGGAATTGGTGCAGTATTTTTGAGTTTAGTGGGAGCACTTTTTCTTTCTAAACAAATAGTTAGACCAATTCAAGCTATTTCTCATTCACTCACTAGAATCAAAAAATTTGGTTTAGAAGAAAGAGTGAATGTTCCACCGGCACAAGATCAAATCTCTGAATTAGCGATTCATTTTAATGAACTAATGGATCAATTAGAAATTTCTTTCAATCAACAAAAACAATTTGTAGAAGATGCTTCTCATGAATTGAGAACCCCTTTATCTGTATTGAATGGAAACTTAATGATGTTAAATAGATGGGGAAAAGATGATCGGGAAGTGTTAAATAAATCATTGGTTTCTTCTTTGAGAGAAGTGGATCGAATGGACAAATTGGTGAAGGATTTATTAGAACTTTCCAGACTTGATTCGGAAAAAACAGTTGATGCCACGATTCCTATGATCAATCCAATAAATGTTATTGAAAAAGTCGTAAATGACTTTGAAATGACGCACCCGGAATTTATGTTTTCTCTTCAATTATTTGATGGCACTCTTCTTCCAATGAAAGAGCAACATTTGGAACAACTACTTACGATATTAATCGATAATGCAATTAAGTATTCAAATGATGACAAAAGAGTAACGATACATTACCAGCATCGAGAATTAACTATTCAAGATTTTGGAATCGGAATACCGAAAGAAGATGTACCACACGTAACAGATCGATTTTATCGAGTAGAGAAATCTCGCAACCGAAAAAAGGGTGGGTATGGAATTGGATTATCTATTGCATTAAAGTTGATGGAGACATACAAGGGAAGTTTAGTGATTGAAAGTCAGTTAGGTAAAGGTACTTCTGTAAAACTTGTATTCCCAAAAACAAAAAACACAAAGAATGATGTGAATTAGTGATCATACCTTGCTATGTTTTATCAATATTTGCAGAGTCTCATTGGACAAAAAAAAAGAAAAAAATCTTCTAAGAACAGATGAAGGTAGGAGTTTTCAGCATGAGATTAACTGGGTATTTATTGACTGCTTTTATTATTGGTTTAGTTTCACTTATCGGTTTTAGTTGTATGGCCATTTTAATTAGTGGACATAAAATAGTTCAATTAGATCAATACGTGATTTCCTTTATACAAGGTTTTGAATCTCCAACTCTAACCTCAATAATGAAATGTTTTACGTACGTCGGATCGTTTCATATTGTGTTTGGTATTTTTGTTATAGTATCTTTTTTTCTTTATTTTGTATTAAAGCATCGATCAGAACTCTTATTGTTTTGTACTGTTGTTATTGGAACGCCCATCATAAATCAGGTCTTAAAACAATTCTTTCATCGAATGAGACCAGATTTGCATCGATTGATTGAAATAGGAGGATATAGCTTTCCTAGTGGACATGCGATGAATGCTCTTGCAGTTTATGGAATTCTGTCATTTCTGTTATGGCGTCATATTCCTTCACGTTTATGGCGCATTACTTTGATAATAATTAGTACTATAATGGTTCTCATGATTGGTACCAGTAGGATTTATCTTGGTGTGCACTATCCGAGCGATATTATCGGGGGGTATTTTGCCAGTGGATTTTGGCTTGCTATTTCTATCTATTTTTTCAGAAGGTATAAAGAAAAGCGGAATGTAAGGGAAAATTTATCCGGAAGCAAATATTAACTTATTATAGCAATTCTATGTATACGATTGTTAAATTTATCAGTACAAGGAGTATTAAAATGGAAAACTGGATAACTGAAGTAATGAATGTGTATGGGTATTTAGGGATTCTTCTCTTGATAGCTTTAGAGAACATTTTTCCACCTATTCCTTCTGAAGTGATTTTAACGTTTGGCGGCTTTATGACTACAACATCAAATATGAGTATTATCGGGGTAATTGTTTTTTCTACAATTGGTTCAGTGGTTGGGGCGATTGTGCTTTATGGAATAGGTTTACTTGTTGATGTAAAAAGACTAGAAAAAATCGTTAATAAATGGGGGCGCCTTTTAAGATTAACCTCAAAAGACATTCATAAAGCAAATGCCTGGTTTAATAAATTCGGAGTTTGGGCGGTATTTTTCGGGAGACTTGTTCCTTTGATTAGAAGTTTAATCTCAATTCCCGCTGGTATGGCTCATATGAACTTTATCGTATTTTTACTTTTTACGACAATTGGTTCTTTAATCTGGAATAGTGTATTAGTAATTGTTGGAGCAAAGGTAGGTTCTTCCTGGAGTACGATTGTTAGATATATGAATACTTATTCCAATATAGTATTATTCCTATTGACAGTAATGTTTGTATTCGTTATTTTCCTTTATTATAGAAAAAGAAAGAGATCGCACGATTAATAAAAGAGCACATAGGAACCCAAATCTGTCAAATTGAAAAGGCTAATACAAAAAGGTATTTCTGGAAAAGAAAGCCCTATACAATGTAGACGGGAGAGTTAAAAGATTTTGTTAAACTAATGGGTGCTTGTGCGGCCGAGCCTAGGTCGTATCATATAGCGGGTGGGATTCCCGTCGAGAAAGAACTAGCCATTCACTCGTAGCGAGTCTTGGAGGGCTAATGGTAACATTAGCTTTTAAGCGTAGACAGTTAGGTGGCGGACCGAAAGCCAACTGGTTGAAGGGATAGAGCTCCATAATGTTAGTAAATCGAGAGGGCTGATGCCTTAAGTACAGCAGAAAGCTACATTTTATCCATCGTTAAAGGCAAGAAGGATAAAACCTCACTGGAGTCAGAGACCTTGGCAGGTCACACATCGATATGATACGGCAACTCGGGAGATCCTACCGGTCTCTTCTTATAGAAGAGTATGGTGTACAAGTGATAATAAGCAAGGAAACCAAATGCCGTTGTAGGGAGTCGGATAGCAGCGTAGTACCAATGAAGTTGTGTAATGCCGATGGAGGAAAGGCTGCTACCAAGTGATCACCCTTACTAGGTACACATTTACTACACACAGCGGTAGAGATAATAAATGTAAACTTTTGAGGATAGCAGAGTCAGTGTGAATGATGATTTGGAGGAGCTGTGTGCGTAAATAGCGCAAGCACGGCTCTGTGAGGGGGGAGGAACACAAACTACCGTAAGGTAGAGAGGTTCCCTTCTACTCGAAGTTCGGTGTTTACCTTTTGTTCAATATATGAAAGCATGATATAATTTTAAGATTACGAAAATTTATTCCATCTAACGACGTACATAAAGAGGTTATAATTATGAGAAATAGAGAATCCATATTATTAGTAGAAAATGACAAGTTGCATTTATTCAAAGAACTAAAGATGACTCAGTTTATTACGTTTTTCCTGATGATGGAATAAAAATGGAGCATGGGGAAGCGCCGGAAGCAGGAGCGAAAAGAGAAAGGGGGGAAACTATGACCAAAAAAATAAGAAGTAACTTATTTTTTTTGAAACAATTTGGTTTCAATGATTCACTTTTACAAACTATTTTTCAGTTAAGATTAGACCCCCTAGAAAGTATTTTTAATAATGAAAACGAAATAATTATGGAAATTGAAAGTAAATTTACAGATAAAGATAGAGAATTTTTACTTGTTACTAAAAAGGAGTATAAAATTTTGTGCTGAAGTTATTGAAATACTTTTACCACCCTCAAAAGGAATCAGATTATTGCTAATGATTATAAGAATTGGTTTGAGAAACGTTGTTATTAATGACTTTATTATCATGACATACTTATGGTTTAATGTATAACAATGTTATGGTTAAAGTCACAGTGAGAAATCAGAGGTTGAGCGACTTTCTTTTTCAAAAAAGATAAGGTTTCTATTTGGACGCACTAATTTGCTACAATAAAGTAAATTAGTACTCACTTAAGAATTGGTTTAGGAATGGTGGAGGTTCGATATCCTCCGATATATTTCTTTTCATGTCAACGCTTTAAACACATGGCTACCCTTCCACAATTGCAATAACAAATTAATTAACACTAATGATGGAGTAGAAGTTATACACTTCCGCAATATATTATTTATTAAACTAAAAATAAAATAATCTAAGTTAATTATAGGAATGTTTTCTATTAAGTAAATTTGAACTTTTTTTAGCAATCTCTTTAATAAAATCTTCCGCTTCTAAGAATTTTGAGTCCGCACCTTTGTTTATGTAATTTGACTCATAATCATTTATTTTAGTTATTAATTTTTTTAAGACTATTTTAAAAATCGGATTAATAGAGTTTAAAGAGTCATTTAATATGTAATATGCAACAGAACAAATTACGAAATAACTATTATTTTGATTTTATCGGTGTTTAATGCGGGTTTATTGACGGAAAAATACATTCAAACAAGAAAGAAGAAATAACTCATGCGTAGGGGGAGAATATGGTCAGGAGGCATTCAATTCACATCCTTACAGTTAATTTGTTTCTAACACAGGGAACAAATTTAAAGAACCTTAAACAAAAAGGGGTGCCCATAAAAGTTGTACTTTTGGGACACCCTCTTAAGCTTGTTAAAACGGGATGATAAAAATCATGAATTCTAGTGTTGGATTTAGGTACTTCACTTTAAAGACTCACCTCTAACTAACTTTACCATTCACTTCAGTTTTTGAATCTACATATAACTTTCTATTAGGTATTGCAAGGGAAACACCTTCATTATCAAGGATATCCATTATTTTATAGTTGATTTCTTCTTTTACTGTTAAGAAATCTAACCAGACTGTTGTTTTTGTGAAAAAATAAATGTAAATATCTAACCCATCTACTCCATATTTATCAAACTTCGTAACGATTGTGTCTTGGTGGATTCCAGAGTGATTTTTCAGCATATACTCTATCTTTTTAATAACACCTTCTAACTTTTCTTTAGGTGTTTCAAAAGTTACACTTAAATCGAACACAATCCGCCTTTTTCCCATTTCACTCCAGTTCGTTATTGATTCATTTGCTAATTTTGCATTTGGTACAGTTACGAGTGCTTGTGCAAATGTTCGTATCTTTGTACTTCTAAAAGTAATCGTCTCAACCGTTCCTTCTACGCTAGGTGTTAAAATCCAATCTCCAATTGTAAATGGTTTTTCTGTAACGATTATGACTCCTCCAAATAGATTACCAATTGCATCCTTAGCAGCTAGGGCAATTGCAAGTCCGCCTAATCCTAGACCACCAACAAGACCCATAACATTATAATTAAATTCCCCTGCAATCCCAATAAAGATTAGTACCACAATGATAGCCCGTAATACTTTTGACAAGAACGGGATGAGTATTTCATCCATTTCAAAATGGAATCTTTCGTTAAGCCTTGCAAAAAGAAGCGTAGATGAGGATGATAAGTTAAACAATCCCCAACCCACAAGAAAGATAACAGCGGATTTTACAAATTTCAGAAATAACACATGCGTTCTATCCAAATATGGGAAATACCAAACCGATACATAAATTCCCAATAGAATAAACAGCCACTGAATTGGTTTTTCGAATGATAAAAACATGTGAGAGAAAAAAGGATGGGTTTCTTTTCGAAGCCCTTTTACGATCAGAGCAATGACATACTTGGCAAATATCTTCCGAAAAAGTATGAATAGCAAAAAGATACCTACTGAAATTACGATGTCTATTATAAATTCGTATGAAAAAAATAATTTCCATGACATAACGATTCATCTCCTAATAATTTGCGACTTTAAATTTATCTGTTCTCTAATATCTTCATCTTTTTTCATTTGGTTGAAACAAGTAGTACAATAAAGCAATTGAACATATACAACTTTATAAATGTTATACATCCTATTAGGGACTACTTTTAGTATTCACGATTCTAACCGAAATTAGCCAATAAAAAATGCAAAAAGAGTCTGTCCCTCTTTCTGCATTTTGAGCTGTCAATATGTCCGCTCCTACCTTTTTCTAAAAAAAGCTTTTAGAAAATAAAAGTAAGCGACAAATGTCCCCACCTTTAAGAAGGCCGGGACTTGAATTACCATTTAAATAACGTCCCTGTGTTAGAAACATTCATGTTATTTCAAACAAACGTGAATGTTATGATTTTCACGTTTGTTTCTGTCACAGGTAACAAATTTAATACGATTAAATTATTGACTTTGTATATGCATATTTTATACAATTGTAACTCGACTGAAATTTTAGAAAGGTTAGGGGGTAGTATCATAATGAGTACTATATATGAAGCGGAATTAAAGAGATTGCAAGAGGTTTTATCTACATTGGATGAGCGAATACACAAGTTAGAAAGTATTCCAGTTTATCATGGAGATAACTATACAGAGCAAGTTCTTGAAAGTATGAGGGAGTTAAATCGGCAAAACTTAAGAATTGGTGTACAAGAGCCATACTTTGGACGTTTAGATTTTAAGGAGGATGGACATCTAGAGCCAAGCCCATTATATATTGGGAAAGTCGGTGTTTCTGATGAGGGAGCCAAGAAACCAATAGTCATTGATTGGCGTGCACCCGTTGCGAGTATGTTTTATTCCTTTAATGGTGGAGAAGAACTGGCTTTTTATCAATCGCCCGATGGATTGGTTGAGGGGGAAGTCTATTTAAAAAGAAACATTGTCATTCGTAAAAGGGAGCTAGAGCGTGTTGTTGATACGTATGTAAAAGGTAGTGAAGATGTATCTCTGACAGACGAATTTCTCTTGTACCGATTAGGTGAAAATAAAGATAATAAATTAAAAGATATCGTTTCAACGATACAATCTGAGCAAAATGAAATTATTCGAGCTGAGAAAAATATGCCATTATTGATCCAAGGGGTTGCAGGGAGTGGGAAAACAACTGTCGCTTTACATCGCCTTGCTTTTTTAATTTATGAATATCGTGAACAGCTACAAGCAGATAGAATGATTATTTTTGCTCCAAACAGTTTGTTTTTAGACTATATTTCTGGTGTACTTCCTGAACTGGGAGTAGGTAATATTAAACAAACTACTTTTCCAGAGTGGGCGTTGCGTCTCTTAGATAATGCGGTGATGTTAAAACATCCAGAAGAAAAGTTGAAAGAAGCTTTTTCCATTAATCGTGACAATAATAAAGTGATGCTCGATAAACTAAAGGGGTCAATCAAGTTTAAGTCATTTATTGAAAGAAGTCTCATTCAATTTGAAGAAAATCTAGTACCAACAACTAATTTAGAACTATGGGATCAAGCTGTAATAACAGTAGATGAGATTAAGAAGTGGATGGTTGAATATAAGCATTATCCATTAACAAAGCGCAGGGAACGATTAGTTGCACGAATCAAGCGTTGGATAGAGATAGAACTCAAAAAGTTCGAAGGAACGAATGAGAAAATGCTATTGAAAAAAGAAGCTAACAACAGATTAAATGCATATATGAAGTTTTGGCCAAAAATGAGCGCGTTATCATTTTATACATCCTTGATGAATCGAAAAGAAATAATAGAACTATTACCTGAAGCACTTGTTCGAGAAACAGAGAGGAATTGCCGGAAAAAAGAAGTAAATGTAGAAGATTTAGCACCACTTATTTATATTTATCATCAGTTAACGGGAATAGAAGGCAAACAAAAATTTCATCATGTAGTGATCGATGAAGCACAAGACTTTTCGCCGCTTCAAATTTATATATTAAAAGAGATTACACTAGGTAATTCTTTTACTATTTTAGGTGATTTATCTCAGGCAATCTATAATTATCAGGGCATAGAGGACTGGAATGACTTTAAAGAAGTGTTTCAAGAAACGGGTTATTATGAACTGACGAGAAGCTACCGTTCTACAAAGGAAATTATTGAATTTGCAAATGAGGTCATTAAGCATGCCGAAGTTCCAGTAGGTCTAGCAACACCAGTTTTTCGTAGCGGTGATAAAGTGAAAGTGATTGCTACAGATGATCAAATTACCGAAATCGTTAAGGTACTACAAGATTTACAAAAAGAAAATCTCAAGACGATTGCGATTATAGGTAGAACAGAAGCTGAATGCCGTTCAATACATGAAAAGTTACAAACAGCAGGGATTGAAGTGAACGTCATTGAAGCAAATCAAAGGAAATACGAAGGTGGTATTTCTGTCGTACCGGTGTATTTAGCTAAAGGCTTGGAATTTGATGCAGTGTTACTTATTGATGTGGATGCAAGTCACTATAAAGATTCAAAGTATGATGCCAAATTATTATATGTTGGCTGCACTAGGTCTCTCCACGATTTACGTATTTTCTATTCGGGTGAAGCTTCCCCATTAATTCAAGGAATACCAAAAGAATTTTACGAAAGTAATTAATAGATGTTTGAAGAGGATTACTCAATGATATGTTAGGGGTCCTCTTTTTTTTGCGTAAATTTAGAGAGAGTAGTTGGTCTTCTTGGACTAACTGAAAAAGTTCCCTGTGCTAGACTCAATTTCTAAACGATTCTGAATGGTATCTAAACTTTATATGACACAGGGAACATAGAATCATCAATCCACTTTCGCAAACTGTACCATCCCATTGGCAATGGTATACCAATTCCTACACTTCACTTAAATAAAGCTCATATAGAGAACCATCTATTTTGCTTTAATTCTATTTTCTGCCTGTAGTCTGCTAGAGATTTGTTTTTTTATTTCACTTCTCTATTGGTTAATTAGTTGTTCCTCATATCAATGCAATCTTTTAGACTCCTCGGTAATCTTTTGGTTAAGAGATGACTGTTCCTTCATTGATGATTGTAGAGTTTTATTTAGTCTATCAAGCTTCGATAATTTGGATTTAATTAGTGATTGAAATTTTGTTCTACCTAGTTCTTTATCTATTTTAACAATTTCTTTTCTAGATTTAGCTTCAGTATCTTGCTCTTTGGATAATTTTTTTCTTAAATAAATTAGCTTTGATTTTGAATGACCTACATTATTTTGTGAAGTTGACACGGACATTTACTTCATCTTCACTCTCCTAAAATTAACAATATAAGTTTTTGTTATATCAATAGTCGATGTTCAATCTTGTTAAATCACTATTTCAGCAGTGTAAGCTAGTAGAATACATCTAGTTAAACGTCTCTACAATCGGACTTTTAATAAGAAACATTAATGTAATAATTTCAAACGAAATAGTTTCGCAACCGCTTCTGTCCTATTTTTGCTATTCGTTTTTAACATCGCATTTTTTAAAAAATATTTCACAGTCGATTCAGCGATGTGAAGAATGTTACTAATTTCCTTTGTCGTATAGCCATTGGTGAAGTATTGCATTACGATGAGCTCCTTTTCTGTAAAAAGTGTTGTCTGCCTATAGTCCATTGGATGGAGCAAATGTATACAGCTTTCACTAAAACTCCGCATCTCTTCTATCACTTCGTCGGTCACCTCAAACTGCACATTAATACCGATCATAAAGCCAATTACCACACCATTAATCGAAAAAGGAACGAGTATCATATTATGAACTTGTTCTGATTGCAGAATTTGACTACCAATCGAAAGCTGGAATTTACTATCATAAAAGAAGCGCACCTCATTATCTAAAATGGCTTCATGTACATACGCATTAATTTCCATCGTTTGGTGTATATGGGCAATCGATTGTACATTCGGATACTCGTAAGACAAAATACCACTAATCGTCCCATTGAAGCTCGAATATTGAAATAGTTGAATAATGCGGCAAGGAAATGCTTCATAAAATATTTTCATTATTTCAAAGAGGCGCTCATTAACGAAATCAGTTTGTGGAATAGAGAACAGTTTCTTTTGCCAATTTTTTATCATCAAAAATCACTCCATTCTTTTATAATAATATAACAAATAGATTAGACAGAAGTGTAAAGAAATACATAAAACTATACTTTTGGATAGTAAATCTTTGTATTTAAAGATCACTATTAAAGTAAAAAAGTAAGCGTTATCATTAAATTGTAAACAATGTTTGAAAGGTAGGAATGCTCTATGGGGAAATTAGATGGAAAAGTTGCAATCATTACAGGAGCAGCGAGCGGTCAAGGGGCTGCCGAAGCACACCTTTTTGCAAAAGAAGGGGCTAAAGTTGTAGCAACTGATTTGAATTATGAACTTTTAACTAAAACGGTAAAATCTATTAATGAGGAAGCAGGTTCGGAGGTTGTTTTGGGACTAAAACATAATGTCGCTTTAGAAGACGATTGGAAAAAAGTTGTCGAAGAAGCGGTAAAACATTTTGAAAAAGTAGATATATTAGTTAACAATGCGGGTGTGAGTGGTAAAATCCCCAAAAATGCAGGTACAGATGATGCGGTGCCTAGTATTTTTGATTACAGTGTTGACGAATTTAAAGCATTAATGGACATTAATACAACTGGAAACTTTATTGGTCTCCAAACTGTCGTCCCAGAAATGCAAAAAAATGGTGGTGGTTCAATTGTTAACATATCATCAATTGCAGCATTGGTTGGTGGACAAGGAAATATCGCTTATCATACTTCAAAAGGTGCTACTCGTATAATGTCCAAAGCGGCTGCTGTTGAATTAGCAGGTTATGGAATACGTGTTAATTCGGTTTATCCTGGAGCAGTAAAAACCCCAATGATTGCATCGCTGGGGGAAGAAGCGTTATCAGTAGTCGCTAATACCATCCCACTGAAAAAAATCGGTACTCCAGAAGATATTGCATATCTTGTATTATTCTTAGCATCTGATGAAGCACAATTCATCACAGGTGCAGAAGTGGTAGCGGATGGTGGAACTACTGCCCGATAGTTTTAGGGTCCAAATCTTTAGCGCGTTAATGCTTTAGCATAGTGGGAATCAGCCCCAATAGCATATCTTCTAGAACAAATAGATTAGATGGAAGTTAAAACATTTTTAGAAACTATCCAAAAGTAAATTAGAAAGCGCTATCGTTGAATTGTAAACAAACAAGGGAGGAAATATATATGGGGAAATTAGATGGTAAAGTTGCAATCATTACAGGTGGTGCGGGTGGACAAGGTACAACCCATGCTCGTTTATTTGTTAATGAAGGGGCAAAAGTAGTTATTACAGATATAAATGTTGAAGCTGGTGAAGCACTTGCTAGAGAACTGGGTGAGAGCGTTAAATTTATTAAACATGATGTTTCGAATGAATCTGAATGGGAAAATGTCGTGAGCAAGACGGAATCTACTTTTGGTCCGGTTGATATTTTAGTCAATAATGCTGGTATTGCTCCTATAGAACCTTTAGAAACATTAAGTGTTGAACACTACCAAAAAGTCATGAACATTAACGAGTTATCTGTGTTTTTAGGAATGAAGAATGTGTTACCTTCAATGAAAAAGACAAAAAATGGATCTATTATTAATATCTCTTCAACTGCTGGCCTTGCAGGTGAAAAATCATCTGGAGGTGGAGCATATGTTGCTTCTAAATTTGCGGTTCGAGGTTTGACTAAGGCAGCTGCTTTAGAATTTGCGAAATATGGGATTCGAGTAAACTCTGTTCATCCAGGACCTATCCGTACTCCAATGATTATGCAAGAAGATACGCGCGAAATAGTTGAACAGATGGTTGTAAAAATTACTCCGTTAAAGAGAATTGCAGAACCTGAAGAAGTTTCTAAAATGATCTTGTTCCTTGCATCTGATGATTCTAGTTATTCTACTGGTTCCGAGTTTGTTATCGATGGAGGAATAACGGCAGGGTATTAAATGGTGATTTAGTTAAATAAGCACAACAGTAAAAGAAAAAGGAGCTTACAAGCTCCTTTTTTTAGTCGGAATATTTCGGGTGCCTGACACGTCCTAATGGGCGAGATTGTTGAAGATCATTAGAATAATTCCTCGGTAAAACTGGAGAGGCACTAAAACTTTTTCCTCTTAAAATCCTTTAAGTTGTAAACTCTCAACAAGAATACTAAAAAACTAACCATTGGTTTCTATTCTTCCCTTAAATAGTAGGATTAATAATATTGAGGAGGACCTTCTTTTTTGCTACTAAAAAACCTCGTGCTATAAAAGCTCAGATTTCCGAAATTGATTCAGTTGAAAATATATTAAAATTAAGCACCTTCTCACCGTAATCTTTGTTTTCTCATCCATTGCGTTGCGACCCACTTTTCACCAGTTACAACTGGTGCTCCAGCATGTAAAGTTAAATCGTTTATATTTTGATCGTTATAGAAATACTCGAAATAAACTGCCATCCCTTTTTTGGGCGATACCGAAAAATTCAGCTTAGGGAAAAAAGTTTCTCCACCTTGTTCTACATCATTTAAGTACATAACGAGCGTACTTATTCTATTATTATTTGCTGCGTTACTTGTTGATGAAAAGAAATCGTAATGAGCTTTATACTCTTGACCTGGAGTATACTGAAGGATTTGGAGGCCTTCTCCGTGTTCAATGGGTATATTCATAATAGAAGAGACCCTTTTTTCGACTCTAGCAACAATTTCGTTTTCACTTTCTTCAATAAACATACTACTACTTGTTCTCAGTTCATTTACTTCGCGTGTCGCTCCAATTTTTGAACGTTTCATTTTGTCTTTAGACAATCTGATTAGTTCCTCGCACTCTTCGTTACTTAAAACATTTCCTAACATCACGATCAATGGCTCTTCTAATCTAGTGATTATGTCAATCTCTCTATCTGTAATTATTTTATTTCCAACATGATCAAATATAGTTTGCTCTCTATTCTCCGTTATCATCTTCCAACCACCTCTTAAACTATTTAATTTTCAAAACTAGTACGTTTTTGGGTAATGACTATACTTGTTAACGGTCTTCTTTTACTTCAAATACATGAATATCAGAGTTTACTATTATACTTTTTTGGAATTAATTTCATTTATTTTACCATAGTATTTTTATATATCGCAACTTTGTGAAAACTTCAGCGTAGGGATTTTTCGGGAATAACACAGTACCACATAAAAACTTGTCTACGGCTGAAAAAACAAAAAAAGTAGTCCAAACTGACTATTGATGACCTCTTTTTTATCGATTCCACGCTAAAATGGTAGATATTTGTTAGAATAATGGGTAGATTTCTGATGAATTAAGTCGAAAAATGGGTATGAGTTCATAATTGAAATTAGTAAATATTAGTAAATATTAAATCTAGTTAAGTAAATAAATAAGCAGTATATTAAGAGTGAGAATGAGAACGAAACAAGTTCCTCGTTTGAAAAAGGCAAACCTATCGAAAGGTAGAGACGCAAAGTCACAGATCTAAGGGAAACTATGATGGCTGGGCTACCAAATGAAGAATCTTGAATTTAATCTCGAAAATAGAGAATGATTCTGGATTCTTCCAATTAAAAATGGAGGGATTTTTTTTATGACGAGTAAACGCAGCAAAAAGGTACGTAACGTACTCGCAACAAGCATCTTAGCTGCAACTATTGCATTTGGTTCAGTAATTCCTGCTAATGCGATGAACGGTGGAACGGAAGGGACCAACCCCTGGATGAACACCAAGCTCTCTGCTGAGCAACGCACCGAGTTGCTTCTTGATGAAATGACAATGGAGCAGAAAATCCAGCAAATCGCCATATCGCGCTTTAATGAGAACGACACCGGTAAGACGGTCGTCATCGAAAAGCAAGGTAGTGCAAAGTACCGGAGCGGCGAATTTGCGCCCCAGGGTACCTTCCCTGGATGTGAGTTTCAGGACACCGGCCGTCAAATTCGTGGGATTGAAGAACTGGGAATCCCCACAATCCGCATGACCAACAGTGGTACGGGCGTGAAGGGCGGATCGTGTTTGAATGACCCAGAGGCGACGGGCCTTCCGTCCACCCTGGCCTTGGCCGCGAGCTTCAACCGCGATCTGAACTATGAGGCCGGCCGGATTCTCGGTGAAGAGACTCGTGCCATCGGGCATCACGTGCTACTCGGGCCGAGCATGAACCTCCTGCGTCACCCGTATGGTGGCCGTAACTATGAATACTTCAGTGAGGACCCGTACTTGACTGGTGCCATGGCGACCGAGCAAGTTAAGGGAATCCAAGAACAGGGTGTTCAAGCCCAACTTAAGCACCTTGCCGGCAACGAGCAAGAGACTGAGCGTAATACGATGGGAAGCGAGATTCCATCAAGAGCTATGCACGAGCTATACATGCTGCCATTCGAGATGACCATCAAGGATGCTGATCCGGCTTCCGTAATGTGCTCGTACCCGAATGTTAACGGCACCTTTGCATGTGAGAGCACTGAATTACTTCAAGAGGCTCTACGAGATCAATGGGGCTTCGACGGTTGGGTCATGAGTGACCGTCGCGCGGTTCACGACACGGTCGGTGCCATCAAGGCGGGCACGAATGTCGAGTTAGACTACACACCACAGTACTACACCCAAGCGAAGATTCAAGAAGCACTTGACGCTGGTTTAGTGACAGTGGACGACATTGATAATCTGCTTCGTCCACGATATATCAAGATGATTGAGTTTGGCCATATGGATGAGCCTTACGACAAGTTCTTGCCTGAAATCGTAGATCCAATGGCAAACGGAGCAAGCGCACGTAAAATGGCCGAGGAAGGGTCCGTACTATTGAAGAACAATGACGGCTTCCTACCATTAGACGGCAAGACGAAGTCGATCGCGTTGATCGGCGTTGAGTGGTTCGCCGGCCAAGCTAAGCTTCCGGAGCACTCGCTCAAAGCTAATAACACACCTGTTGTGACTCCTTACACGGTCACACCACAAGAAGGTTTAGAGAATGTCATCAAAGAGTTCGGTTACGACACTAAAGTGACGTACAACGATGGCCGTGACCCAGGGGCTGCCGCTAAGCTTGCCGCTGAGTCCGATGTAGTACTTCTTATGATTGGTGACAACCCAGCTGAGAGTAAGGACCGCGAGACTCTCGGATTCCCAGCCATCGACCTCGACCCGAAAGATAGCCGAGTAGACTTGGTGGAACAGGAACCGCTAATCGATGCTGTCCTAAAGGCAAACGCGAAGAACACAGCTGTGGTCCTAAAAACTTCTGGTACGGTGCTAATGCCGTGGTTAGATGAGGTACCTGCAGTGCTCGAGGCATGGAACCCAGGTATGGAAGATGGCAATGCTGTTGCCAACTTACTTTACGGTAAAGTTAATCCTTCCGGCAAACTACCTATGACGTTCGGTGCGACTGAACGTGAAGCTGCTTTCGCGACTGAAGAGCAGTTCCCTGGAACACGTCAAGATACTGGTAAGCCAGGTGGTCCAGGAGCGTACGGTGATGGTTCCGACCAGCTAATCACTCAGTACACTGAGAATCTTGAAATGGGCTACCGTTGGTACCAAGCCAACGACGTGAAGCCGGTCTTCCCATTCGGATACGGTTTGTCGTACACGACTTTCGAGTATGATGACCTGAAGGTGAAAAAGGTCCAGGACAAAGGCTCGGTGTCTGGTGTTGACGTGTCCTTCACTGTCAAGAACACAGGTGATGTTGCCGGCGCCGAAGCGGCACAGGTCTACCTGACCCTGCCGGACAAGGCTGGGGAGCCGAGTAAGCGTCTTGTTAACTTCGAGAAGGTTTACCTTGAGCCCGGTAAGAGCAAGCAGGTGACTGTGCGTATTAACCAGGCTGACTCTAACCACCCGTTCTCTTATTTCGTTCCGGAAGAACCAGACAACCTAGCGAACTGGGCTGATGGCGAGTGGGCTACCGTTGACGGTAAGTACCGCGTACATGTCGGTGGTTCCTCGGCAGACACCCCGCTGGAAAAGGACGTCCCGTTGAACTTCAAACTCATCAAGGACAACGGTAAAGGAAACAACAATGGTAACAATGGAAACAACAAAGGCAACAACAATGGAAACAACGCAAACAACGGAAACAACGGAAACAACAAAGGCAATAACAATGGTAATGGCCAAGGTAACAACAAAGGCAACAGCCAATGACAATAGCAATGGCAAGGGGAACTCTAATCGGTAGGCCCCTGGCCATGGGATGATGTCGGCGACCCGTTAGAGGGCGTCGGGGCATCCCGAAGGCGGTGAGCGCGTGGGCTCACCGCTTTTTTTTGTCTCCTGAAAAAGCGAATCAGCTGTAAAACGAGCTACTTAGTCCGTATAACCTTAAAATAAAATAACAAAAGTGAAATCACTTGTGCAATTTCGCTTTTGTTATTGATTAAGGCTACTTCTGTCCCAGCCTCTTTGATTTTTTTATTTATCTGATTGGATTTGAAACACCTCAATAGTATCGATGGTTTCATTTCCAAGAAGATTCGTACTTATAAAGGCAGTATTCGAGTCCTGACTCCAATAGCCAGTGTAAGATATAACAGCGTATAAATCTGCGTTTTGCATAATCAATGATGGGTTGGAAATTTTTCCATTCACTAGCTCAGCTATATAAACATTTGTTTTATACTCTTTACCTACTTGGACAGGTGCGTCAAATAGAATTTTGCTTTTATCTGGTGATAGTTTATAAAATGGTACCCAAATACCTTCCTCGTCTTCGCCACCTGCAACAAGCTGTGTCACTTGTTCTGTTTTTAAGTTTAGTGTATATATCCCAGATTTTCCGTTGTATGTATCGTTAAAGATAATGGTTTCTTCGTCTAAAAAGTGATAGCGGTCCATCGAATCTATTTTTTCTAATGGGGATAATTGTTCGATTTCACCATTTTCCGTCAAATGATAAAACCCATAACCTTCTTGTAATGATTTTCCCACAATATATACCCCATTACTACTAGTTTGGAGGGATGAAACTGATAAACCGTCCCAATCAAACATGTCTGAGATTGTCCATGAAGTTTTTTGTTCAGTTGAAAGGTTTGTTTTTTCTATAACTATATCACTTTCCTTATCAATGACTTGAATGACTGTTGAACCTTCTTCATTGCCAAAGTATGTCATATATTCTTCTGAACCTGTTCCAATAAACTGTTTCGTATTCGTTTGAAAATCGAGTACATAAAATTCTTCGTTCACAAGAGACAAGGCGCGTTTACCGTTCTCAGATAACAAATAGAATGGTTCATCTGCTATTTTCTCTTTTTTCATCGTCTCCAGATCAAGATGGTACGTTGCTTTATTTTGATTGTAAAATAAATTATTCCCTTTGAAACCTGTGTAGCTAACTTCTACATCAATAGGTATGGAACCATCATGTTTTGCGATAATACTTCCATCCGCTAAAGCACTTTCTAATTTGACGTCTTCGGAAATTGTTACGGTTTCTGAAGATGCGTTTCCATTGAGCGTGCATCCTGCTGCGATCATACTGCATATTGTGAGTACTGCAATTCCTTGCCATTTTCTTTTCATCTCTTTATTCCTCCTATTAGTAGCTTGCATAAATAGCATAAGGAAATGTTGTTTCAAATTATGTATGACTTGTTGCCAGAATGTTGCCAACGAGGAATGGTGACTGTTACAACTGCCTGTCCCAATTTTTCTTCAAACCTAATGGTTCCTTTATGACGTTCGACTATATTGGCACAAATAAATAAGCCTAAACCCGTACTACCTTCTTTTTTCTGGTGGACAAAAGGTTCGAAGATATGTCCCAAAATAGTTGGAGGGATAGGGGAGCATGCATTTTTTAATAGGATTTGACCACGTACCTCGATGTCAATATCGTGACCTGGTTTACCATGCTGAATAGCATTATTGATCAAATTGATAAAGAGTTGTTTCATTTCATTTTGATTGCCTTCCACAACAAATGGCTCTCCACTTACCACAATGTTACTATCATTCTGTGTTGCTTTCATCTGCATGTCCTCAGCAATCGCCTGCACAAGCGGATATATATCGAATACCTCCGTTCGTTTATTTGGAGTCTCCGATTGATATTTTGATAATGTTAGTAATTGGTTGACCATTTCATTTAAACGATCACTTTCACTTCTTATTTTTTGAGCCGCTTTGCTAAGAAAGGTAGCATCATCAAAATCCTTTTCCCCAATAATTTGTGCATAGCCTGATATTGTCGTAAGGGGGGTTTTTAATTCATGGGTGACATTATTAAAATAGTTTCGACGCTTTTCTTCTAATAACATGACCTTCTCTTTTTCCAGTTCAATTGTCTGGATATGCTGCTGAATTTCATGTTGCATCAGCTTAAAATGCTTCGCAAGATCGCCCATTTCATCCGTTCGATGGATGGCAGGAATGGGCTGATAGTCACCTTGAGCCATTCTTTTGGTCGCATTTGTTAAGTTATGAAGTGGTTTAGTGAGCTGGTTTGTTATTAATAAAGAAATGATAAAGACTCCTAAAAATAAAAAGATGGTAAGTAGAGTAAAGCTTCTTAATAATCGTTCGTTATGCTGAAAAACATCTGTATAATCAGCGGTAAATCGAATGACACCATAAAAGGTATCGTCGATATAAAGCGGATAAGCAAAATAAAGAAGTGTACCATTTTCAACAGGTTGAATAGTGTAGGCAGATTTATTTTGAAATGCTTGTTTTAATTCTTCACTACTGTCATTTTCTACATTCGTTTGATAACGTTGATGTTCAATGAGTAACGGTTGGTCGATGGGGGCAGCTTCATATAAAAATTGCCCAACTGCATCATATAGAGCCACACTTTGGTCATTGATTTTACTAAGCTCATTTGCAATGGTGTAACTATCTTCTGTAAAAAAGCTTCCGTCTTGTTTATGTAATTGATTAAATTGTTTCATATATTGTTTCGTTGCAAATTGTAACGTGGTAACATTTGATTCTAAGTTAGTTGTCGTATGCTTTTCTAGCATATTTGCCAATACGAAGTTAAATAGAAATGCAGCCACAGAAAACAAAAAGAAAAAGCCTACAAAGAATTTTTTACGAATGGTCCATTTCATCGTTTAGTTTCCCTTCATTTTATATCCGATTCCAAAAACAGTCTCAATAATGGAGGGATCAAGTTTCTTCCGGATTCTCTGTACATGAACATCGACCGTCCGAAGTCCTCCTTCATAATCCATCTCCCAAACGATATCGAGGATCTCTTCTCGTGAAAATACACGATTTTTATGTTGAGCTAATAATAATAGTAACTCATATTCTTTAGGCTTTAGCACGACCACCTCATCGTCTTGGAAGACAGCGTATGCACGAGGATCAATATGAATTGATTCATTTACTTTTATAGAGTGATAGGGAGTTTGTGATGAATTTCGCCTTAGTAATACTTTTACCCTTGCAATGACTTCTCTTACATCAAATGGCTTGGTCATATAATCTTCAGCTCCGAGTTCTAGTCCCAAAACTTTATCTACAATATCATTACGAGCAGTTAGCATTAGGATTGGTAAATTACTAGTAGATGTAATATCTTTGCATAACTCAAAGCCTGTTGTATCAGGCAGCATTAAGTCTAAGATAACTAGGTCTATTTCTATTCCTTGAAGATATTCTAAAGCTTTCTTCCCGGTAGAAGCGCCATAAACACTAAATCCTTCTTTCCGTAAAGAATAAGATAATATATCGTATATGGATTCCTCATCTTCTACTATTAATATGGTTTTCTTTACAGTATTCATTTTACATATCCTCCAAAAAGCATCTATTTTTTCATTTTACTATAAAGTTGTTTCTAAATTATTGCTGTTGGAAAAAATTCAATAGTGATAACCAGTCAAATAGGATAGCACAAACTATGTCCCGTAAGGGCAACTGTCTAGATAATGCAGTCATCGAGTTCTTTGGCTTATTAAAATCAGAGCTGCTTTATTTACAAGAGTTTGAGAGCATGGCAGAAGGAGGAAAACAATACTTTATACCGAATATGTAGAAGGTGCTACTTTTTACAAGGGGGGTAAGTTTTGGATATCATTACTTTAAATAATTTAGAAAAGAAACTTAAAAGTGTAAAAATTGAAGGATTTATTATAAATCAGAGGAATGAACGGGTATTTGAATACATGAAGAATAAGAAGATTCGAGAAAAGCCTACTAAGGTTTATTCAATTACAAAGAGCATTGTTTCTATCTTAATTGGAATCCTAATTGATAAAGGTTTAATTAAAGATGTCAATTATCCAATTTTTAACTTTTTTCCAGAATTACTTGAATCAAAGGAATCTATGAAAAGAGAAATAACCATATTTCATTTGCTTACAATGACCTCAGGGGTAGAAGCGGGAAATTTCCAAGGGTCAAAAAATTGGGTTAAATTTATTTTAGAGCAACCTATGTTACATAAACCTGGTTCAACCTTTCAGTACAATTCTGGAAATTCCCATTTGCTAAGCTCCATAATAAAACAAGTTTCAGGAATTTCAACAGCTGCATTTGCTGAAAAATATCTATTTGGTCCATTAGGAATTAAAAAATATATTTGGGTAAATGACCCTCAAGGTATTCAAGGTGGAGGGTTTAGCATCTCAATGAGCTTGGAAGATATGATGAAAATTGGAATACTGCTTCTAAACAAGGGGAATTATTTTTCAAAACAATTGATTTCATCAGGGTGGATATCTCAATCAAAATCACCTAATAAACATGTTGAAACCTTATCACATGGTACTTTTGGTTATGGATATCAACTATGGATATATGAGAATTCTGCGTCCGACAATCCCATTGATTATTACTATGCTAGTGGTTTATTTGGGCAATATATTTTCATAGTTCCAAAACTAGAACTCGTCGCAGTAGTAAAAAGCCAATTACAAAAGGATCATCAATCTCTGCCTAGACAATATTTCGAAGAATTTTTAGAACAGTGCCTGTCATCCACCTAATAATGTCTTTTTGATCTAACAACTGCAATCTGACTACAAAGACGACTCAAAGGATTAGTGAGAAAAGGGAGAATGAATAATTTGATATATTTATAGGTCTGAAGTCTATATATTTTTCCTGTTTGGCTCTTTAAAAGAGTGAGATAGTCAAATAACTCGAAAGGTGGTTTGTTAATGAACTATAATCCCATTTTTATCATAATTATCCTTGTTGCTGCCCTAATTTTTTATCGTCAAGTTGTCTCCATGTTCAAACCTATTAGAGGCAAAGGAACTCGAATAATTATAACGCTATTTTTGTTAACACCAGGATCGGCACTAATCATGAACCCGAATGCAGAGGTAACATCACTCGAAGTTGCTGTCGCGTTGCTGTTAGGATGTGTTCTCTCCATCCCTTTAATCCTTACGACCGGCTATGAAAGACGGGAGGATAGAATGATCTATGTAAAGAAAAGCTTAGCCTTCGTCATTTTGTTTGTATTAATTTTCGCCATACGATGGACCATTCGTGGAATCATTGATATGGATTCGGATTCTCGGATGCTGCTCTTCTTCATCGCTGCATGTGGCTATCTTATTCCTTGGAAAATTTCTAGTTACTATAAGTTTCGTAAAGTCTACAACTCGAATCTGGTATAGTTCAGATGGGTTATTATCTACTAAATAGCCAATCCCCTTAAAGGGAACCTATATATTGGATCATTTGATGCGCAAACATCAAATGGTCTTTTTTTATTGTACTCACATGTTATTCTTAGTTTACGCTTGTTTCTGACTCAGATTACACATTTAAGAGGAAATAGTGAAAAAATATGTTGCTAGGATGGTGTCGCATGACGGAACCTAAAAAAATGGGAATCAATGTAGAGTTTTTTGTTGTTCATGAGGACAATGAATCTATTACTGAGATTGATATGGATACATTTCTTGATGAGTTTATAGAACTAGTAGAGAGTCATAAATGGTTGACGGGTGGTGGCATGAATTTAATGGATGCTAATACTGAAGAAGCGACTACCTTGACGGATAATAAAATGACTGCTGAGCAGTTATTAACGGCTATGGAAAAAATGGAAAATGGAGAACGCATAAAGTTATTAATGGCTTTATCTGAAAAGCATTTTGGAAGAAGATACACACTATTGAGGAAATAACTAAATTAAACTATGAGGCTATGTATGGAGACGACGAGGATACTCTCGAAAAAGGAGTTAAGAAAGTTTTACAAACAATGAATAATATGGAGGACGAAGAAAAAATTAAGCTGTTAAATATCTTTTCCAGAGAACATTATGGTGAAAGAGCACCGAAAAATGTGCTAGATAAGTATTTTGCTAATGTAACTGAAGAACCCAGATTGTCTGCTGATGAAATATTTAAGGATTTTAAAGCGATGAACAATGGGGAGCGAATTGACTTGCTAAGTATTTTGTTCCGTAAACATTTTGATTATAGGTAGGCTTAGGTAATTAAGAAAAAAATGGGGTATATAGTTCTATTAGGAGCAAACGTCGAGGACAAAGAAACTACCCTGTGAGAAACATTCATGTTTGTTTCTGACCATAGGGAAAACTAAAAGGAAAGGTGTGCAAAATAATAATGAAAAAAGAAATAGAAGAGCTAACATTACTTCTACTTTATTTAACATCATGGAAGGAAGAAGATTTTCCGGAAACAATACAAAGAAGCTGGAAAGGCCATTCATTTGAAGCGCTTGATCAGCTGAAGGAACTGGATTATTTACGTGGTGGCATAAAATCAAAATCTGTTTATTTAACAGAAGCAGGGATTGAACAAGCAAAGCAGCTTATGGAGAAATATAATCTGGGAGAGATGAAAGATGAATAATTTATTAGCATTTAATGAATTACATCAATACTTAATGAGTTTTCAAGTAAGATGTACGATTGCTGAAAAGAATTTAATAATAGGTTACAAGCCTTTTACCTTTCTCGGTATTCAGCCCAAGTTTGCAACATTACATGGAAATAAAAATTATCAATGTTTAATACTTCATGTTGCGCCTGGAGATAAGAAGACCGATTTAGGTGAACAACTTCAACAGCATATTGAGGCGAAGCTAGCTTTTGATATTACCGAGCTAAGAAAGTTCAAATTGAAAAACAATGAAGTATGTATTCCTTTAGAAGTAATAGATACAAAGGAAAAAATGAAGGTGTTAAAAGAGTTTATTCAACATTGTTTTGAACGTAGGAAGAGTTTGCGATAAACCAACATAAATGGATATTGAGAGGTGTTGTACATGAAATGCGGTGGTGCCGGTGACAGTATTCGAAGCTTTATGTTTGCAGTAGCGTACACAGCATTGATTGTATCAATTCTATCATTTAACCATAAAGCTCAGATGGGTTACTAACCTCAATAGCCAATCCCCTTGAAGGTAATCTACTATTATATTTGGAATTTGGATCATTTGATGCGCTAACATCAAATGGTTTTTTTTTGTACTCAGATTTTACTCTACGTTTCTATTTTGGCTTTTTCAAGCATCTGAAATACTCGAAATAAACTACCATACCTTTTTTGGGTGATCTGAAAAATTCAGTTTAGGGAAAGAAGTTTCTCCGCCTTGTTCTACATCATTTGAAGATAATTCAGTAATCGTGGCCTTATTATTGTTTTCATGATGCTCTGTAAGAAACACTCAAAATTATGGCTAAAACAGGAAAAAATTAAAAATAAATCCTAAAAAATAACATAAAAAAACAATTTAAAATTCTAAAGGCTTGTGTTAAGATAAAATATCAGTCTATTTAATGATAAAATAAGTACATATTATTTTAACGGGGAGAAGTGGCTGTTTTATCAAGTAAGTTATTAGATAATGTTGGGGGATAGTATGATGAAAAATTTATTAATTAAATGGAATCAAATGAGCCTAGTAAAAAGGATTATCATTGGTATTGTTGTCGGTGCTATCTTAGCTTTAACCGTTCCTAATGCCGCAAGTGGGGTAACTATTTTAGGTTCCTTATTTGTCGGTGCATTAAAGGCAGTTGCACCAATATTAGTATTATTTTTAGTGATGCATGCCATTGCCGGTCATAAAAGTGGTAAGAAAACGAATATGAAATCGATTCTTGTTCTTTATGCTCTTGGTACATTCTTAGCAGGGGTTGTCGCTGTTGTTGCAAGCTTTATGTTCCCAGTTACATTAACACTCAAAACAGGCGCAGAAGATCTTTCACCACCTGAGGGTATTTTAGAAGTTATCCAATCATTATTATTTAACATAGTTGCCAATCCAATTGATGCATTAATAAATGCTAACTATTTAGGTATATTAATGTGGGCAATCGTACTTGGGCTTGCACTAAAAAATGCCAGTAAAAATACGAAAGAAATGTTAGGTAGTTTTTCAGATGCCATCACCAAAGTAGTACAATGGGTGATCAATTTAGCACCGCTCGGTATTATGGGGCTTGTATTTGATGCAATTGTAACAAGTGGTTTATCTGCTTTACTTGAATACGGTAGATTAATATTAATTTTAGTTGGGTGTATGTTGTTTATCGCATTTGTCGTACATCCGTTACTAGTATTTATCTATACGCGAAAAAATCCATATCCACTTGTTTTAATGGTTTTAAGAGAAAGTGGTATTACGGCATTCTTTACACGTAGTTCTGCTGCAAATATTCCAGTAAATATGAAATTATGTGAAAAACTTGGCTTAGATGAGGATACTTATGCAGTGTCCATTCCACTAGGTGCAACTATTAATATGGCTGGCGCAGCCGTTACTATTGCTGTCCTAACACTTGCAACAGTAAACACGCTCGGTATTGAAGTTGATTTTATGACCGCACTTTTGCTTACGGTTATTGCAGCAATTTCTGCTGCAGGTGCATCAGGTGTTGCAGGCGGATCACTATTACTTATCCCACTAGCATGTAGTTTATTTGGTGTTCCAGCTGATGTTGCCATACAAGTGGTTGGTGTTGGTTTTATCATCGGGGTTGTGCAAGATTCTTGTGAAACTGCACTGAATTCATCTTCTGACGTATTGTTTACAGCTGCTGCTGAAGAAGCTAAAGAACGTAAAGAAGGAAAACAAGACAAAGCAGTTCCTGTTAATTCCTAAGAAAAAAATTCAAAGCCACGATTACCGAAGATGATTCGGTAATCGTGGCTTTTTGGATGTTTAATGATTCATCCGTCCTGTGTCAGTTTATAAATACATATGTTTCGATGGTTATACACCTTGGTTATATGTGATGGGCGGCGAATTTAGCGCACGTGGGAAAAGCCTTCATAAAGGCGATGCAATTTCAGGTTCTGTGGAAGAGTTAACAACAATCCAAATGACAAAGGATACAACCGTTGTGCTATTCCTAGTCGACCTAGAGGCACCAATGACGCTTGCGGATAATTTTAGAGGAGTCAAAAGCTTTTAACATATAGAAATAAAAATAGGGCTTTCTCTTCATCGAGGCAGTCCTGTCTTTTTTAAACTAATATAGCACAATCAATTCATCTGAAATTTCAAATTGATTTCTTCTATAGATATAATAAAGTTATAATCTAGATACATTATTTTATCGGAGGTCTATGAATGAATTTGGTTGGAAGTATATATAAAAAGATGAGCTCCAAACATAAAATCTTTCTCACCATACTCCTATGTTGTTTTATAGGTTCAGTTATTTTTGTTTTTAATAACCATTCCTTATATGAGAGACCAATAGCCAAGGTTATAAAGACAAATATAGAAGATGTAACGAAAGTAATTGATATAAATGGTAATGAAGATACATTATATACACAACATTTAATTGCACAATTGATCAATGGAAAAGATAAAGGGAAGGAGATTCATTTGACAAATGAATACTCACAATCTAAAGCCAATGATCATGAGTTTCAAATTGGAAATGAATTATTTATAAAAATCGATCAAAATATGAAAGAATATGCGGAATTAACTGGGACAATTCTGGATGTCAAACGTGATAAATATTTGTTGTTGATTACATGGGTATTTATTTTTGTATTACTGATTGTAGGGAAAAAGCAGGGGCTGTTTTCTTTCATTAGTTTAATATTTAATGCCGTGCTTTTATCCTATGCATTAGATATCTATCTCCACAATTCTGATCAAAGTCTGTTATGGATTTGTGGGATAAGTGTTATTTTATTTACGGTCATTTCTTTGTTACTTGCTAACGGTTTAAATGAGAAAACATATGCAGCTATTATAGCGACCCTACTAGGAACTTTTATTTCACTCTTAATTACGTACCTCGTTCTATTAGTAACGGGCGAAAAGGGACTTCGATATGAGGAAATGCAATTTATCACCCGACCTTATCGAATGGTATTTATGGCAGGATTATTCCTAGGCTCTTTAGGAGCCGTGATGGATGTAGCTATTACAATGTCTTCATCGATTTTCGGGTTGTACGAGAAAAATAACCAAATATCCGTAAAAGCACTTATAAAATCAGGGATGGAAATCGGGAAAGATATTATGGGAACCATGACCAATATTTTGTTTTTTGCCTATGTAAGTGGTTCGATTCCCACGCTTATTCTGTATTTTAAGAATGCAGCTCCATTTGGTTATACGATTTCTCTCACGCTTTCGCTGGAATTGGCTCGAGCGTTAGCTGGGGGGATAGGAATCGTGTTAACCATTCCGATTGGTCTCTATACGACAATATTTTTCGTGAATAGAAAGAGGGCAAAACTATGAATGTATTAGTGCTATTGGCGGGGATATTATTCCTATTGATGACCCTTATTGGCGGAAGAAAAGGAGTACGATCTTTTTTCGCTTTATTTTTCAACTTTGGTATCATCATTGTAACTGTCATTTTGATGAACGACCCGAATATTGATCCAGTAATTTTAACATTAATTGCATGTGTAGTGATTAGTTGCATCAATCTTTTCTATATTAATGGAGTGAATAGCAAAACAAAAACAGCATTTTTTTCAACGATTATCTGCATTGTTATTTTATTGTTATTTATTATATTCATCACTAACAAGGCCATGATTCAAGGGTTTGGGGAAGAAGAGATAGGGGAAATTGGAATGTATTCCTTATTAATAGAAGTGGATTTTATTAAAATTACAGTATCTGTGATTATTATGAGTACGATAGGTGCTATTACGGATACGGCCATAGCGGTTTCATCTCCTATGCGGGAAATCCATTTTCACCAACCGAACATTAGTCGAAAAGATCTGTTTCTCTCTGGTTTAACTATTGGCAGAGATATATTAGGAACAAGTGCGAATACGTTGTTTTTTGCGTTCTTTGGAGGTTACTTAGCATTACTTATATGGTTTAAAGATTTAGCGTATTCTGTTGGGGAAGTTGTCAATTCAAAAATTTTTAGTGCAGAAATGATTACCATCCTTTGTGCTGGAATTGGAGTAACACTAGTTATTCCGATTACGACATGGATTACTGCTTATTATTTTGTGAAGAACAAAGAAAACAGCTAAAATAAAGAACGTAGGGAAGGAAAATAAGGCAAAGCAGTTCCTGTCAATTCCTAAAAACTATGACATAAGAAATTTAAAAGCCACGATTACCGAAGATGATTCGGTAATCGTGGCTTTTTGGTTGTGTCATCCCGTTCGTGCAAATGTCTAGAATTCAAATGAATTCGGTCAAAGTGTTACAATTTGGTGAACCGCTTACATAAAATATAATATTCTTTTATCAAGATGGGTAACATGTAAAAAATAGTATTTGGACAAACTGAGTTAAGAATGTATACTAAGTAAGTTGGATGGTCAGACGTCCAATCTTCTAAAATTACAACTTTGTGGAGGCATAAAATTTACATGAATTATTTAATCTCAATCATAGGCTTAATTGTTGTGCTGGGTCTTGCATGGGTTGCAAGTAACAATCGTAAAAAAATAAAAATTAGACCAATTATCCAGATGATCATTATTCAGGTAATTTTAACTTTTTTATTACTGAATACTAAATTTGGATTGATTCTTATTGAGGGAATTGCAGCTGGGTTTGCAAAATTACTAGAATTCGCTAATGAAGGAATCAATTTTGTATTTGGTGGCCTTGTGAATGAAGGACAAGCTACTTTCTTCTTAACTGCTTTACTTCCAATCGTATTCATTTCAGCACTAATCGGAATTCTGCAGCATATTAAAGTTCTACCTTTCATTATGAAATGGTTGGGCTGGGTAATCAGTAAAGTAAACGGCATGGGTAAATTGGAATCTTACAACGGAGTAGCATCCGCTATTGTTGGGCAATCTGAAGTATTTATAACCGTGAAAAAACAGCTTGGACAATTATCCCCTCAACGTCTATATACACTAAGTGCGTCAGCGATGTCTACTGTATCGATGTCTATTGTCGGAGCTTATATGACGATGATTGAACCGAGATATGTCGTAACTGCGATCGTGGTTAATTTATTTGGAGGATTTATCATTGCTTCCATCATTAATCCTTACACTGTATCCGAAGAAGAAGATCTCCTTGTTGTGCAAGAAGAAAAACAAAGCTTCTTTGAAATGCTAGGCGAATATATTATGGATGGATTCAAGGTTGCAATCATAGTTGCGGCGATGTTAATTGGATTTGTTGCACTAATGGCAGGAGTCAATACCTTATTTGATATGATATTTGGCATCTCGTTCCAAGAAATTATTGGATATGTCTTTGCTCCATTTGCGATTTTAATGGGTATTCCTGTTTCAGAATCAGTAACAGCAGGCGGTATTATGGCTACCAAACTAGTTACAAACGAATTTGTAGCAATGCTTTCCTTAAATGATTTAGCGTCAGGCTTAAGTGAACGATCAATCGGAATTATTTCCGTTTTCCTTGTTTCATTTGCCAATTTCTCTTCTATTGGAATCATTTCAGGTGCTGTAAAAGGTCTTCATGAAAAACAAGGAAACGTTGTAGCACGAATGGGCTTGAAACTTTTATACGGTGCAACTTTAGTAAGCGTTTTATCGGCAGTAATTGTAAGCTTTATCCTATAATTAGAAAAAGAAGATCAGCTAGTCGTTGCTGGTCTTCTTTTTTCCATTAAACCACTCAGTAATTTCAATTTTAGCAATTTTGCTAATCAATTAGGTTATATTAGTTCGAGTATAAATAAGGAGCTATAAAATATAATGAAAAAGCAATCACAAAAGACGTTATGGGCTCAAGTAGTTAAAACAGGAATTATCAAGTCAAATCTAATTCCAATGGTCGCAGGATTAATGCTGGCTTTATTTACATATCAATACAGTTTTGCAGATAATATTTGGAATATAGTTTTTGCATTTTTAGGAACAGCAGCTGTTATTGCAGCGGCTGGTTCGTTCAATAACATTTACGATCGCGATATTGATGCCATCATGGCCCGTACAAAAGTTCGACCGACTGTTACAGGCGCCATATCGATTAAGAAAGTTTTATTAGTTGCAATTTTATTATTAGTGATCGGATTAATTTTATTGTATTTAGCCTCTCCGTTAGCATCTTTTCTTGGGTTTTTAGGGGTATTTTTCTACGTAGTCCCTTATACAATGTGGACAAAACGTTATACCATATGGAATACGGAAGTTGGAAGTATTTCAGGTGCAATGCCTCCTTTAATCGGTTGGGCAGCAGTCGGTCCAGATATTTGGCATCCAGCGTGTTGGGCATTATTTTTAATAATGGTAATATGGCAAATGCCCCACTTTTATGCTATTGCTATTCGTAAGAAAGAAGATTATGCTGCAGCAAAAATTCCGATGCTCCCCGTTGTAAAAGACCGAAAACGTACGTATATCCAAACTAATTTCTATTTAATTTTATTGGTGCTATCTAGCTTTTTATTTTTACCGTTAAGTTTAGGTCTAACTTTGGTTTCACTTGTTTTGGGTCTATCTTGGTTGGGGTTAAGTTTATTTGGCTCTCGCAAAATGGATATGAAAGACTGGTCAAATAAAATGTTTATATTCTCCTTAGTGCACATGATTGTTATTTACTTTACGGTAATTATTTACTCTACAATCGGCCTAATTTTACATGCATTTTAATGATAGGTAGGCTTAAACACAGGAGAAGTAGTATTAAGTGTAAATGAAGAAATAAGAAAAAAATTATGCATTCTATCATTTTAATTTATTTACAGCTAATTTCTCCCAATCTTCAAAGGGCAACTTTTCTGTAATATGTTTTAGATTATTTGGAACTTCAACATAACACATCAATTCTAAACTGTTACCATCTGGGTCATTGAAATAAACTGAAGCATTGCCTTGATGTGGTAGAATAAATGGCTCAATAGATTTTCTACCACCAAATGGCACTCCCTCAACTTTAATAGAATCTAACCATTTTAAAGACTCTTTTAAATCTTCATGTGAAACCTGAAAAGCAATGTGTCGTAAAGAAGGGTGATATGGAGTTTGATACTCATTTCCTTCCCCCAAACCCAACCAGCTTTTACCTTCTTCAATCCAAAGGAAAGCAGTGTCTTCATCATGCCAAGCGATTTTCCTGGCAAATGTGCTTCATATAGACCTTTTATCAAAATAACACCCCTTTCTAAATGATTACATTAATGGTGGCAATTCTTTGAAAATTCCGCCTCATTCGAAGGTCTAATGTTATTTAATTATGTAATTTTCATATTGATAAGAAGTAAACGTATTCCCTCTATATATTAATAAAAAGTGGACTGTTAATTAGCATACAATTAACAGTCCATTTGTGTGTTTAATTTGTGTTTTGTACCATTCAAGTGAACGGATTATCAATTTTGATTAGAAGGTTTTTTGGTGTCTATAAAAATCAGGTGTTCTTCATTTCTCCTCCGTCATCCTTTGTAGTGAAGAGGAAGGTGCTTGCGAAGATGTAAATTCGTTTGACGAAATGCTATGATTAGAAAGATAGTATTTTAAGAAAAGAGTTATGATAATGAATAATTTAAAAAATATTCCATTACAAACAAAAATATTAGGGTTAATTAGTTCGTTAATTCTTTTAATCATTATTCTTCTCGCAAGCATATTTGCATATATGCAATCGGTTGATACAAGGAATCAAGTGAAACAATTAGCTTTACAATCGGCTAAGTCGATTTCTCTCATGCCTGAACTTAGGGATGCTATTGAAAAAAAAGATATAGAAACTCACTTCAGACCAATTGCTGAGCAAGTAAAAGATCAGGTAAATGCGTCAAATATTATCATCGAAAGTCGCGAGGAAATCATTTATTCACACGTAAATCCAAGCCTGGTCGGTCAAAAGAGTTTAGACGACACAAGTTATCACGCGTTAATTTTTGGGGGTTCTAACAATTTTGAAGTGGAACGGGAGCAAGGTTCCGTTTTAGTTGGGAAAGTCCCTATTATTGCGGATTTTGGTGAATATACACAGGTGATAGGAACAGTATCCGTCGAGTTTTTGGAAAAGGATATTTATCAGAGTATATATGAACGAATTAAAATCATTATTATTGCATCATCAATTGTTTTACTATTGGGAATCATTGGTGGTATTTTTCTCACAAAAAGCATTAGAAAAGACACGCTAGGACTGGAACCACATGAAATTGCTTCCTTGTATAGGGAAAGAAGTGCAATTCTTTTATCCGTCAAAGAAGGAATTATCGCTATTGATGAGAATGGATTATTAACTTTAATCAATCATTCCGCAAAGTCCATGTTGAATCTTAATGAAGAAGATTTTATAGGTCAGCATATTGGACATGTCCTGCAAGATATTAAAATCGATGATGTGTTACAAACAGGAAAGACTGCTCATAACGTGGAGGTCTTGATTAATGAAAAAATGTTCATCTTCAATTTAATTCCGATTATTGAAAATGGAAATGTTGTAGGAGTCGTTTCTAGTTTCCGCGATAAAACGGAATTAAAAAAGCTTATGAATACGATAACAGAAGTGCGTGATTATTCAGAGGGACTTCGTGCGCAAACACATGAGTACGCCAATAAATTATATTTGTTATCAGGATTATTACAATTAGAACGGTATCAGGATGCATTAGAATTTATTCAAAAAGAGTCTATCACTCATCAACAGCAAAACCAGATATTATTTAATCAAATCCATGATGCAAATGTCCAAGCTATTTTGTTAGGTAAACTTGGAAAAGCATCAGAAAAGAAAATTACCCTTGTAATTGATGCAGGCAGTTACGTAGATCCTTTACCAAGTCATATTGAGGTAGCAGATATCGTTACCATTATAGGGAATCTTATCGATAATGCACTGGATGCAGTTGCACATCAGAAAGAGAAAAGAGTGAATTTTTCCATTACGGGACTAGGAAACGATATTATCATAGAAGTAACAGACAACGGAAAAGGAATTTCAGATGACTTGTTAGAGTCTTTGTTTACGATGGGATACTCTTCTAAGGGCGAAAATAGGGGGTATGGCCTATACAATGTGAAGCGCATTGTAGAATCATTAGGCGGAACCATTGAAGTGAGTAATGAACGCAATGGAAGGTCTATTTTTACAGTCTACCTTCCAAAAAAGGTTTTGAGATAGATAGAGTAAGGAGTGGAATAAAGTGATTAAGGTTGTAATAGCAGAGGACGATTTTCGAATTGCACAAGTTCAAGAGCAGTTTTTGCAGAAAATAACGGATGTAAAACTGGTCGGGAAGGCGCTAAATGCGAAAGAAACAATGGAACTTTTAAGTGAAAATGAAGTGGATCTACTTTTACTAGACATCTATTTGCCTGATGAACTTGGTACTGATTTATTATCGAAAATCAGAGAGCGTTTTCCGACCATTGATATTATTATGGTGACTGCTGCAACGGAAAGAACAATGCTTGAGAAAGCTGTCAGATATGGTGTATCCAACTATCTATTAAAGCCAGTAACGATGAAGAAATTTGTAGAAACAATAGAAGATTATAAAAGAAAGAAAGAATTACTTAGTTTTAGTGAGGAGATGGATCAAAAATTGATTGATCGATTCTTTGGAATCACTAATCAATCTACCATATTGCAAAATGATCTCCCTACAGGTGTTGATCGCCATACTTTAAAGAAAGTGCAAGAAGTGGTGGAAGAGCTTAGAGGCGTCTCCATCGATGAAATGAGTGAAGAGATGGGGGTATCTCGAACGACTGCTAGAAGATATTTAGAGTATCTTGTTTCGATAGATGTCTGCACAGCTAAACATGAATATGGAATTGTAGGAAGACCTCAGCGGAAATATTACTTGATAGAATAACAAGCAAGATGCAACGAACATTCGGCAGAAGTATTCTACTGCTATAAGTGGTGAGATGAATGCCGGCATGTGAGGTGTATTTGATTAAGTTAACGAGGGATGAACAATGAGGAAAAAAATAATGGTAGGTTTCACACTTTTGGTTATGCTTTTAACCGGGTGTTCACCGGAAGAGAATCAGGAAGTGAATCCAGAGGAAATAACGATTATTGCCCCAAGCTCTATTGGTGGAGGATGGGACTTAACTGCACGAGCGATACAAGACGTTTTAATGAGTGAAAAACTAATTGACGGGGATATTCGTGTACTGAATAAAATTGGGGCTGGTGGAGAGTTAGCTTGGAAATATACAAAGCAGCAAAAGGATCATGTATTAGCCATCAATTCCAGCTTGCTCATTACTAATCATTTATTAGGTCAAAGTAAGATAACCTATAAAGATTTTACACCAATCGCTATTTTGGCTACAGAGTGGGAAGTTGTTATCGTATCGAAAGATTCAAGCATCAATAGTGCAAAAAGCTTAATGAAAAATTTGAAAGAAACTCCCCGTGATTATAAAATTGGCGTTTCTCCAAGATTAGGGAATGACGATCAGCTCTCTTTTGTATTAGCGAGCAAACAAGCTGGATTACAACCAAAAGAACTTGACTTTTTTACATATGAAAGCAGTGCCCAAGTAGTGGAGGCACTATTAAAAAAGCAAATAGATGTTGCAACTATGACGTTAGCTGAGGCTAAAAAATATTATGATTTGAATCAAGTAAAACTACTCGTAATCTCATCTGATGAAAGACTAAAAGAACTTCCTGAAATCCCTACATGGTCAGAAGAAGGAATTGACTTAGTTTTTGAACATTGGCGCGGGATTATGGGACCGCCTAATATGACGAAGGATGA
Organism: Psychrobacillus sp. NPDC096426; assembly: GCF_044762745.1. NCBI lineage: Bacteria > Bacillati > Bacillota > Bacilli > Caryophanales > Bacillaceae > Psychrobacillus > Psychrobacillus sp. NPDC096426. The sequence continues at coordinate 69,073 of NZ_JBIWEX010000015.1, read as the reverse complement.
AATTCATTTTTGGGATAGAACGATTGAAAAAATGGTGCGAACAGATAAATGGCAACAAACGCTACAGGAGTTTATGTGGAAAGATTTTTATAAGAATAGTAGTGAAACTTCTAAATTTTTAGAAGAGCAGGGGAAGATGTATGAGGCCTTAATGAAGGTTGATGATGAAGACTAATATATCTTGAACAGAATAAACAAAATAGTTTAAATGAATTTTATGAACGAATATTTCGTAATATTTACTTCTTATTGTAATAGCTGTACGATATTAGCAAAATTATACATCAATCACAACTACTCGGATCGAAGCTGTTTTATTATTACGAGGTTGCTTTAGAATATGTGTTAACAACACTTCCACCGTATCGTTTACTGGTTGAGCATGTTAACACGACCACGGGCAGCCTCGTTTTGTTCGTATGTAGATGAGTAGTAAGTATGGGAGGGCATCATGATTTTTACACCTATTACAAAGTTAATAAATATAAGAAAACAAAGCCAACTTCCATTTGTAGAAACTTTACTATGTGGCCTATTAGGTGGTTTTTTATTCAACCTATTAAATTTACCATTGTCATGGATGTTAGGGCCATTAACGGCTATTTTGATTTGGAAGCTACTAACAAAACGGGATTTATATTGGCCGGTAAGTTTTAGAAACGGTGGTCAAATGTTATTAGGCTATAGTATGGGTTTATCGTTTACGATTGCTAGTGCGAGTCAGATTGTAGACCAGTTGCCATCGATGGCTATTATTACTATTCTCATGGTAGTTTTTGGACTGGCAATTGCTTTTTTTGTTTCCAAGTTAACTGGTATTAATATTCCAAGTGCTGTTATGGGTACGACACCAGGTGGGTTATCCCAAATGGTTGTATTGAGCGAAGAGATCAAGGGAGCGGATTCAACAGTTGTTACATTCATGCAAACAATTAGAATGTTAACCGTTATTTTCATTGTACCAACACTATCGATTCATGCATTTTCAAGTGGTGGTACACAACCAAGTAAACCTACAATCGATCTAGTAACACAAACTGAATACGGTAGCTTTTTTCAGGTTATTACAGTTCTTGCGATTGTTCTATTTATCACTGCATGTGCAGTTCGCTTCAAATGTCCAACTCCGTGGATTATAGGGCCATTACTTTCATCAGCTATTTTAACTGTAAGTGGCTTTGAAACACCTCAACTACCTCCCATTTTTATCGTACTTGCGCAACTATGCTTAGGTGTTTATTTAGGTCTTGGAATCAACATTAATATGTTGAAAAATTGGAAAAAACTACTGCCATTTTCGTTTATTTCTGGATTATTGATTGTCGGTTTTGCTCTCGTTTTAGCTTACGGCTTACATATGATCTATCCGATTACAATGACAACTGCATTTTTATGTATAGCTCCAGGTGGTTTACCAGAAATGGGTGTTACGGCACATACGGTCCAGGCAGATGTATCAATGGTTGCCGCCTATCAGTTATTTCGCGTTTTTTTCATCTTGTTCATCGTGCCGATTTTTTTGAGGTATCTGTTTGGTAGACAGGATGTTCTTGAGGAGTCGGTAAAGGCATTATAGATCATTCGTACTCCATAATAGAGTTGTTAATCTTCATAGTAGAATTAAGTTGAAAAACGCTTGGAGTTTCCAAGCGTTTTTCGACGTAGGCTAACAAATTATAAGATTATGAACTAAATGTACGAAATAGCTATAAAGTATTTAAATAACAATATTTTGTAAACGTTTACATAAGGAAGCTGCTATTCTATATTTATATTTAATATCTAAATTGTAAAACTATTTGTCATATTTGATGAAGGACAATGGGGAAAAGAAGTATGGGGGGAAATAGTATGTTAGCGTTTTTAGGTTTTTCAATGATTGCCGTATTTATGTTTTTAATTATCACAAAACGAATGTCCGCGATGGTTGCGTTAGTTGCGATACCAATTTTGTTCGCGTTACTAGGAGGATTTGGACCAGGCATTGGAGAAATGATGCTAAATGGTATAAAGCAAGTTGCACCGACTGGTGTCATGTTAATGTTTGCTATACTTTATTTTGGTATTATGATCGATGCTGGCTTATTTGATCCGCTTGTTTCAAAAATTTTAGCATTTGTTAAGGGAGATCCATTAAAAATTGTTTTAGGTACAGCTATCCTTTCGATGCTAGTAGCACTTGATGGTGATGGAACGACAACTTATATGATTACCGTATCTGCAATGCTCCCACTTTATAAACGCATTGGAATGAATCCGCTTATATTAACATGTGTTGCAATGCTTTCATTTGGTGTTATGAACATGACACCTTGGGGTGGACCAACAGCGAGAGCAGTAGCTGCACTGCAGCTTGATGTAGCAGATGTGTTTACACCGCTTATCCCTGTTATGGTTGCAGGTCTTTTATGGAACTTATTTACTGCGTTTATTCTTGGGAAAAAAGAGCGCAAAAGATTGGGAGTTGCCAAGATTCAATATTCAAAAGAAGAGATGCTTGCTTTAAGTGAGCTAGCTGCAACTTCTACAGTGGCAGACTATAAGCGACCAAAATTGTTATGGGTCAATCTTGCTTTAACTGTTACACTGATTATTTGTTTAGTTATGTCTGTATTACCGTTATCTACTTTATTTATGATTGCCTTTGTTATTGCGCTTATGATTAACTATCCAAATTTAGATCATCAGAAAGAAAGAATCACTAATCATGCAGGAAATGTACTTGCGGTTGTTGGGTTAGTTTTTGCTTCCGGTATTTTTACAGGAATATTATCTGGAACAGAAATGGTTGATGCAATGGCGAATAGCTTAGTTTCCATAATTCCAGAATCTTTAGGCTCGAGTTTTGCTGTCATTACAGCTGTAACAAGTATTCCGTTTACTTATTTTATGGCAAATGATCCTTACTATTTCGGAGTGTTGCCGATCTTAGCTGAAACCGCGGCAGCTTATGGTGTAGATCCAGTAGAGATTGCACGTGCGTCTTTACTAGGTCAACCAGTTCATGCGATGAGTCCGTTAATGGCTTCTGCATACTTACTTGTTGGTATGGCTGGTGTGGAATTTGGAGATCATCAAAAGTTTATAATTAAATGGGCATTAGGATCATGTTTTGTCATGATTATAGCGGCAATTGTCTTGGGAGTTATTACTTTCTAATTTTGATCAAGTCGAATCGAGTTGCTAGTAAAAACAACACAAAAATTCACCCCAACTTACTAGTTGGAGGTGATTTTTTGTGTTGTTTAGAAAGTGATAAAATTCTTGTACAATTGGTTGCGAAATGTTTATTTACTATAAAAATAAAAAAGCTCGACTTATTTATAAGTAGCATAGAAAGATTTTTAAATTATAGCAAGGTAGCTCAATAACCTTTTTATATTGTATTCTTGCTTCCTTCCAACACGTCTTCCAACCGTTGTAGCTATTCTGGGAGCAGTATTCTCTGTATTAACCATTGTGAGAATTGATCCGCTAAAACCGATAGGAGGATAATAGGATGGCGATATTGGAATTAAAGAAAGTGAAAAAAACATTTGGTTCAGGACATAAACAGGTAGATGCACTTAAAGAAACAAACTTTACTGCGGATAAAGTGGAACTCATTGCAGTCACTGGACCGTCTGGGTCTGGAAAAAGTACATTTTTAACGATTGCGGGGAGTTACAAAATCCTTCTAGTGGAGATATTGATTATTAATCAACAAAATCTCTCTGATTTTAACGAAAAAAAACGTTCAAAAATCAGATTGAAGGAAATTGGATTTATCCTGCAAGCTTCTAACTTAGTTCCATTCCTTACCGTCGATAATCAAATGAAGCTATTAGACCAAGTGAAAAAAGACAATATGTCAAAAGCTGAACTAGAAAAATTTATATGATGATCTTGGCATACGTGATGGTGTGCTAAAACTGGAAGAAAACAAGCAGTTTTGGAAAAGAAATCATCTTAAACATATACCCTGTGTTAGAAACATTCATGTTAATTCGAACAAACGTGAATGATATGAATTTAATGTTTGTTTCTGACACAGGGAACAAACACTATTACGAAATAAAAAAAGCACTATCTCCAAGGAGATAATGCTTTTTTTCTAAAGAATTCTTTGTTCCTAAAGAACTCTTGCGGGTTTGGCACCCATTAATGTCGACTAATATAATAATCAATAGTATGGATGTCAAAATATATTTGTTGATAGTAATCTAGTATAGCAGAAATAATTTCATTAAGCAATATTTCTGTGGAAAATTGTATAAGGATTCTTAAAGTGGTGGTATAATAACACATTGAGGTAGATTTGGAATTCATGAATCTAATGAACGGAAAGTATTTAATGCTTCTTCCTATACTTAAATAATAACGCCATCGGAGGTGTCGATATGAATAAAAAATGGAATATAGATCAAATAAGAGATTACGTTAGTAAGAATTCAGAATGTACATTGCTTTCAAAAGAATATGCAGGGTACTCGCAAAAACTTCAGTTTAAATGTTCTTGCGGAAATCTTTTTGAAAAAACGTTAACAAAATTTAAAGATAGCAATCAGAAAAAATGTGCTAATTGTTTAGAACCTAGACCCTCACGTTAATTTTTTGGGGCATAAAAAAGTTGCTCCACATTCTGTGAAATCAGAGGTTGGGCGACTTTTTATATAATTGTACGCTTTTAAGTATTTTCTCAAATTGGTCATCTGGAAGGCAGGATATTTTGCATAAATTCCTGTACTTGCCAACCTGCTCCTTTGATGCAAGCTCGGACTTATACCAGTCTTCATTGCCCGATATCTCAAAAAGCTGATAATGGTTTGAACTCGCATTTTCAAAATATTGCTGATAATTGGCTATTTATCTTTACCAGAGATTTTAATTGCTGGGGTGTCATTGTTGATGTATGTTGGCAGTACTTCCTCCTGGTTATTTTTAGCATAGAACTCTTCTTGGATTGCAATATTCGCCTCAGTTGCAGAGCTAGCCCCTTTTTTGAAAGTAAATTTATTGTCCTCATTCATTATTTCATTCAACTCAATGTTTGCTTCAGCTGTTTCCATATTTAAAAACTTATCTTTTTTCATCCTTCTCACTCCTATTACTTTTAGTATGTAACAAAAAAGCGAGAAAAATACGATATGTAACTTAATTTTTTTATACATATCTAATCAACTATTGTGTTGATCTTAAACGAACGCTGCGTGCGGAAAGTTCTGTTATAAACTACAAAATTAAAAAGCGTTCAGTATCTCGATTCAATCGAGATATTGAACGCTTAATTTTAAAGATTGGACTTTTTCAGTGGACTATATGGTAACCTCTGTGTGAAGCCGTTGCCGTTGTAGGCTTTTTCCTATTCACTGATCTCCAAATATCTCCGCTCCCCATCTCCCCTTGGAAATGAGATTCGTAATACTTCATGTTGAAAAGTGACTAAAGTGTCTTTTTCAGGAATTGTATACGGAAGGGAGACAATTTGCTCTCGTCGTGAATAAAATTGTTTTCTCCCAGTATGTGTTTCATATTTAATTTCCTCTTGAATGGAGTCCTCAATCCCAATTCTTAACCGGTTGCCGATAATCTCCAATTGAATCTGGTTACGATTGCAACCTGGTAATGCCACTTCAACAATCACATCTGATTCGGTTTCATATGTGTCCACTTGCAAGGAATTAGGGAGCAGGTTAGAGTCCAAGTGATTAAAGAATTGATTGAAAAAAGAATCCATTTGATGCACCAAGTTCCATAGTGGTTTAAAACCAAAGTCAGATGTTTCGATGAACTGATCACTTTTCTTTTCCGGAAGGTTGTCATTTCCATATGCCATTTTCGTACCTCCTACAATTTTTGATACTCATGCATACATTATGTAGAGGCCAAAGAATGGTAGTGGGCTATTTGAAATGTAATATGTACTAGGTAATTAAATTTTCTTTACTTTTTTATGATGTTATGATTTAATTCATATATCCTATAAATCGTAATAATTACTATTTACGATAGTGGCGTTTTTAATGTCAGCTAAGGATTTATAGCTGATACATTGTAGAGGCTTGTGAAAAAAACTACAAGGAGGAGCAGAAATCATGAGAGTAAATATTACATTGGCTTGTACGGAGACGGGCGATCGCAATTATATTACAACGAAGAACAAACGTACCAATCCGGAACGTATTGAACTAAAGAAATATTGCCCGCGTCTACGCAAATTAACTCTTCATAGAGAAGCAAAATAAGAAATAGGCATTACAGGAGGTATTACAATGGCAAAAAAATCGAAAGTGGTCAAAGACACAAAACAGCGAGAACTGGTCATTCGCTATGCAGAACTCCGTAAGGAACTAAAAGAAAATGGAGATTATGCAGCGCTCGCCAAGCTTCCCAAAAACTCGTCGCCAACTCGATTGAAAAATCGTTGTGAAGTGACTGGAAGACCAAGAGGCTATATGCGCAAATTCAATATGTCCAGAATTGCTTTTAGAGAATTGGCACATAAAGGACAATTACCCGGCGTAAAAAAATCGAGTTGGTAATATGGATCAGATTTAAAATAAGCGCTTTAGTTCTCGTCTATAGCACTTGGAGAAAGACATGAGTTTCTTTCATTTCTACACGTGAGGTGAGTAATTTGAATGAACGGCTTGTGGAGTTTTTGTTTCGAAGTGAGGTAGCAAAGCTTCCGGATCACAAAAGAGAATTTTATCGATTTATTGTAAATACAGAAGATAGTTTGGCGGAAAAAGCAGAGAATGTAGATGAATTTTGCCAACTTTTACTCAAACACTCACCATTTGACTTGGCAGTCTCTCGCTTTAACTTGCCTTACGATAATGTTGTGCGATGGATGGAAGAAATAGAGGCGGAGCTGCATGAAAAAATAGAAGTTCGATGCCAAAAAGTAGAGTGGATAGACTACACAAATCATTTTCCTCAAGTAGAAGGCAAACGTGTTTTTTTATTTAAGAACTAATTCTTTGAAGTCGATAAGTTCTAAAAGGGATTTTCTATATTTTAAAGGGTAATGATTACCTTTTAATAAGAATGAAAAGAGAAATGAAGCTATTTAACTCCAATATTTCAGCTGAAGTAGCATGAAGAAAACGAGAAGCTGGGCATTGTTCTTATATACAGGAGCGATTTTAATAGGGATAGCCTAAGCTATTGTATACCCGAAATTAACGACTTATTTATCATTTGTGTTACCTCATTCCAATCGTAACGTGTTCATTGGCTTGGGACAGGTAGTGGATTTGTCTATGTATATGGTTTGTGCAATCTTGGGGTTAGGGATGGTTGTTTTTGCTTATAGTCAGCGAAATAGTGAGAGATGAGTCTATTTGAACGTTTTAAAAAAGCATGATGCAATTTGCTCATGCTTTTTTGTATTAATCTTTTATTAGATGCCATATACGTTAGTAAGGCATATAGATTTCATACACGTATGGATCTTCCGGTTGATCTATTCGCTCAATTTTTGTCACTTGGATCATTGGCAACTCCCAGTCATCTACGGTTGTTTTAGATATAATACCAGTTGTTCGTATCCACTCATCCGTTACAACAGGATGGGACATATCCGTGGAGGCAATAATACCAAAAACAGTAGAGTCTGCAATACAACAAGAGACAGCAAATCTTGCAACAACAAATTGATCAGCTTGTAAATCTGGTTCTTTAAAAACAAAGCCTATTAGTTCTATCTCTTTTCCAACGAAAGAGTCAATACTATTAACGATTATATCTAAAGAGTCTAAGTAATACTCATCCTTTACGACAATTTTTGAACTATTTAAAAGCTCATTCTTTAACTCTTCTCTATTTTTATATTCCACACTTTCATCAAAGCCATCATATAAATTATTTCCGAGTAGAGGATCTAGTACAACTCCGTTATCTCCATCTAAACCATCATTATTATACGTAATATCAGCACTAAGATATGGGTCATCAGAAAAAACGGTGTTTTGTGTAGACAAGTCGAATCCATAGTTGATACCCCTTTTTGCCGCAATTGAACTGTCTAAAATAGTATCTGGAAACCAAAAACCAATAAGTATGGGCAATAGAAATAATGCATATATAAAAAAATTTCCAAGAGAAGATCCCATGTTGTTATGGTTAAAACCGCAATTGCAAAATAAATCCGTACGATTTTTAGAACTGCTACGCCATATTTGCATAACGCCTAAAACTAGTAATATCAACACAGATAAATAAGAAAAAGGTATCATTTTAGGAGCAATTAAGTTTTGAATATCACCAGAGATTAGTAATTTGAAGAGGAGCAAGAAAAAACCAATCAAAATAACGCCTCTCAAAAAAATATGAAACCTATAATCGGGTTCTTTTCGCATAATCCCACCTCACAATATAAAATGTTGAAAGATCAAAATAACTGCATAAACGGATATTGTCACAATCACCATATAGCCAATGACAAATTTAAATTTAAAATAGGCAAGGAGCATCAAGCAACTTTTTAAGTCTAGCATAGGCCCAAATAATAAAAATGCTAGTAGGGAGCTAGTAGAAAATGTATGAGCAAATGAAGACGCTACAAATGCATCTGCTTCTGAGCATAAAGACAATATAAAGCCAAGACCCATCATTACAAGTGGGGATACAATGTCGCTTGAAGCAATACTAACTAATATCTCTCGATTAAAAAAGGTTTGAAATAAACTAGCCAAGATTGTCCCGAAAATTAAGTATTTTCCCATGTCAAAAAACTCATCGGTCGCATTAAACAATAAAAGTTTTAACTTGGAACTGCTTTTTGTTTCCCCAATTTTCACATGCCTATCTAAAAACTCTGTTGTGGTCCACTTCAACTGATTCGTATTTCGATAGCAGATAAACACCGCAATGCCTATTATAATCGCCAATATAAATGCTAAAATCATTCTAGCATAGGCAATACCGGGTGTTGATTGGAATGCATAGTAGGTAGAAGCGAAAACGATCGGATTTAATATAGGAGCCCCAATTATAAGAATAATTCCCAAATGCAGAGGCATTCCTTTTTTGATCAGTCTTCTCACTACAGGAATGATAGCACATTCACAGACAGGAAAAAGCGCACTTAATAATGCTACTGGTACAATTGCAATAAGGGAATTCTTCGGAATCCATTTTTGAACAGTGTTTTCTGATACAAAAGTTTGGATGAAGGCAGAAGCAAATACACCTAAAAAAACAAAGGGCAATGCCTCTAAAACAATGCTCAAGGATATAGTGCCAGCATTTAACCAAGTCTTAGAGATTTCAAAAGGTATTTCAATATATTCAGCAGCCATAAATGAAAAGATGATTACACCAAAAATCAGGAAGATAAAAGTTTCCTTCCACAATGAGATCCTGTTCGTTCGCATGGATTATCCACCTACCCTAGCAAAATATTCTTTTATAGAATTCCTTCTAATAAGTGTTTACAATGTTCATTTATTGCTTCATTGTTTAAGTCAGTCCCGATTAAAATAATGATTGGTTTTTTATGGACGGTAGTAGGTAGTTTAGTAAATGTCACTTTGTTAGAAGCATATTGAAAGCTTAAAAGTTCATTTGTATGTTCAATTTCGATGTACCCTTTTCCTCTTAAGACGTTACTTGGAAGTCTTTTAAACCATTTTTCAAATGATTTTATCGGAAAGGATGGAATATCTTCTAATTTAATCGCTTGAATAAAAGAGTGATGATGTCCATGCTCATGGACAATATCGGTATTTTGCGGGTTCAAAACAAAGGATTGAAAACGTTTTTCAAACAATATATCGTTATCTATTTGGCCAAATTTACATTGGATAATATTCGTTTCGTCTCCACCTATTTGTATAATTTTACGTATAACTTTTTCAAGCTCCTCTGGTCCAATAAGGTCCGTCTTGTTTAACAATAAGAGGCTGCCGCAGGTAATTTGTTCCTTTATTAGCTTACGCACTTCACTAGAGCTTGCGAAAATACTTTGATACTCTCTGAAATGGCTAGCATCAAGCACCGAAATGATTGACATAATTTCAAATTGGTCCACATAGGGAACGCTTAATAATATCTCTTGTATTTCAAGCGGGTTTGCCACTCCAGTCCCTTCAATAAATAAAACTTCTAAAGGATTGTTATCCATCTCTGCAACTAAATTGTTCATTGTCTCTTTCAGATCATCTTGAATGGTACAACAAATACAACCATCTAGGAGTTCTACAACTTTTCTATCTTCAAATAAATGGCCTTCTACGTTTTCTTGTCCTAATTCATTAAGTATAATTCCTGGATTTTGTCCTTTCTCCTTACAGTGCTCTAGCATTTTTATTAAGACTGTAGTCTTGCCACTTCCAAGAAATCCACTCAAAATATATACTGGAATTTTCGAATTGATATTCATTATACCTCTCCTATCTGCTGCAATTATTTAAACGAATAACCAAATCGATGCTCATTAATTGTATGCTAACTCGCAAATCGTAATAACTACACTTTAGGTTAATATTTTACTTCTTATATTTTCGTACGTCAATGTGGAAAATGGCCCTGTGACAGAAAAAAAGTTTGAACGCAATTCTGATAATTTTGTTTGTTGGTTACAGGAAGCCTTGTGGAGAGTAATCTCTGCGAGGTTTTTTAGTTTTTTCAAGGATGAGTGTCAGAAATTTTATTTTGGAACGATAAAAGGGGTTAAAATTCAATTTTGATTCGATTTTTGCGTTGAGAATCGAGTTGTTGCGTTAAAAGTACATTTATGACAATTTACTTCCAAATGAGGTTGTTGTATCTTAATTGGAGGATTTAGAGCGATGAAAGACGAAATCCTAGCTAATGCATTTACCGTTTGGGAGGAACTAAGTAAATGGCATTAAACCGATAGATGGATCGTTTATTATGTCAGACCATTTATTGAACAAACCTCAAGTGATTAGACATTTATTTGTCCTGATAAATTTTTTAGATAGTGAACTTGAGAAGAAGCAGAGAAAAACAAGTAGAAGAAACGCCCTAATATAGTAGTGGTTACCCCAGAGCAAATACAGAGAGTGGAGTTGCCAAAAGGGCTCATAGGCATAAATGAGTTTGCACGGGCGGTAAATCTAGTAATAGATGAAAACGTTTCAAAAAAATTAACTGGAGCAGCAATAAATAGAAAGTTGAAGGAAATTGGTGTGTTAAGTGAAGAAAAGATACATGATAATAGTAAGCGTACGGTAGTAAACGGCAATTCCATTGCATATGGAATTGAAGGTATTGAAGGCTACTATAATAGAGAAGCTTATCAACGAGTAGTTTTCAATGATATAGGAAAAGGAATTATATTGAAGAATTTAATTGATCTAATGACCGGCCATACAACTAATGAATCATTAACTTAATAAAGGAAAGTATCCAAAACTTGCTCTAACGGTTAAATCCGAACACTATCGGAAGTATTAATATACTAGATCATTACGGTAAACTTTTCGAATTAACAAGAACGAACAATAAAAACGAGACCTTTGCATTCAAGCTATGGTCTCGTTTTACCATGTTCACATTAAGAAGAAACCTCTTGCTCAGAAACTTGATTCATCCGCTGTTTCTTAGACTTCCTAAAATAAAGCAATTCATATATACAAGGGATGACAATTAGTGTTAGCAAGGTAGCCATCGCTAATCCCCCAATAACAACAATTGCTAGGCTTTGAGATACTAAGCTGCCTGTTTCGGCTTGCTTCATTAATAATGGAAGCATCGCACAGATTGTTGCAATCGCAGTCATAAAGATTGGTCTCATTCTTGTTGCTGTTGCTTCGACAAGTGCATCACGAATGATCATTTTTTGCTCATTTTGTTTTACACGGTCTAAAAGCACAATCGCATTTGTTACTACGATACCTATTAGCATTAATGCTCCTAATAGTGCCGTGATATCTACTGGAATCCGGCTAATGAGAATTCCTAAAATTGCTCCGATTGCAGCAAGTGGAAGTGAGCAAAGAATGGCAATTGGTGCTTTTATAGACTTAAATGTTATAACCATTATTAAAAATACAATACCTATGGAAACAAGCATGGTTAGGAATAAATCTGTAAAGTCTTCGGACTGCTGACTACTAGCACCGCCAATTAGGACCTCTATATTTTCTGGAATGTCTATACCTCTTTTGTTCTCGTTATCACCGAATATCTCTACACTTACCGCACTGGATACCTCTGATAATTTGGTTGGATCAACGGATGCTGTCACGCGAAGGTAAGCATCTCCGTCTTTATGGAACTGGCTTGTTGAGCGTTCATCTTTTTGTAATGTAGCGATATCAGATACAGGTACTAGGCCGACTCCGGTCATGACTTGGATGTTTTCTAAGTCTTCCGGTTTTTTTGCATCAAGAATAGGCTCTAAAAACACAGGTTTTTGCTTGTCATCTAAATTAATCGTACCAATCGGCGTTTTATTTAACATGACCCCTAACTGTTGTGCAACTTGTTCAGTATTTCCTTTCGTCGGATTTACAACTAGGGAGTATACTGTTTTCTTTTCATCTTGGTTTGTGGTAACTTCTTCAACGCCATCAATATTCTGTACTTTTTCTTTTATTGTTGTTGCAACTTTTTCAAGGTCAGTTATATTTTCGCCAACAACATCAATTGTGATATTCGTGCTTCCTCCGCCCATCATAAAGGACGCTGTATTTACTTCAAATTTGGCATCAGCGTATTGATCTTTTTTCTTTTCCATTTCTTTTACAACAATATCGGTATCCTTTTTATCTTCCAATAAAATACTGAAAGATGCTTCTGTCGGGGATCCAACCCAGCCATATTGTGCTGCTTCTGCTGGAGAACCTACTTGTGCAAAGACATATTGTACTTCATCCATCTCTAAAATAGAGGTTTCAAGATCAAACGTATTTTTCTTCACTTCATCAATAGGTGTATCATTCGGGTAGCTTAGTGTAGCTACCACATAATCTGCTGAAGAGTTGTCAACTGCACCTTTCGGAATCACTAAGTAAGCCCCGATGGAACCAACAAACAGCAGTATAGAAATTGTAAAGACAATCCATTTATGGTTCAAAGACCATGTCACTACTTTTGGAAAACGAACAGCGGCTTTATGTTCTGGAATCTTTGCATTCTTTAATAATCCTGCACTCATTAATGGAACAACAGTCAATGCTACGATTAAAGAAGCAAGCAACGAATAGGTAACAGTTAATGCGAATGGTAGCAGGAATTCCTGAAGTCCTCCATTCAATAAGCTCATAGGTAAGAAAACAGCAACTGTTGTTAATGTAGAAGCAGTAATAGCAACTCCAACTTGCTTCGTAGCATCAATAACCATCTTCACAGAGAATTTCTCCGTTTGCATTTTACGGAAAATATTTTCTATAACAACTATACTGTCGTCTACTAAACGTCCAACTGCAACTGCAACTCCCCCAAGCGTTAAAATGTTCAATGTCACACCAGACATGGATAGGAGGAATAGGGTGAAGCACAGGGATAATGGAATAGATACAATTGTAATAAAGGTTGAACGGATATTACGTAAAAATAGCATAATTACAATCGTTGCAAATAGAGCACCGAGAAGCACTTCTTTTATCATCGTATGAACGGAATTTTCAACTAAATCAGCAGAGGAAATGTAGAGAGTAGATTCCTGTTGTTTAAACTTTTCATTAATTTCTTTTGTAACTTTTGCAACTTCTTTACTGATAGTTACTGCATTCGATTGACTATCTTTTGTAATGCTTATATCTAAACTATCCTTACCATTGAAATGGCTGACGAAATTCGTATCTTTTGTTTCCTCAATTGTGGCAATATCCCCAAGCGTTACATCAGGTGCAACAGTCAGTCCTTTTAACTTTTCAATGCTTGTTAAATCGCCGATCACTTTAATATTACTTGTTTTTCCATCAATATTTTTCTCGCCAACAGCTACAGCAGTATTTTGACCATTTAGAATCCCCATAACTGCTTGGAGGGAGACTTGATTTTCAGCCATCTTTTCATCATCAATCTTAACTGAAATTACAGAATCTGTTAGTCCGTAGATCTCAACGCTTGAAACACCTTTTATATCTTGATATCTAGTTTGAAGTTCATCACGTGCAAAATCCATATTTTCTGTAGTCAGTCCATCATTAAAGGTGACTGCAATATTAACAATTGGAATCATCGATGTATTAAGTTGTGAAATGATTGGCTTGGATATATTGTGCGGTAAATTCACATTACTTAAAGCATCTTGTACATCCATTTTTGCTTGTTTCATATCATAGCCAGACTCGTAAACTAGATCTACTTTCGAATACCCGTCACCAGTACGTGAAAAGACGGATGTTTTTCCATTCAGTCCAGTAACTGCTCTTTCAATCGGGGTGGTGACATCCGATTCCATTGTTTTGGAGTCAGTTCCTTGACCCATTGTGATAATCGTAACTTGCGGATTATCAGCAGCTGGTAAAAATTCCATCGGTAATCTAAAATAACTAACAACGCCAATCACTAATATTAAAACAGTTAATAATGTAATGGCGGCTTTGTTACTAAAAGCCCATTTCGTGAATGTTGACATAGAAATAAATCCTCCTAAAATGACAAATTTAAACGAATAAAATGCAGACTCCTTTCTATCGTTTCAGTTTCTACTTCATTGTAGAAAATAGAAAAATGTTCCACATTGATCCTTAGAATTAACTTTAACTACGACCTAAGACGTAGAAGAACTAAGGTGTTCAAATGATAGGTAGAAGCGTTTGCTTTCAATTAGAATTACTTATTACTCTTTATAATGAATACGTCATTTTCATTTTTGATTTGTATGTTATTATTTTCCTATAAAGGAGTGGGAAATGTGAATAAGTATACTATCAGTTCTATTGGGGTAGTACAAAATGAACGTAAAACTCCAGAAGATGATTATTGGGGTAATGTCATTTCCGAAATAAAATTACTGAATGAATGGGATACATCTAGTTTAGATGGCATCGAATCTTTCAGCCATTTGGAAATTCTTTTTCTATTCCACCTTGTTTCAAGTGATAAGATTCAATATTCAGCAAGGTATCCAAGAAATAATCATGAGTATCCGAAAGTCGGCATTTTTGCACAAAGAGGGAAAAATCGACCAAATAAAATAGGCCTAACAGTTGTTGAACTGATTAAGCGAGAGGGTAATACTCTCATTGTGAGGGGATTAGATGCAATAGATGGTACTCCTGTAATAGATATAAAGCCCGTAATGAACGAATTTTTGCCAAAAGGGGAAATAAAACAACCGCAATGGGCAACATCTTTGATGGCTAATTATTGGGAGTAGTCTATTGGTTTAAATATAATAAATGAAGTAAAAGCTACAACTACCGTAATTAGCGGTACCGTAGCTTTTTTACTATTATCTACGATATAAGAGCAGTTATAGAATGGGGGATGGAAGCGATAGAACAAAGTAGTAAAGATACAATTGCTCAAAGGAATAGTAAAAATAAGAAATTAGTGGATGAGTGGGTAACATATTATCGCACCTTCACTTCACAGGGGAAAAATGCCTCTTACATTCCAGCATTGGAAAATGCCAACTCGTTGCATTTAGGCATCACGATCATCGAACCGAATGGAATTATTTTAAACTCCGGTGATTGGGAAGTTCCTTTTACGCTACAAAGCGTATCGAAAGTCATTAGTTTTATAGCAGCATGTATGCATCATGGCATTCCTTATGTATTAGAACGAGTCGATTTAGAACCAACTGGTGATCCGTTTGACTCGATTATTCGTTTAGAAATGCATAAGCTAGGAAAACCGCTCAATCCGATGATTAATGCGGGGGCCATTACGATTTCTTCCATTCTTCCAGGGGGCAATCCGAAAGCAAAGTTAGAATCCGTCCTAACGTTAATGGAGAAAATGGTAGGAAAATCTTTTACATATAATGAAGAGGTGTTCCGCTCCGAATGGGTAACAGCAAATCGAAATAGAGCACTTGCCTATTATTTAAAAGAAACAGGCTATTTAGAAATAGAGGTAGAGGAAGCATTAGAAGTATATTTGAAACAATGCTCGATCGAAGTAACGACAGAAGACATTGCTTTAATCGGGTTAATATTAGCGCATGACGGGTATCATCCTATTCGTAAAGAACCAATTCTTCCTAAAGAAGTTGCTAGGTTAGCCAAAAGCCTCATGCTGACTTGTGGGGTCTATAATAATTCTGGTCGATTTGCTGCTTTTATTGGAATACCATCTAAGACTGGGGTTTCTGGAGGTGTTATGGCTGCTGTACCTCCACGTGTTAGACAGAAAGACTCTCCATTATTAGATGGCTGTGGAATAGGTATTTATGGACCGGCAATTGACGAGTATGGCAGCAGTGTAGCAGGTGTATTTTTATTAGAGAAAATTGCTAAAACTTGGGATTTGAGTATTTTCTAATAGATATATGTGAAAGGAATTAAATCATATTTATACAAAAATATCTTTTTGTGGTGAAGCAAAGTCCAATTTTCTCTTAATCGGGGATTGGACTTTTTATTTGGATGGAAATTACTCCTTAGTTCATTTTTAATAGAAAGGGTGAATATACTAAATTCAATAGGATTAAGTAAAAGGCTAGATCATCTTTTGAATGGAGGATTATTTGGAGCTCATTGTAATTAACACGTATAAACATTTGGGAGCGTATGAGAAAGAGTGGTCGGCTATTTCAGCAGAAAATCAAAATACGAACCCATCTTTAGAGTATGATTTTGTTTATAATTGGTGGCGTTTTGTAGGTGAAAATGAAAAAGTGGAAATATATGCAGTAAGAGAGCATAAACGTATTATTGCATTTTTCCCCATTCAATTGAAAAAAACTTGGTTTGGCTATATAGGGAAGTTTATAGCTCTTGATAATGCACATTATATGGATATAATTGCTCGAAAAAGAGATCTGGATCGAGTCATTATGTTTATTTTTGATGCAATTATTAAACAAAAGAAAAGTGCAGTATTTTATTTACATGGGTTAGTAGAGAGTGGGGGTACTCCTGTTAAATTATCCAACTATTTGCAAGCAAGAAATTTGAAGGAACAATCTATACGAATCGTAACTTCTTATGATGATTCGTATAGTTACACAAGAAACACTATCTTTTCTACAAATACGGTAAGAGCTAAAACGTATAGAAATTTTTTATGGGCAAAAGAAAAGGTTAGTATGAAAGGAATTGGAAGAGGAAGAAAATAGAAAAATGTCACAGAAGTATGAAAATCATGAAAAAACACGAAGGGAGAATTAGATCCCTTCGTATTTTTATGTCACTCCATATTTCCGATGTAGTTGAACGATCTCCGCATCTTCATTTCTATTGCCAGTGATCAAATCTCTTAATATTATTGACCCTAACATACTATATACCGTTCCATTTCCCCCATACCCTAACAAATAATACTGATTGTTTTTAGTTGGGTGTTCTCCGATAAATGGTAGATTATCGATGGACTCTCCAAAACTCGCTGCATAGGCATAGTCAATGTTCAAGTCATAATTCGGAAATAGTTTTTTCGTTTGTTTTAATAAGTTGTTTGCGCGTTTCAAAATTAATTCGTCTGAAAAAGGGGCTTCTGGTTTGTCCTCATCTAATCCACCTACGATTATCCTACCATCTGCGGTTGTTCGAATATATAGATAAGGCCGTTTTGTTTCCCAAATAAGGGCCTTCTTATACCAATCAGATAAATCTTTTATTGGATTACTAACAAATACATACGAGCGGTTAATATCTGCTCCAATCCTTTTACCAACAGGTGTCGTTTCATAGCCAGTCGTATAAATAATATGTTGGGCATAAAATGATTGCCCGGATGTACGAATCTCCAGATTATCATTTTCTGTCACTACATCTTGTACGTCCACATACGGAAATAGATGTACTCCAAGGCTTTCGATTTCCTTTAAAAGTCCTTGTACAAATTTTAAAGGATTTATTTCTGCATCATTAAAGGTAACTAAAGCACCTAACTTGGAAAATGGAAACTTCTTTTCTATTTCATCTTGTTCGAAATAGTCACATGGAAACCCATACCTTTTCAAAGTAGCGTATTCTGTTTTTATCTTATCGACATCTTTTTCGTTGCTTGCATAACAAATGCTAGGTCTATGAATAAACTCAGCATCTATCTGCAGTCGTTTTACTATTTTTTCAATGCCATCCACCGCGTCGTAACAAAGCTTATAAAAGCGGACAGCCTCTTTTTCACCAATTTGGTCAATTAATTCATACAGCATAATATCGTTTGAATACTGTAGTAAACCCGTATTTGCACTTGTGCTACCAGAGCCCATATCTCGTTTATCTAGTATGGCGACAGACAATCCCGCTTCAACTAAAGCAAGCGCTGTTAAAGAACCAGACATGCCAGCACCAACGATTACTACATCATATAGATCTAGCCTTTCTTTCGTACTTTGAGGTTTAAAAGGGGTGGTTGTAGTTGGCCAATAAAGCGTGCCATTATGTATGTCCATTCACTAATCCTCCTTTGTATATATTTCTAGTTATATACCCATACTCTATTGATTCAACACACATGTTATACTAGTGTTTAATCAATGAAAAAGGATGTTGAATATGAATCAAGATAAACCACATGTACTCGTAATAGATGGAATGGCTCTACTATTTCGTTCGTTTTTTGCAACCGCAATGTCAGGAAATTATTTTAAAAACGATAAAGGGATTCCAACGAATGCAGTACAAGGATTTGCTCGTCATGTATTAGCTGCACAAAATTTAATGCAACCTACGCATATGGCGATATGTTGGGATAAAGGGGCGCACACATTTCGAAATGAAATTTACGATGGATACAAAGCAAACCGTCCGAAGCCTGCGGAAGAACTAATTCCTCAATTTGACATGGCACAAGAACTGTCTGAGCATTTAGGATGGACAAACTTCGGAGTAGTTGGGATGGAAGCAGACGATACAATCGCTTCTATTACACATAAATGGCAAGATGATGCAAAGTTTACTATTGTAAGTGGAGATAAAGATTTATTGCAATTATTGCATCCATCAACGGAAATCGCATTTACAAAAAAAGGATTTACGATTTATGATGTGTACAATGAAGCACGTTTTATAGAAGAGTATGGGATTTCACCATTGTTATTCCCGGATGTAAAAGCATTTATGGGAGACACTAGCGATGGGTATGCTGGAGTAAAAGGAATTGGGCCGAAAACGGCATTACAATTAGTGCAAACGTATGGAACAGTGGAGGCAGTAATTGAATCGCTTCATTTATTGAAAGCTGGGCAACGAACTAAGATTGAAACAGACTTAGAAATGCTGAAATTATCGAAAGAACTTGCAACGATTAAAAGAGATGTACCAATCGAAGCAGAATTAGATCATCTACTTGTACAAGACATCTCGTCTTCGAAATTCGATTATTTGTATGAGCACGGCTATACAATTTTAGCAAGACAGCTTCAAAACTAAATGGCAGATGTCGGTGTAATTCGAATGAAAGTTAAAATCGATGCATTTTGGCTATACGAAACTTTGCGAATTTTACTTTCACGATTTCGAGCCCCATTATCATGAATGATTAAAACAAGTTCATCGTTTTCTATTTCATATCCGATAAGGGGTACCCAGTGATAAGCGAATGTTGATTTCTTGTTCCACTTTAACGAAAAGTATTTATCGAATTTGAGTGCAACTGGTCGACCGTTTTTAAGTTCACGTAGAGCTGTATGAAGGGAACATTTTTCAATATGCCAATTCGAGCCGAGTACTATGCGCATATTACGAACAAATCGATGGGTAAATAATCCAATGCGGGTGACGCCTAATTTGTCGTAAAGAGAATTCGGAGTATCCGAATAAGTATCCGGCATTAAATAGTTTAGTAGAACATATGCGGTTACAGGCCCACATGCCGATGTTTGAAAATCTGTTTGGATAGACGAGTCATATTGAGATAGACCTTGAATCGGTAATTGAGTTTTCATATGTAACCTCACCTTAAAGAAGAGTTTTTCCTAATCCGTTAGGAAGAACTCTTTTTTATTTTGCGCTAAGTATAAATTAGAACATACTTTGACTAAGTTGCAACCATGTAAGCAATAGAAAATATGTTATCTAAATATTAGGAATATACTATAATTAAAATGGCTATTAATTCTACATATTATTTCGAAAGGGGAGAATAACTTGATTCGACTTTTACAAAAGCAAGACTTAGAAGCAGCGGCAAACATTGCAGCCTTTGCGTATCCAGGCATGAACATCCAAACAGCAGAGAAAAAAATGGAATTTGTAGGTCGTTTAACGAAAGAGCAAGAAGAACAAAATGGTATTCAATATTTTGGTTATTTTAATGAGGAAGAAGAACTTCAAGGTATGTATCGTTTGAATGATTTTGAATGTAATGTAAATGGTAAATTTCAGCGTGTTTTTGGAATTGGTATGGTTGCAGTCCATCTTCTACATAAAAAAGAGAAAATTGCAAACAAACTTCTGTCTCATTTCCATCAGTATGCTAATCAGGAAAATGTAGTCCTAGTATCACTGTACCCGTTTAACCCAGGTTTTTATCGGAAGATGGGTTATGGCTATGGACCGATGAAATATGAATTTAAAATTAAACCAAATGCTCTTGTTACAAATGGAGAAAAAGGAATGGTTAAGTTCTTGTCTCCCAAAGATGAGGAAGCAATCGTATCCTTATATAACGACTATACACAAAAAAATCATGGGATGATTAAAAGAACATGGACCGAACGACAACGAATTAAAAATGCAATAACGAATTATGTTGGTGTTATAGAAAACGGGCAGCTATTAGGTGCATTAGCCTTTACTTTAGAACCAGTAAAAGATAGTCACTTTTTACATCAACATATGATTGTCCACGAATGGATTTGGACTAATCCGACTGGTTATAAACAATTAGCAGCTTGGTTACATTCACAGCAAGATCAAGTGGATAGAATTATTTTTCGGACAAATGATAAATCATTTTTGCATGCACTTGAAAGTCCATTGAATGATTCGAATCATCTTATACCAAGTGCATATCATGAAGTGGCAACATCGGGAACAGGACTGATGTATCGAATAACAAATATTATTGATTTTATTCACGAAATGAATTTCCATCAACTTAGAAAACCGGATCAATATACAAGGATAGTACTAGAAATAGAAGACACTTTCTTACCAACACAAAACGGCTTATACGAAGTCATTTATCATGATGATTTTTGGAAAGCTATAAAATTATCGAATCCCACTGAAGATGTAAATATTAAAATAGGTATTCATGATCTAAGTTCTTGGTTGATGGGATGTGTTTCTATAGAAACGTTATATAATTATGGGACAGTTGTTATAAATAATGTAAATATCAAAATGCTAGACGAGTGGTTTAAGCCGGTGCACAGTCCTATTTGTTTCACTTCGTTTTGAATTAATGGTGTACAGATAAAAAATAAGAAGTGTAACTTATATTTAACATAAGGTTCGTTTAATTCTAATTTACACGTTGTCATAATCTATTCAATATAAAAATATAGTTGTTATAATTTTCGGAATATTGATTGATTGATTGAGCTATTCGTTTACCATACAATTAGAGGTATTAATAGTTATGCTGGAAATTAATTAGGAGGAAGCTAATCATGCAAAAAGTAATCGTTTATAGAAAAGTAGATCAACGTGTTTTAGATTATTTACGTACAACATGTGAAGTTGTTTATTTTGAAAAATTAGATGAATCAACATATCCGCAATTCATCTCTCATCTGAATGATGCGGTAGCATTGTTAGGTTCTGCTTTAAAAATAGATGAGGAGATTTTGAAAAATAGTCCCAAACTGAAAGTAGTAAGCAATATTTCGGTTGGATATGATAATTTGGATTTAGATTTATTAACAAAACGAAATATAATAGCAACAAATACTCCAGGCATCTTGAATGAGACTGTAGCAGATGCAGTGTTCGGCGTACTTCTTTCTACTGCTAGAAGAATACCAGAGTTGGATGCATATGTGAAACAAGGAAATTGGGATGCAATGATTGACGAAGATTTATTTGGACTTGATGTTCACGGAAAAGTGATAGGAATTATTGGAATGGGGGGAGTTGGAAAGGCAATTGCAACACGAGCAAAATTTGGGTTTGGTATGGAAATTTTATATCATAATAGAAGTCGTGATGAGGAAATCGAATCGACTTATGATGCACAATATTGTAGTCTTCAGGACTTGCTGAAACGTTCGGACTTCGTTTGTAATATGGTTCCACTAAGTGAAGAAACGAAAAATATGTATGGTGCTGCTGAATTTAAGTTGATGAAGAAAAACGCTATTTTTATAAACGGATCACGTGGTGCTGTCGTCGATGAAGATTCTTTAATTGAATCATTGCGAAATAAAGAAATTGCGGGAGCTGGATTAGACGTTTATAAACAAGAACCTGTAGATATCAATCATCCGTTATTGAAGTTTCCAAACGTCGTAACTACACCACATATAGGATCAGCGACGGTAGAAACAAGATTTAAAATGGGGATGCTCGCTGCTGATTCTGTCTTATCGGTACTTAGAGGGGAATCCCCTACGAATGCATTGAACAAAATAACTTAGCGTGATGAAATAACTAACTAAATAGTGTTAAATCAAATATTACTATATGCATTATGCCCTTTGAAACTTTATTAAAAGTTTCAAAGGGCATAATAAATTTGCGATATTAATTCTGAGCATCCAGAAATTCTGTTACTTGTTCAGGAGATTTTGCATTTGCACTGTGTAAATGTGCTTTTTTCTCGCCATTCTGGTAAATAAGAAGGCTTGGAATACCCATTACTTCATATTTTTCAGCGATTTCCGGTAATTCGTCACGGTTTACTTCGTACCATGTATATTGGTTATATTTTTCAATGATTGGGTCGATGAACATTTCCATGCGACGGCAATCTGGACACCAGCCAGCTTCGAATTTTACTAGTACTTCATTGTCACCAGAAATGATTTCATTGAATTGTTCTGCAGTTGTAATTTTGTTCATAATATTTACCTCCAATAATTGTTATTATGTCTAGTTCCAGTGCCTTGCCCCTCGGAGGCAAATGGATAATTGCTCCTGCTCGCAGAAGTTCTTTGCCTGTCGGGGCAGACATAGGCGCTTACACTTTTCTTGTAGTTTACACTGTTTCAGAAAGACTAGAAAGAAAATTGCTTGAAATAATTCATTTTATTATTGCGAAAATTTAAAAATTGTTCTAAACTAATAGTCATAGAGAGTGTTTCTATTTTTTTTATCAATAAAATGAATGAGTATTCATTCAAAACAATGGGGAGGCTTTTGCACGTGACTTTTCAAATTAAAAAAGCAGCGGTTCTTGGCTCGGGGGTAATGGGGTCTGGAATTGCAGCTCACTTAGCAAATATAGGTATTCCAACACTACTGTTAGATATTGTGCCAAAAGAAGTGAGTAAAGATGATGAAGCAAAGGGGTTAACATTAGAGCATCCCGAGTTGCGTAATAAATTTGCTCAAAATGCATTACAAAAATTGCTGAAGCAAAAACCGGCACCTCTTACTTCTATTAAAAATGTACAACTCATTACTGCAGGTAACTTAGAAGATGATTTGGAGAAACTAAAAGAAGTCGACTGGATCATTGAGGTAGTAGTAGAAAACTTGGGCGTGAAAAAAAGCTTATATGAAAAAATAGACGCAGTACGAAAAGCGGGAACTATCATTAGCTCCAACACTTCTGGTATTAGTATTAATGCAATGGTAGAAGGACGTTCAGAAGATTTTGCAAAGCATTTTCTCGGAACGCATTTCTTTAATCCACCACGATATTTAAAGCTGTTAGAAATAATACCAGCTCAAACAACGGATCCTGAAGTAGTAGAATATATGAAGCAATTCGGAGAGGACATTTTAGGAAAAGGGGTTGTTTTAGCCAAAGATACCCCTAACTTTATTGCTAATCGAATTGGCACGTATGGATTACTGATTACACTTCGAGAAATGCTAGCCCGTGGATATTCTGTAGGGGAAGTGGATTCGGTTACTGGTCCACTAATTGGGCGACCAAAATCTGCGACATTCCGTACATTGGATGTTGTCGGATTAGATACGTTTGCACATGTTGCGAAAAACGTCTATGACCTAACGACTGGCGAAGAACAGAAAGTGTTTGAAGTACCGGCTTTTATGCATATAATGCTTGAAAATAATTGGCTTGGTTCCAAAACAGGTCAAGGGTTCTTCTTAAAAGAAGGCAAAGAAATTAAGGAATTAAATCCGGAAACTTTAGAATATGAGCCTGTCAAAAAGCTAAACACACCATCGATGGAAATGGCGAAGCAGCAAAAAGGTTTAGCGGCAAAAGTGAAAACGTTAACATATGCAAAAGATCGAACTGGTGAACTGCTGTGGAGCATTTTGAGTCCGATGCTTATCTATTCTGCTGAGCTACACGGGGAAATTGCAGACGATATCGTCTCTATTGATCAAGCGATGAAATGGGGATTCGGCTGGCAACAAGGACCGTTTGAAATCTGGGATGCAATTGGTGTAAAAGAGTCAGTTGAAAAAATGAAAGCAGAAGGACAGGAAATTCCTGTTTTCGTCCAGTCGCTTTTAAATAAAGGGTTCGAATCATTTTATAAAGAAGAAAATGGTGATCTATATTACTTCGACGGAAATGACTACACGATCGTTTCTTTCAATGAAAAGGTAATTGATCTGAAGCGTTATAAGAAAAAACATGGTGTCATTAAGTCCAATTCTGGCGCTAGTTTAATAGATTTAGGAGACGGAATTGCATTACTAGAATTCCATTCTAAGTCGAATGCAATTGGACTCGACATCATTCAAATGATTAACTTTGCGATTGATGAAGTGGAGAAAAACTTCAAAGGGCTTGTTATTGGGAACCAAGGCAAAAACTTTAGTGTTGGAGCGAACCTTGGCATGATTTTAATGGAAGCACAAGATGATAATCTATTTGAATTAGATTTTGTCATTCGAAGCTTCCAAAATGCGATGATGAAAATTAAATATGCTTCTAAACCGGTAGTAGTGGCTCCGTTTGGGATGACACTAGGCGGCGGGGCTGAAGCTTGTTTACCTGCAGCCCATATTCAAGCTACGACTGAAACCTATATGGGTCTAGTGGAAGCTGGTGTTGGACTAATACCTGGTGGTGGCGGAAACAAAGAGCTATATATGAAGCATTTAAAAGGACTTCCAAAAGGCGTTCAAGTGGACTATCAATACGTTGCCAATAAAGTATTTGAAACAATTGCAATGGCGAAGGTCTCCACATCTGGGGAAGAAGCGCTTGAAAACAACTTCTTAAACTTTGCAGATGGAATTAGTGTGAATCCAGATCACCAGTTATATGATGCAAAACAAGCTGCACTAAATCTTGCAAATGCTGGATACAAAGCACCGTTACGAGAAAAGGTTCCTGTAACAGGATCGCCTGGATTTGCAACTCTACTTTTAGGTGCAGAAGGCATGTTTTTATCAGGTTATATTAGTGAGCATGACTTGAAAATTGCGAAAAAACTTGCGTATGTGATTGCAGGTGGAGAAGTTCCATACGGTACTTTAGTGGATGAGCAATATCTACTTAATTTAGAGCGAGAAGCATTCTTAAGCTTAGTTGCCGATCCAAAATCACAAGCAAGAATGCAACATATGTTAGTGAAAGGGAAGCCATTACGCAACTAATTTTGCGTAGGTGATAAAGGAGGAAAACTCATGCGTGAAGCAGTTATCGTAGCAGGTGCAAGAACACCGGTTGGTAAAGCGAAAAAAGGATCTCTCGCAACCGTTCGTCCAGACGATTTTGGAGCACTAGTTGTGAAAGAAACATTAAAAAGAGCGGGCGGTTATGATGGGCCGATTGATGATTTGATATTAGGCTGTGCCATGCCAGAAGCAGAACAAGGGATGAATGTAGCACGAAATATTGGTGCACTAGCGGGTCTTCCAGATACGACTCCTGCCATTACGATTAATCGTTTTTGTTCTTCTGGCTTACAATCAATTGCTTATGGGGCAGAACGAATAATGCTCGGGCATTCCGAAGCAATTATTGCAGGCGGAGTAGAATCGATGAGTATGGTTCCGATGATGGGAAATACAATTAGACCGAATGTGCATCTAGCAGAAACGGCTCCACAATACTATATGGGGATGGGCCATACTGCGGAGCAAGTGGCAACTAGATACGGTGTGAGCCGAGAAGACCAAGATGCTTTTGCTGTTCGTTCCCATGAACTTGCTGCAGCTGCAATTGCTGCTGGCAAGTTTGAAGATGATATTGTTCCGGTAGAAGTAGTGAAGCATTTCGTGGATGAAAATAATAAAGCCCAAGAGAAAAAGTTTTTGTTCAAAATGGATGAAGGTGTTCGAGTAGGTACGTCTATCGAAACACTAGCAAAGCTACGACCAGCATTTAATGTACGCGGATCGGTAACAGCAGGTAACGCTTCGCAAACTTCAGACGGAGCAGGGGCAGTTTTAGTAATGGACCGTGAAGTTGCAGAAGCACAAGGGTTAAAACCGATCGCTAAATTCCGTTCGTTTGCAGTAGGAGGAGTTGCACCAGACGTAATGGGGATTGGTCCAATTGTAGCTGTTCCAAAAGCATTAAAGCTTGCGGGATTATCGATTGACGATATTGATCTTTGGGAACTGAACGAAGCGTTTGCTTCTCAATCAATCCAAGTTATACGTCATTTAGGTATTGATATAGACAAAGTAAATGTAAATGGTGGAGCAATCGCACTAGGTCATCCACTTGGAGCGACAGGTACTATTTTGACATTGAAGATGATGAGCGAGCTTAAACGTCAACGAAAACAATTCGGAGTTGTGACGATGTGTATCGGCGGAGGAATGGGAGCAGCAGGCGTTTTTGAACTTTTATAACTTCATTCAGCAAATGTTTTCTGCGGAGCTGAACGAAGAGAAGCGGAAGCAAATGTCTTCTGCGGAGCTGAACGAAGAGAAGCGGAAGCAAATGTTTTCTGCGACGAGCTTGCGCAGGAGCTAACAATAACTGCTGAATTTCAAGGAACTCTGGCTAGGAGCGCCGCGTCCTGTGGCATCCGCCGAGGCGTATTTGATTACTAAAAAATAGGGGGAAATGGACATGACAGAAGTGAAGGATGTTATTAAAGGTGGAAGTTTTTTAGTAGAAGATGTGGATGCAAGCCGTATTTTCACTCCAGAGGATTTTACAGATGAGCAAAAAATGATTGCGAAAACCGCAGAAGACTTTGTAACGAATGAAGTATTACCTGTAGTAGAAAAACTGGAAAATCATGAGTTTGAACATTCCGTTCGATTACTTAAATCTGCAGGTGATCTTGGATTACTAGCGGCTGATATCCCAGAAGCATATGGTGGAATTGCATTAGATAAAATTTCTTCTGCATTAATTGCGGAGAAATTATCTGTAGCTGGTGGTTTTTCTATTACACATGGTGCACATGTAGGGATCGGAACTTTACCTATCGTTCTTTTTGGGAATGAAGAACAAAAAGAAAAATATTTACCAAACTCTGCTTCTGGGGATAAAATCTCTGCTTATGCTTTAACTGAGCCAGGTTCAGGTTCAGATGCATTAGGGGCTAAAACAACGGCGAAGCTAAATGCAGAGGGTACGCACTATATTTTAAATGGGGAAAAACAATGGATCACCAATGCAGGCTTTGCGGATGTATTTGTTGTATATGCAAAAGTGGATGGGGATAAATTTTCTGCATTCATCGTAGAACGCGAATTTCCCGGTGTTTCTGTTGGAGCCGAAGAAAAGAAAATGGGCATCAAATCTTCATCTACACGCACGCTCATTTTACAAGATGCACAAGTGCCGGTAGAAAATTTACTAGGTGAAATTGGTCGCGGTCATGTGATTGCATTTAATATTTTAAATATTGGCCGTTACAAATTAGGAGTTGGAACTGTTGGAGGTTCAAAACGTGCATTAGAATTAGCGATTTCCTATTCAAAACAACGTCAACAATTTAAAACACCTATTTCTTCTTTTAATTTGACGAAACAAAAATTAGCAACGATGGCTTCTAAATTGTATGCAACAGAAAGTTTAATCTACCGTACAGTTGGTTATTTTGAGGAGCGTATGAGCAGGTTAAGTGAAGCAGAACAAAAAGATGGGAAAGCAATTGCGGCATCTATCGCAGAATATGCAATTGAATGTTCGATTAATAAAGTAGTAGGATCAGAAGTGCTCGATTATATCGCAGACGAAGCTGTTCAATTGCATGGTGGGTATGGCTTCATGCAAGAGTATGAAGTAGAACGTATTTATCGTGACTCTCGTATTAACCGTATTTTCGAAGGAACAAATGAAATCAACCGATTGATCGTTCCAGGCACTTTCTTGAAAAAAGCAATGAAAGGCGAATTGCCACTACTTGAAAAAGCACAAAGCTTACAAGAAGAGTTACTTATGATGATGCCGGAAGAAGTAAGTGACGCACCACTTGCACAAGAAAAAGTACTAGTAGCGAATGCGAAGAAAATTGGGTTACTTGCTGCTGGGCTTGCTGCACAACGTTTCGGTACAAAACTAGAAGCAGAACAAGAAGTACTAGTGAACATTGCTAATATCGCAAATAACTTATTTGCAATGGAATCTGCGGTATTACGTACAGAAAAAGCAATTGGTCGTGACGGAGTAGAAAAGTCAAACCAAAAACTGCTTTATACGCAAATCTTCTGCCAAGAAGCATTTGATGAAATCGAAAAAGCTGCGAAAGAAACGCTAATCGCATCAGTAGAAGGTGATACATTACGAATGATGCTTTCTGCTCTTCGCAAACTAACTCGCTACACACCGTATAATGTCATTACTAAAAAACGGGAAGCTTCTGTTAAATTAATTGACGCGGAGAAATATGTCGTGTAATGAACCTCACCACAAAAATACTGTGAACCGATGTGCGGTCCACAGTATTTTTTGATATGATAAAAAGAAAAAAGGTGAGAAGTAATGAAGATTCAATTTTTTGGTTACCCTAAATGTAGTACATGTAATAAAGCAAGTAAGTGGTTGAAAGACAATAATATAGAATTTGAACACAATCAAATAGTTGACAATCCACCTACAAAAGAATTAATAAAAGAAATACTAGAAAAAACAAACATCGAAATAAAGAAACTTTTTAATACAAGTGGAACAAAATATCGAGAACTACAATTAAAAGACAAGCTTCCAAATATGACAGAAGAAGAACAGATTGAAAAGCTAGTATCCGATGGGATGCTAGTGAAAAGACCACTTGTTTTTGATGGTAAACATCTGACACTTGGTTTTAAAGAAGAAGAGTTTGAACAAATTTGGATAAAGTCCTAAAGTAGTTGTTTTTATCATAAAAATATGTGAATATTATAGATGAATATATAACTTATTTGAGAGGGGTATAATTTATGAGCACACCAAAAGAATTGAAATACTCAGAAGAGCATGAATGGGTAAAAACAGAAGGTGGTAATGCACGTATCGGTATTACTCATTTTGCACAATCTGAGCTTGGGGATATCGTGTTTGTTGAACTTCCACAAGTGGGAGACGATATTAAAGCAGGAGACCCATTCGGTAGTGTAGAATCAGTAAAAACTGTTTCAGAACTTTATGCGCCTATTAGTGGAAAAGTTGTAGAAGTAAATAGCGAACTAGAAGATAGCCCTGAATTTGTAAACGAATCTCCGTATGAAAATGCATGGATGATCGTCGTAGAACCATCAGATACTTCTGAAATTGATGGCTTATTAAGTGCTGAACAATACGAAGAATTAATTGCAGAATAATAATCAAAACGCCGGTTAATTGTCGGCGTTTTTTTCATATACTGAGTTAACGATGATAATTAGGGAGAGAAGCTAATTGGCTAAAGTTTTTAGTGAAAAAGTAATTCTCGTCGAAGGAAGATCGGATAAGCTTCAGCTTTTACGACTTCTTGATGAATCCCCAGAAATTATTTGTACAAATGGTACGATCTCTAATGTAAAGCTAGAGGAAATTTTGAGCCCATACGATGATTTACCCATATACGCTTTTTTAGATGCGGATAAATCAGGTGAACAAATACGTTCCGTCGTCCGAAAAGAATATCCAGAAGCAATTCATCTTTACACGAATCCGATGTATTGCGAAGTCGCCAATACCCCTTTCAAAGTTTTGGCATCTATACTGAAACGTGTTAATATTAAAGTGAAAAAAGAATTTTTACTTTAGGATGATGTTTTGTGAATGAATGGACGCGTGAACAGTGGGAGCAATTAAAAAATGGCAACCAGCTTTCGCTATTCTATCTCTATACACCGATGTGCGGTACTTGCATGGTAGCAAGTAAAATGATGCAAGTGATTAATGAATTAGTACCGAATCCAGTTGGCCAAGCAAATATAAATTATTTAGAAAACCTAGCGATGGAATATGAAATTGAAAGTGTCCCATGCCTGTTGATTGCCAAACAAGGTCATGTATATAAAAAAATATACGCTTTTCAATCCGTTCCTTTTCTGTTAGAAACAATAAAAAGAATTGACGACGAAGTAGAAATGTGATAAAATACGTCTTACTGAGTCATATAAATTAAATAGTGTTACTCTTATTAAGAGTGGTGGAGGGAAGTGCCCTATGAAGCCCGGCAACCGTCATGAAAATGAAATGGTGCCAAATCACGCAAAGCGAATGCTTTGGGAAATGAGAGAATGGAAAAGTTCTATTTATAGATAACTTACTTCCCTTCTGCTCTTTTGCAGAAGGGATTTTTTACTTTATTCAGCAGTTATTGTTTGCGACGAGTAACCGCAGGAGCAGTGTTCAAACCTTGCAAAAATAAAGTATAAGCCTTGGGCGTAAGTACTCCGAGGCGTAATTGATTAGGAGGGTGTGAGATTTACATGATAAGTTTAAAAGACGTTTCGAAGAAGTTTAAAACGAAACAAGGTACGATAATTGCTGTTGACGATGTAAATCTTGACATAAAGCAAGGCGAGATTTTCGGCATTATTGGATATAGTGGTGCTGGGAAAAGTACATTAATCCGGTTGCTCAATGGATTAGAGAAACCAACTGCTGGACAAATAGTTGTAAACGGAAAAGAAATTACTTCTATAAATGAGGACAAACTTCGTCAAGTTCGACACAAAGTGAGTATGATTTTCCAACATTTTAACTTGTTATGGTCCAGAACAGTCGCAGAAAACATTGCTTTCCCGCTTGAAATAGCTGGAGTTCCAAAAGATCAGCGAGTAGCACGAGTGAATGAGTTGATAGAGCTTGTAGGCTTAGAAGGGAGAGGCAATTACTATCCTTCCCAACTATCAGGTGGGCAGAAACAACGTGTAGGAATTGCCAGAGCATTAGCAAATCGTCCAGAAGTATTGCTATGCGATGAAGCAACATCAGCCCTGGATCCAGAAACAACGGATGCTATTTTGGATCTATTAGTCAGCATTAATGAGAAGCTAGGTTTAACGATTGTATTGATCACACACGAAATGCAAGTCATTCAAAAAATTTGCAATCGCGTGGCGGTAATGGAAGGTGGACACGTAGTTGAAGAGGGCGACGTGTTAGAAGTTTTCCAAAATCCACATCAACCGATTACCAAAAGATTTGTTTCACAAGTTTCTGAATCGACGCAAACAATGCAAACGATCCAAAACTTAGTGGATCTATATCCAAATGGGAAGTTAATCAAACTCACCTTTGTTGGAGAACAAACGGAACAACCAATACTTTCTAGGCTGATCAAACAATTCGAACTAGAAGTGAATATTGTGCAAGGAAATATATCGCATACAAAGAGCGGTGCATTTGGTACACTAATTCTGCAATTAGAGGGCGATGCATTTGCAGTCGATGAAGCGATCCAATTTATACATGATCAAAAAGTAAGTACAGAGGTGATCAACAATGATTAATACGCTTTTTCCGAATGTTGATTGGCCTAAAATGTGGGACGCTGCGCTCGAAACATTATATATGACGGCAATTTCTACTATATTAACAGCAGTTATTGGTTTAGCACTCGGTCTTTTATTATTCTTAACAAGTCCACATCAAGCATGGGCAAATAAGCTAGCGAACTGGTTAACAGGGGCTTTTGTAAATATATTCCGATCTATTCCGTTTATTATTTTAATCATTTTATTAATTCCTTTAACGAAATTTTTAGTTGGCACAATGCGTGGGCCAAATGCAGCGTTCCCTGCTCTCGTCATTGGGGCTGCTCCGTTCTATGCGCGTATGGTGTTAATCGCTTTACGGGAAATTGATAAAGGTGTTTTAGAAGCAGCAAGATCGATGGGTGCCAAAACCTCTACTATTATATGGAAGGTTTTACTTCCAGAATCGATGCCAGCTTTAGTGTCTGGGATTACAGTAACTTGTATTTCACTCGTTGGATATACAGCAATGGCGGGAATAATTGGTGCTGGTGGTTTAGGAACACTTGCTTTTCTAGATGGCTTCCAACGCAGTAGAGAAGATGTTACATTAGTCGCAACGATTTTAATATTAATCCTAGTATTTATCATTCAATGGATTGGCGATATGATTACAACGAAAATAGATAAACGTTAGGTGTTCACGGGTTTACCCGATCACATATAAAAATGGGGAAAATTAGAAGGAGAGAATACAGATGAAGAAATTTTTAGCTGGAGCATTATTATCAATAAGTGCGCTAACACTTGCGGCTTGTGGAGAAGAAGAAAGCAATAAATTAGTGGTAGGTGCTTCAAACACACCACACGCAATTATTTTAGAACAAGCAAAGCCTATTCTTGAGGAACAAGGAATTGAACTTGTTGTGGAACCTTATCAAGATTATGTATTACCAAATAAAGATTTAGAGTCTGGCGAGTTAGATGCGAACTATTTCCAACATATTCCTTATTTAGAGGATCAAATTGCTACATTTGGATATGATTTCGTAAACGCTGGTGGAATTCATATCGAACCAATCGGATTATATTCTAAAAAATATAATTCTATTGAAGAGCTACCAGAAGGTGCAACAATTTTAATGAGTAACTCTATTCCTGACCATGGCCGTATTTTAGCAATGCTTGAAGCAAAGGGATTAATCAAATTGGCAGATGGCGTTGATAAAACAACAGCAGAAATCTCTGATATCGTAGAAAACCCTAAAAACTTAAAATTCGATCCAAACTACGAATCTGCATTAATGGTGCAATTGTATGAAAATGACGAAGGAGACGCTCTACTTATAAATTCTAACTATGCAATTGATGCTGGTTTAAATCCTCTTGAAGACTCAATTGCTATTGAAGAAGCTTCAGAATCACCATATATAAACATCATTGCAACAAAAGCTGGCAATGAAAACAATGAAAAAATCAAAGCATTAGTAAACGCATTACACTCACAAGAAATCCAAGACTTCATCCAAAATGAGTGGGGCGGATCAATCGTACCAGTAAACGAATAAATATAACGATCAAGCGGGCACGCATATTAAGTGCCTGCTTTTTTATATGCTTTATGGAATTATCAAGTAGATGGTATGCCACTATATAGGGATACTGCGTCGTAAAAGCTTTATTTGGTGACCGATATGATTTCCGCTGGGCCTGTTTGTCGTGTACAGGGTCCTGTTTGTTGCTTTCGAGATGTGTTTTGTCGTATTCGAAAGGTAGATTGTCGCGTTCGCAGCATGTTACGTCTCGTTCAACCATTTATTGGATTTTATTTTCAAGAAACAATACATAAGATTGAATTTAACGCAGTGCCGCTGATTAGCTAGCAACTTTTATAGATTGGAGCGGAAGGACGGCTACTCTAGCGGGATGAAGTGAGACAGATGAAACTTTACAGCGCACGCGTAGCGGCGGTGAAGGTTCATCGCTCACCCCGCGGAAAGCGTCCGCCCTGTAGCGAAAATCATTGCGGACACTTTATTCAACTTGCTAAGATGCGGTATCTAAATAAGATACATATAAAGTTATATTTCTATTATCGTCGATCGATTTTCCAAAGAAAAATAAATGTTTAATATGAATATACGTGGGTATGTACTATAGAGTAGGCGTAAAAAATTGAAAGGAATGATTCATTATCACTTCAGAAGGCTTACCTTACACGGAACAAATGGACCACGCATTTAGAGGAGTACACGGATTCGGATACGACGAATTACGAAACAGTCAAGCTCTGCGAATGAAAGTAGAAAAAAGAAGACAAAGAGATTATGAGAAAAGTATTCAACTTGTTGCAAGAATTGATGCACAATCTTTTAAAGGCTAAGATGATTAAATCCATGAAGACAAGCTCTTCGTGGATTTTTTTGTGCTATTTGGAAATATTAAATATTAAATCTATTACATAGGATAATTTTCTACAAAGAATCTCAAGCGCATTTAGGATGTACTCCGGCGAACAAAGGTGGTTGCACTTTTGATGTTTCCACTATATTCATAGTGAAATCAATTCTCAATTAGGAAATCGTATTGAAAATATCAACTTCTTCCAATTTCTCAAATAGTTTAGAGAAAGGGTTGAAAAATCTTGATTTTTGCGTGTTTTCTACAATAACTGCCAAACTGTTTCAAAAGATTTGCCTAAGACTTCAGTTTGGGTTAAGATTAGAATGATAATAAATTAGAATGGTTACACATTCATAGTTACTTAATGGAGGTTATTCAATGTCAACTTTAGTGATTAAGGATTTACACGTTGCAATCGACGGTAAAGAGATACTTAAAGGTGTTAATTTAACAATTAATACAAATGAAATTCACGCAGTTATGGGTCCTAATGGTACTGGTAAATCTACCTTAGCATCTGCTATTATGGGTCATCCTAAATATGAAGTAACTTCTGGTTCAGTTGAATTGGACGGAGAAGACGTATTAGAAATGGAAGTAGACGAGCGCGCACAAGCAGGTCTATTTTTAGCAATGCAATATCCAAGTGAAATTACTGGAGTTACAAACGCGGACTTCTTACGTTCAGCTATTAATGCTCGTCGCCCGGAAGGTGAAGAAATTTCTTTGATGAAATTCATCCGCGAATTAGATAACAAAATGGAATTTTTAGAAATGGACCTTGATATGGCACAACGTTATTTAAATGAAGGATTCTCAGGTGGAGAGAAAAAACGTAATGAAATTCTTCAATTAATGATGTTGCAACCAAAATTCGCTATTCTAGATGAAATTGACTCAGGTCTAGATATCGATGCGCTTAAAGTTGTTTCTAAAGGGATCAATGAAATGCGTGGAGAAGGTTTCGGAAGTCTTGTAATCACTCACTACCAACGTCTTCTTAACTACATCACTCCGGACTACGTACACGTAATGATGCAAGGTCGCGTAGTAAAATCTGGTGGTCCTGAGCTTGCGCAAAAATTAGAAGCACAAGGATATGACTGGATTAAAGAAGAGTTAGGAATTGAAGACGAGACAGTTGGACAAGAAGCATAAGAGAGGGGACGAATAAGCATGACGGTTGAAACAAAATTGGCATTAACCGAGCAAGATATCCGCTCCTTTTCAGAAGGTAACCAAGAACCAAGCTGGATGACGGATCTTCGTCTAAAAGCATTTGGTGAACTTGAGACACTTCCAATGCCAACACCAGATAAAACAAAAATTACAAATTGGAATTTCACTGAATTTCCTACACATACTGTAGAAAGCAATGCCTTTTCTTCTTTAGATGAACTTCCTGAAGAAGTAAAAGCACTTGTGCATGCAGAAGAACAAAAAAACATCTATATTCAGCATAATAATACACCTGCTTTTGTATCTTTAACTGAAGATTTACAAGCTAAAGGTGTCATTTTAACAGATATTTACACAGCCCTTCGTGAGCATAGTGATCTTGTTCAAAAATACTTTATGACTGATGGTGTAAAAGTAAATGAACATAAGCTTACTGCACTTCATGCAGCACTTTTAAACGGTGGAGTATTTGTATACGTACCGAAAAATGTTGTTATCGAAGAGCCAGTTCAAGTTATTTATTTACATGATAATGATTCAGCATCTCTATTCAACCACACATTACTAGTTGCGGATGAAAACAGTGCTGTAACATATGTAGAAAATTACTTATCTACTGTAGAAAAAACAACAGGCCAAGCGAATATCATTTCAGAAGTAATTGTAAAAGATAACGCAAAAGTAACTTTTGGTACGGTAGATGTATTAGCAGAAGGGTTTACAACTTATGTAAACCGCCGTGGGGTAACTAGTCGTGATGCAGTGCTTGAATGGGCACTAGGAATGATGAACGACAGTGATACCATTTCCGAAAATACGACTCATCTTGTTGGAGATAACTCAGAAGGCCACGTGAAAATGGTTGTTGTAGGACGCGGGAAACAAAAGCAAAACTTTACAACTAAGGTTATTCACTGGGGTAAACATACAGAAGGACAAATCTTGAAACACGGTGTGATGAAAGATGAAGCTTCTTCTATTTTCAATGGTATCGGAAAAATTGAATTCGGTGCGACAAAATCGAATGCAGAACAAGAGTCTCGTGTTCTTATGTTAAGTGAAAAAGCTCGTGGGGACGCAAACCCAATTCTATTAATTGATGAAGATGATGTAACAGCAGGTCACGCAGCTTCTGTTGGCCGAGTAGATCCACTTCAGTTGTACTATTTAATGAGCCGTGGTATTTCTAAACACGAAGCAGAGCGTCTAGTTATTCATGGATTCCTTGCTCCAGTAGTGAACGAATTACCGATCGAAGGCGTAAAGAAACAGCTGACGGAGGTTATTGAAAGGAAAGTTCGCTAATGCTCAGTAAAGAGATTCGAAGCTATTTTCCCATCTTAAATCAAGAGATTAATGGGCATCCACTTGTTTATTTGGACAGTGGCGCTACATCTCAAAAGCCAGTACAAGTCATTGAAGCGATTAAAAAGTATTATGAATTTGAAAACTCGAATGTTCACCGTGGAGTCCATACACTCGGCAACCGTGCTACAGAAAGCTATGAAGGAGCACGAGAAAAAGTTCGTAAATTCATTAATGCTAAATCCACGAAAGAAATTATTTTCACACGTGGTACAACGACTTCTCTTAATACAGTTGCACAAAGCTATGGCCGTGCAAATGTAAAAGAAGGCGATGAAATTGTTATTACGCATATGGAGCACCATTCGAATATCATTCCTTGGCAACAACTTGCGAAAGAAACTGGTGCTACACTGAAATATATCGACTTAGAAGCAGACGGGACATTATCGTTAGAAAAAGTACGTGCAACGATAACGGATAAGACAAAAATCGTATCCGTTGTATATGTTTCAAACGTACTTGGTACAATGAACCCGATTAAAGAAATCACACAAATTGCACATGAGCATGGAGCTATTATGGTTGTGGATGGAGCACAAGCTGCACCACACTTAAAGTTAGATGTTCAAAACTTAGATTGTGATTTCCTTGCCTTTTCTGGTCATAAAATGTGTGGTCCTACTGGTATCGGTGTACTTTACGGAAAACAAGATTTGCTAGAAAAAATGGAGCCAATTGAATTCGGTGGAGAAATGATTGACTTTGTAGGTTTGTATGAATCTACATGGAAAGAGCTCCCTTGGAAATTTGAAGGGGGCACACCAATCATTGCAGGGGCCATTGGTCTTGCAGCTGCGATTGATTTCCTCGAAGAGATTGGATTAGATGAAATTGAAAAACATGAGCATGAACTTGCTACTTATGCGATGGAAAAAATGTTAACAATTGAAGGTTTGACTATTTATGGACCTAATGATCCGTCTAAACGAGCAGGAATTGTAACATTTAACTTGGATGATGTGCATCCACATGATGTTGCAACTGTGCTTGATATGAATGGTATTGCAGTTCGTGCAGGTCATCATTGTGCACAGCCTTTGATGAAATGGTTACAATGCACGGCAACTGCGAGAGCAAGTTTTTATCTTTACAATACAGAAGAAGATATTGACCGACTTGTAGCTGGACTGCGTACTGCAAAGGAGTATTTTAGCGATGTCTTCTAATAATTTAGATCAACTATATCGACAAGTAATTATGGATCATTATAAAAATCCTCGCAATAAAGGAAGTATAGAGGATGGCGCATTGACAATTGATATGAATAACCCAACTTGCGGAGACCGCATCCATCTAACACTTCAAGTGGAAGATGGTGTCGTTCAAGATGCAAAGTATGACGGGGAAGGTTGTTCTATTTCAATGTCATCTGCTTCTATGATGACACAAGCGATAAAAGGGAAGAAAATTGAAGAAGCGCTTCAATTATCTCATATCTTTTCTGATATGATGCTTGGGAAAGAATACGACGATTCCATTGACCTTGGTGACATTGAAGCATTAAACGGTGTTGCCAAATTTCCTGCGCGTATTAAGTGTGCAACGTTAGCGTGGAAGGCAATGGAAAAAGGCGTTTCGGAAGAACAACAATAAAAGTAGAACGGAGGAATTACGATGGCAAAAAAAATGCCTGAAATTGGTGATTATAAATATGGTTTCCACGATAAAGACGTATCCATTTTCCGTTCAAAACGTGGTTTGACGAAAGAAATCGTTGAAGAAATTTCACGTATGAAAAATGAACCACAATGGATGTTAGATTATCGTTTGAAAGCATTAGAAATTTTCTATTCTAAACCGATGCCACAATGGGGTGGAGATTTAGGATCACTAAACTTCGATGAAATTACGTACTATGTAAAACCATCTGAAGCTACACAAAAATCATGGGATGAAGTACCAGAAGAAATCAAAGCAACATTTGATAAACTAGGTATCCCAGAAGCAGAACAAAAATACCTTGCAGGTGTTTCGGCACAGTATGAATCAGAAGTTGTTTACCACAACATGAAAGAAGAACTTGAAGATATGGGGATCGTATTTAAAGATACAGACTCTGCACTTCGTGAAAATGAAGATATCTTCAAGAAATACTGGGGAACTGTCATTCCTTCATCGGATAACAAATTCGCAGCACTTAACTCAGCTGTATGGTCAGGTGGCTCATTTATCTATGTACCACCAGGCGTAAAAGTGGACACACCACTTCAAGCGTACTTCCGTATTAACTCTGAAAACATGGGTCAATTCGAACGTACACTAATCATTGTAGATGAAGGTGCTTCTGTACATTACGTAGAAGGTTGTACAGCTCCTGTTTATACAACAAACTCACTTCACTCTGCAGTAGTTGAAATTATTGTTAAAAAAGATGCTTATTGCCGTTATACAACAATTCAAAACTGGGCGAACAACGTTTATAACCTAGTTACAAAACGTACGGTTGTTGAAGAAAACGGAACAATGGAATGGATTGATGGGAACATCGGTTCTAAATTAACAATGAAATACCCAGCGTGTATCTTAAAAGGTGAAGGCGCTCGTGGGATGACACTTTCGATCGCAATTGCTGGTAAAGGACAACACCAAGATGCTGGTGCGAAAATGATGCACTTAGCACCAAATACGTCATCTACCATTGTTTCGAAATCTATTTCTAAACAAGGTGGTAAAGTAACATATCGTGGTATCGTACA
The DNA here is from genome assembly GCF_044762745.1 of Psychrobacillus sp. NPDC096426. Classification (NCBI taxonomy): domain Bacteria; kingdom Bacillati; phylum Bacillota; class Bacilli; order Caryophanales; family Bacillaceae; genus Psychrobacillus; species Psychrobacillus sp. NPDC096426. Next base: position 29,511 of record NZ_JBIWEX010000015.1, on the reverse strand, counting down.
CTTTGGACGTAAAGCAACAGGTGCTCGTGCGAACATTGAATGTGATACATTAATCATGGATAACCAGTCTACTTCAGACACAATTCCATACAATGAAATCTTGAATGATAATATCTCTCTTGAGCATGAAGCGAAAGTTTCTAAAGTATCAGAAGAACAATTATTCTACTTGATGAGTCGTGGATTAAGTGAAGAAGAAGCAACAGAAATGATCGTAATGGGCTTCATCGAGCCATTTACAAAAGAACTTCCAATGGAATATGCAGTTGAGATGAACCGTCTGATCAAGTTCGAAATGGAAGGGTCAATAGGTTAATCTTTTATAAAGAATAGTAAAAGGAGACGAACTTCAATAGTTCGTCTCCTTTTTTTGTATTAAGCGCAGTATAGGGATAATGCGTCATACGGATGGGATCTTCGGGTTTGTCGCGCTCGGGGTAGTCTTTGTCGTGTTCGCAGTGGATTTTGTCTTGTTCAACCATATACTGTAAGATTTGAAACTGATAGCTAGAAAAAAATCATTGAGGATTACTTGCTAATTTGGCATCTGTAGTTATCAGCTGTTTTTTCATCATCGTCTCACTCCAAGTAAACTTGTTATTTTAAGAATTGGTTGCTTTCACTAGCAATTTGGTTGCTATCGTGCTAATTTAGTTGCTTTCTGAATAGAACTGGTTGCTTTCAATGACCGGTTTGTTGCCCTAAGCCATTTTATGGATGCACATATTTTAAAAACTGCATAATATTTGGTTTTAGCAAGTCGATACTGATAAGTAAGCATTTTCTTTTGATTGGAGCGGAAGGGCAGCAACTCCAGCTGGATCAGTGAGACAGATGAACCATCACAGGCGTACTCGTAGCGTCGGTGATGGTTCATCGCTCACCCGGCGGAAAGCGTCCGCCCTGCAGCGGAAATCCTAGCGATAACTTCCATTAGAAGCATTATTTCTAAAGTGCGCAAACTATATTCTATTTACTTCTCACAAACAACAATTTATACCACTGATTAACTAGAAACGGCATACAGGACAATGCATAGATGAATCCTAATTGAACTCCGTTTAATGTTGCAACATCAAACATATTTGCAAGCGCTGGGACAAACAAAACTAAATGTAAACATAAAATCCCTATTGAAAACGCTAGCCACGTATATTTATTCGAAAATACACCAATTTTGAAAATCGATTCTTTGGATCGGGAGTTGAAGCCATGTATTAATCTGGACAAACATAATGTTGTAAATGCCATGGTAGTTGCAGTTACCGTATCTCCTGTCTGCAATCCCATTCGAAAAGCAATAATGGTAGAAATCGCAATTAATAAACCTTCAAGTATTACTTGCGTTGTAAACTTTTTATTTAACAATGGTATGCGAATATCTCTTGGCTTGTCCTTCATTGTATTTTTATTATGCGGCTCTAAACCTATTGCTATTGCCGGTAAACTATCGGTAAGTAAATTAATAAACAATAGATGAACGGGTGCAAAAGGGATTGGTAAACCTAAAATGGTGGCATAGAGAACTACAAAAATAGCACCCGCATTCCCTGATAATAGGAAGAGAATCGCATTTTTAATATTCGTATACATGCTTCTTCCATTTGAAATCGCTTTGACAATTGTTGAGAAATTATCATCTGTTAGAATCATAGAGGATGCATCTTTTGCAACCTCGGTACCAGTTATCCCCATAGCCACTCCAATATCCGCTTGTTTTAAAGCGGGACCATCATTCACACCATCTCCCGTCATGGCAACGACATTTCCTTTTTCTTGCCAAGCTTTCACGATACGAATTTTATGCTCTGGTGTTACACGGGCGTAGACGGAGATATCTTGAACTTTTTCTTGTAGTTGTTTATCGGTTAATTGTTCAATTTCATATCCTTCCATTGCTTCGGATGAATCTTTTAAAATGCCAATTTGCTTAGCGATAGAAATTGCCGTTATTTTATGGTCCCCTGTTATCATGACGGGTTTAATACCTGCGTCTATACAGCTTTCAACCGAAGCTTTTGACTCTTTCCTAGGAGGATCCATCATCGCTATTAATCCGGCAAAGATTAAATCTTTTTCGTCTTCTGCACCAATTGCTCTATTTTGCTTTATTTCCTTATAAGTAATTGCGAGCACTCTTAAACCATTTTTAGAAAAGTCATGATTCACTTCTTCGATTTTTTTACGATCTATTTCTGTTATATCTACTATTCCTTTAGAAGTAACAATTTTTACAGTTTTAGATAGAAGTACATCTACTGCGCCTTTGGTTATCATAATATTTTGCTGATTGATATGATTTACTGTACTCATTAGTTTTCTATCTGAATCAAAAGGAATTTCTCCTACTCTTGGATTGTGATCTCTAATGTTAAGTGCGTCAAGATCGTACTGCTTTCCTAATTTTACGAGCGCAATTTCAGTAGGGTCCCCGATTTCTTTTTGATCTATCAGGGAGGAGTTATTACATAATAAGCCCATTAAGAGAAGATTTTTCTCCACCGCGTTTTTTGTTTGTATTTGATCATGTGGGATGACTTTTTGGTCAACGTATACTTGTTGAACGGTCATTTTATTTTCAGTTAATGTTCCCGTTTTATCGGAACAAATAACGGATACACTTCCCAAACTTTCAACCGCATAAAGCTTTCGTATAATTGCATTTTCCTTTGCCATTTTATGTGTTCCAAAAGCTAGCACGATGGTGACAATCGAACTTAATGCTTCTGGTATAGCTGCAACGGCAAGCGCAACGGCAAACATAAATGAATCTACGAGCTCGCGTCCTCGAAAAAGATCAATCGTGAAAATGGCTAAACAGATTATTGTAATCCCTAAAGCTAAATTTCCACCAAAATGATCGAGACTAACTTGCAGTGGAGTTTTTTTCTCCTTTGCAGTATCTAGTAAATTGGCTATTTTCCCGATTTCTGTTTCCATGCCGATAGCCGTAACAATGACAGTACCACGTCCATTGGTAACGAAGCTTCCCGTGAAAACCATATTTTTTTTATCAGCAATAATGACATCATCTTCTTTGATGGCCGAGGAACTTTTCTCTACTGAGAGTGATTCGCCTGTTAGCGAACTTTCATTAATATGCAGGTTATAGCTTTCTAATAATCTGCCATCTGCATTTATATAGTCTCCAGCATCCAAATAAAGAAGATCTCCAACTACTATATCCACGGAGGGGATTTGAACTATTTGATTGTTTCGTAACACTTTTGCAATTGGGGTGGTTAGAGCTTTTAGGTTGTCCAATGACTGCTCTGCTTTTACATGTTGTACGGTGCCTAGGATTGCGTTTAAAATAATGACGATCATTATCACGATGGTGCTTTCTACCTCTCCTAATAGAAATGAAATGAAAGCGGCAATCATTAAAATAATGACTAGTAAATCTTTAAATTGTCCGAAGAAAACGGCGAAAGTACTTGTCCTTTTTCCTTCTACTAATTTATTATAGCCGTATTCTTTTTGTCTTATTTGGACGTCATAATCACTTAATCCTTGATTTGTCACGTCTAACATCTCCATGACTTTGCGTGATGATTGTTGATGATATGCTACCATGTCAGTCTCCTTTCTTGTATAAAATGATTAGACTTCTATTCGTGGAAAAATGCCTCCGTAAGATTTGAACTCTATCAATACTATTCCTGTATCAATCACAGTATGATAGTAATCGAGTAAAATCTGGATGGAACATAACCAAAAGTACTGTTTATCAGAAAGGTTTTAACCAAAAAAATTTTTTCGCATATGCATAAGATGTAAATGGATTTTTACAAGGGGGATATTATGCATTGGATAACTATTATTCTTATTGGATTAGCGGCAAACTTAGATAATTTGGGCATTGGTCTTGCTTATGGGGCTAAACAAACGAAAGTCCCAATCGGCTCGAATATAATGATTGCTGTCATATCAATGATCATGACCTATGTGGCAGTTTTAACAGGTGGCGCTATAACTGGATACATTTCTTTAAGTAATGCCAATTTTTTTGGAAGTATTTTGTTATGTATTATAGGTTTATGGACTTTATGGTCCGCTCGATCTTCTAACATGGATACTAAAAAAGCGGAAGAATTTGATAAGGACAAAAATAACATCATCTCTATTAAAGAAGCGATTATGTTAGGATTTGTCTTATCCGTCAATTGTCTTGCAAGTGGAATTGGAATAGGTGCAAATGGCATTTCTGCTATTTGGACGGTAATTTCGGTAGGATTTTTTTCGATTGTAACTGTTGGGGTTGGTAGTCATTTTGGTTATTTGCTGACCAAAACATTTATCGGTAAATATTCAACTATAATTTCTGGAATCTTACTTATTTTTATAGGTATATATGAAATGTTCGCTTAGTATACTTTTTCATTTCACTGTAACTTAACTATTACGAATGATATGATTAATATATATTGGGGGTGAACAAATGATTAAAATAGGCTTAACAGGGTGGGGAGATCATCAAGACTTGTATGTATCAACGGCAAAAGACAAGTTAAAAGATTATAGCGCACATTTTCCAGTTGTTGAATTGGACACATCTTTTTATGCAATTCCACCTATTAAAAATAGTTTAAAATGGATAAAAGAAACACCGGATAATTTTCAGTTTGTCGTAAAAGCATATCAAGAAATAACTTGTCATTTACGCGGGGACTCCCATTATGAATCGATGGAAGAGATGTATGAGCGTTACCGGGAGTCTGTTCTTCCGTTTAAAGAAGCCGGAAAACTATCGATGGTGTTAGTACAGTTTCCACCTTGGTTTACATGTGTCAAAGAAAATGTGGAATACATACTTCGGGTGAAAGAAGAATTGAGAGATTTAGAGCTAGCTATTGAATTTCGTCATCAATCTTGGTACTCTCCTGATTTTCAAAATGGAACATTGGACTTTTTGAGAACACATCATTTGCATCATACTGTTTGTGATGAGCCGCAAGTAGGGACAGGATGTGTTCCTGTAGTTCCAATTGCGACTTCTGATAAAGTACTTGTTCGTTTACATGGTCGAAATACATATGGTTGGAATAACCCAGGAAATAATGAAAAATGGCGAGAGGTACGTTATTTATACGATTATAATAAAGAAGAGCTCTCATATACTCAAAATATAGTAGACCAATTACAGAAACAAGCAAAAGAGATAGTTGTACTATTTAATAATAATTCCGGAGGCCATGCTGCGAAAAATGCGAAAGCCTTTCAGCAAATGCTTGGTATTGAATTTGAAGGACTTGCTCCGAAACAATTAGACTTATTTGAAGGTGGGATATAATGGAGTGGATATTACTCGTAGTCGCTGGGCTATTTTCTGGTATAGTTGGAGCGTTAGTAGGTTTAGGTGGTGGCGTAATTTTAGTTCCAGCGGTGTTGTTTTTCGGTACGACACTCGGATTAATTTCTAATATTACGCCTCAAAGTGTTGTTGGACTTTCTGTAGTTATGATGATTTTTACAGGTCTTTCTTCCACACTTTCGTATATGAAAACGAAGACGGTTGATTTTAGAAGCGGATTTATCTTTTTCATCGGAAGTATTCCGGGTACAATACTCGGTGCATGGGTGAATAAGGGGCTAGATTTGCCATCTTTTAATCTATATTTTGGTATTTTACTTATTGTTTTATCTACCCTTTTACTTGTGCGTAATCGTCTAAAACCAGTAAAGTGGTTTGTGGATAATGGAAAGAAACGAACGTTTACAGATGAAAAAGACACGTATGTATATGGGTATCCTATTTGGTTTGCGTTGCTGTTAACATTTGGAGTTGGGTTTGCATCCGGATTATTTGGGATTGGTGGCGGTTCTATGATTGTACCTGCCATGATCCTGTTGTTCTTGTTTCCTCCGCATGTTGCAGTTGGAACATCCATGTTCATGGTGTTCTTATCGTCGCTTGTAAATTCGGCCATGCATATATCTCTCGGAAATGTACCTTGGCTTTATACGATTCCAGTAATTCCTGCTGCATATGTAGGTGCAAAAATAGGTGCAAAATTAAATAAAAGATTAAACTCTGATACACTTGTTTTTGCACTTAGAATCGTGCTGTTATTATTAGGTATTCGCTCCATTATCGATGGGTTATTTTAAAGTATAGAAGAGGTGTATGAAAGATGAGAGAGACAATCCATATTTATCATACGAATGATATACATAGCCATTTAGAAAATTGGCCTGCTATTCATCAGTTTCTCTTAGAGCGTCATAAAAGCCATGGACCGAACGAATCCTATTTAACCTTGGATATTGGTGATCATATAGACAGATCTAATGTGTTTACGGAAGGTACGCTTGGAAAAGGCAATGTTCAATTACTAAATAATGCGGGATATGATTATGTCACCATTGGCAACAATGAAGGAATAACGCTTAGCCATGATGACTTAAATACTTTGTATGAAGCTGCAAACTTTAAAGTGATCGTGTCCAATTTTACAGATTTAAGCGGGAATATTCCTTCTTGGGTGCTTCCTTATAAAATTCATGTTACGCACACCGGCATCCGAATTGGTATTGTAGGGGCAACTGCAGATTTCGGTTTGTATTATGAACAATTAGGTTGGCATATTCAACAGCCTATCGATCGTTTGAAAGAAACTTGTAAAGAAATAGAAAAGGACGTCGATGTGCTTATTTGTTTATCTCATTTAGGGATGTCTCAAGATGAAATCATGACGGAGGAGATACCGGAAATTGATCTGATCTTAGGTTCGCATACACATCATTTTTTCGAAGAAGGAAAAACAATAGGAAATACATTACAGGCTGCTGCAGGAAAGTATGGGGCTTATATTGGCCAAGTGACAATGGATTACGATCATCGAACAAAAAAAATCGTATCAAAGCAAGCTATGTTGCATGTTACACATACATTACCAAAACCGAAAGACTCAGATTTGCAACTAAAAAAATGGGAAGCGCTTGGTAATGAAGAGCTTTCTGAAACAGTTCTTCACAATGATACCTTATTACACAAAGAGTGGTTCGGTCCATCTGATATGTCCCGATTTTTCGGTAATGCTTTGCTTGCATTTACGAAAGCGGATTGTGCGATGTTCCCAGCAGGTATATTTTTGACGGACTTACCAAAAGGTCTGATTACAGCAAGCGATTTGCATAGATGTTTACCGCATCCAATTAATCCTTGCGTCATAACATTAACAGGCGCAGAATTATTGGAAATTGTCGAGCAATCTAAAAACGAGAAATGGCCACGTTTGGAAGTAAAGGGGCTCGGATTTAGAGGGAAATACTTGGGAGCAATTATTTTTGAGCAACTGATGGAAGATGAGCAAGGTAACATATTTATAGGTGGGGAAGCGTTGCTACTTAAAAAAGTGTATACGCTTGCTACACTCGATATGTTCACATTTGGTTATTTTTTTCCTTCCTTCAAATATGCGACGAAACAATACTATATGCCAGAGTTAATACGAGATGTAGTAAAATGGTACGGCAATCAGTTATTAAGTCAATCATAATGACCCCTCTTATTACATAGTAGTAATAAGGGGGATTTTTTGCTATTCTATCGAAAAAAAAAGCGTTTAACCATTTTTACTGCTCAGCGGAAACTAGCTATACTAATAGCGATTTTCATCTTTTCAGTTGCTGGTGTATTTTATGTTGTTAATAAACGGTTGACGCCCACATATCTAGATTATGCGGAAGTGCAAACAAATAAAATTGCATCAATGGTAATTAGTAAAGCAATTAACTCAAGAACGGCGAACGTTTTAGATGTAAACGATATTATCGAGGAAGTACCATCAACAAATGGTAGCACCAATATGGTAACGACGAAATTTAATACAGAAATTATTAATCGTGTTTTATCGGATACGAACAGTTTGGTTCAAGCCCATCTAGAGCAAGCAGAAAAAGGAAATTTATCGAGTCTACCTTATTTGGATGATATTGAATATGACAAACAAACGATGGAAGATCAAGGTGGAGTTGTGTTTTTTGTACCGATGGGGCAGGCGACGAACATCCCGCTTATCGGTAACTTAGGACCAAAAATTCCGATTCGATTTCATGTAATTGGAAATGTGCAGTCGAACGTAGTACCAACAATAACGGAATTTGGAATTAATAATGCCTATGTAGAAGTAAGTATTCATATTAAAGTAAATGTCCGAATTATTGTCCCGCTTGCTAGTAAAATGAGTGTTGTCGAACAAAATATTCCTGTTGCGATGGGATTAGTGCAAGGGCAAGTTCCTCATATTTATACAGGTGGAAACGGAACTGCTCCGTCCATTGAAGTGCCGATTCCATTGCCTGAAAAATAAAAAATCCAGGAAAGACAGAAAGAACTGTTACAATAGAGAAAATGAATAATAGGTAGAGGCTGCAGAGCTTAATAGTACTATACGGAAAGATGACGCTTATAATCGTATACGAAAGGAAGTTTTGCCGAAGCTATGTATGGTTCGTCAAACGATATTTAGTTGGGGTTATTTTAAAAAAGAATAACACTGTCATTTATATGAAAAGTATAAATGATGAGCTACAAAGGATAAATAATCATTTTTATGCTTAAATTCAATAGTGGAAGCCAACCTAGTGCATATGTAGGTTGGCTTTTTTATATTTTGAGGAGGAACAGGTTTTGGAAAATACGATTTTTTCTTTATTGCCACCGTTATTAGCAATTATAATGGTGCTTCTGACAAAAAGGGTGATATTATCCCTTGGTGTTGGAATTGTTACCGCAGCATTACTCGTAAAGAATTTTGCTCCGGTGGATACTTTAATACTGCTATGGGAATCATTTAAAACTTCTTTTTGGGACGAAGGGATAAATGCTTCTAACATTTATATTTTACTCTTTATCTTATTGCTTGGTGTAATTACTGCATTTGTTAGTTTATCCGGAGGTAGCGCTGCATTTGCTGCATAGGCGGTCAAAAGGATTCGAACTCGCCGAGGGTCTAAATTACTTACAGCGTTTTTAGGTATTATTATTTTTGTTGATGATTATTTTAATGCGTTAGCAGTTGGACAAATTGCAAGACCTATTACTGATTCGCACCGTGTCGCCAGTTTCTAGTTGGGGCGCTTTTTTAATCAGTCAGATCGGTGTTATTTTTGCGACACATGCCGTAACTGCATACACACCACTTGAGGCATTTATGTTAATGGCTCCGATGAACTTTTATGTGGTTGCAACGTTAGCTATTGTGTTTTTTATTGCTTGGACCGATTTTGATTTATTTGAAATGAAAAAGCATGAGAAAAAAGCGCTCGAAACAGGAGAACTGTATGATTTGAGTAAACCTAATCCGGGAGATCTACAAGGAAGTTTTCCAACTAATCATTATGGGAAAGTTATAGATTTAGTATTGCCGATTATTGCATTAATCGTTGTAACGTTAGTTGCAATGTTATGGACAGGTTTTAAACTTTCGGGATACATACTTAATCTGTTTGTCATTTTTGAATTTACAGATGTTCCATTTTCTTTAATGCTCGGTGGTTTAATAGCAACGATTTTAGCTATTGCACTGTATGTACGCCAGTTTAATAAAAATCCAGATGCTAATTTTAGTTTAGTAAGGAAAGCTTTCGTTACAGGAATTCGTTCAATGCTTCCTGCTATTTTTATCTTAATATTTGCGTGGTCATTGTCGTTTCTTATTAATGCGCTAGGAACGGGAGCATTTTTAGCAAAAATCGTAATGGATAATAATATTCCAGTAGGAGTCATTCCATTTTTGCTTTTTGTATTAACCGCTGTGATGGCTTTTGCAACAGGATCTTCTTGGGGATCATTCGGAATTTTGCTTCCAATAGGAGCTAGTATTATTATGGAGATAGAGCCAGCATTATTATTACCGGTTCTTTCAGCAGTTTTAGCAGGAGCCGTTTTTGGAGATCATTGTTCACCTATTTCAGATACAACGATTATGTCTGCAACGGGAGCCGGGGTGAATGTCATCGATCATGTGATGACACAATTACCTTATGCGATTATTAGTGCAATCATTGCGGCAATAGGCTATCTAGTTTTAGGATTGACAGGCTCGGTAATAGTAGGAATGCTTTCTGTGGTGGCTATTATTATAGCACTATTCATCATTTGGAATACAAAAAATAAGAGTGATATAAAAGCAAATAGTTAACTATTGAACCCCATTTTTTGCTCCAATATTCTGAGTTCAGAAGGTTGTTTGAATTCTAATAATATGGTACATTGACAACAGTGTGGTTAGTTTATAAAGAATGGGGTCGCTGTAAATGACATCTTGTAAGCCTACGAAATCAGAGCATCAACGCAAACCAGATTGGTTAAAAATTAAACTAAATACGAATGAAGACTATAAAGGTCTAAAAAAATTAATGCGTGATAATAATTTACATACAGTTTGTGAAGAAGCAAAATGCCCAAATATTCATGAATGCTGGGGTTCTCGAAGAACTGCTACTTTTATGATTTTAGGAGCAGTTTGTACACGTGCTTGTCGTTTCTGTGCGGTTAAAACAGGTCTACCAAACGAATTAGATCTAGCAGAACCAGAACGCGTTGCGGATTCAGTTGTCATTATGAATTTAAAACATGTAGTTGTTACAGCTGTTGCTCGTGATGATCTTAAAGACGGTGGTTCAGAAGTATTTGCCGAAACGATTCGAGCAATCCGACGTAAAAATCCATTTACAACTATTGAAGTATTACCTTCTGATATGGGAGGTATTGAACAAAATATCCGAAATATCATGGATGCGAAACCAGATATTTTGAACCATAATATCGAAACGGTACGTCGATTAACACCAAGAGTTCGAGCAAGAGCAAAATACGATCGCTCCCTTGAACTACTGCGTCGTGCGAAAGAGATGCAACCAAGCATCCCGACGAAATCTTCGTTAATGTTAGGTTTAGGGGAAACGTATGAAGAGATTTTAGAAGTAATGGACGATTTACGTGCTAACAACGTAGATATTATGACAATAGGCCAATATTTGCAACCAACGAAAAAACACTTACCTGTACTAAAATATTATTCACCTGCTGAGTTTGGTGAATTACGTAAGATTGCAATGAGTAAAGGGTTCTCTCATTGTGAAGCAGGACCGCTCGTAAGAAGTAGTTATCACGCGGATGAGCAAGTAAACGCCGCTGCAAAACAAAGACAAGCGCAAGGCGAGGAACTTCTAGCTACGAAGGAATAGCTAATGGGTGGTGATGGAATGATAGTTGCAGAAGGATTTACATATGAACTAATAGAAAATTACCGAGATGCATTTAAAGAAGATGCATTTTTGGACCGATATAGCGAGATTCTCTCAAAGTATGACTATATTATGGGAGACTGGGGATATGGTCAGCTTCGTCTAAAAGGATTTTTTGAAGATCGAAATCATAAAGCGACATTTGATACGAAAATTAGTACAATGAAAGATTATTTGTATGAGTATTGTAATTTTGGCTGTGCGTATTTTCTGATCAAAAAAACGGGAGTTGCACCGAAAGTAAAAACGACCGTAATAGATGAAACAATAGAAGAAAACCTAGAGCAGGATCATTTATGATCTTCCTCTAGGTTTTTTAATACTTTACATTTGGTAAGCAAAATATTCTCTTTTGCTCGTAATAGGAGTAATGTGTCTTAAATGGCTTTATCAGGTGACCTCTGCGATTTCCGCCGGGTGAGCGATGAGCCATCACCGCCGCTTGCGCGTACGTTGTGATGTCTCATTTGCTCACCAGAGGAACGAAGGCTAAGTGCGCCACATCGTGTGGCAACGCCTTCGTGACCAACATCCTGTTGGCCTCCGCTAGAGTCGCCGCCTTCCGCTGCAATCACCCAAATATGCTAGCTAATTAGCGTTCAGCTAAACAAAACAAAAAGAAATATTAGAACCCGCTGAACGAAGGCAAGAGTGGCATCTATCACTATATGAAAGTGAACATGAGCTTCACTATGTTATGAATTAATATATAATGTATATTTTCGTAATATTAATGGTCGTCTCCTATTAGGTAAACTCTTTGATAGGGGAAATGGTCGCTTCCCTTATAGAACTAGTTGCTTTTAAAGATCAGTTTGTTGCTCTTATCCACTTACTGGATAAATTTTCACGAGATTCTTACTAATAATAGATTTTACTCTTTGATTCTAATAAAACTTTTGGTTTATAAAGCGAGAAACTAATTAGTCAGCAAGCTCCTTTGATTTTCGCGGAAGGGCGGCGAATCCAGCGGGATGAAGTGAGACAGATCAAACTTCACAGCGCACGCGTAGCGTCGGTGAAGGTTCATCGCTCCCCCGTGGAAAGCGTCCGCACTGTAGCGAAAATCATTGCGGACATTTTTATTCAACTTGCTAAGACGCATTATCCCTATAATGCGATACGATAAAAATTGAGTCTTCGTTTTATGGGATAGTAGCTTTCTAGAAGCTCTCGCTGGCAAAAAGAGGCACTTAATTTATTAGTTTAGTAATTCTCTTAAATAATCTCTTAATTCTTCTGCTTCTACTTCTGATCTATTGTAAACATGCTCTAAATAGCCTGGTTCTTCTAAATCATCTGGTCCAAGTATTGCTGCTCTACCATATTGAATATCCATTACAAGCACTTTTCCAAAAAAGCGGGAACTTTGTAAAATAGCTAAATCATATCTTTGTGAATCTCCTGTAAAACCAACGAACCTCGTTTTTGTATCTTCCACATCATCGTATAAAAAAAATCGCTCCATCTTGTGACACTCCTTCCTGACTACGAATTATGGTACTATAGATTAGAGGTATATATCAACTGAACATGACTCAGGAGGCTTTCCAATGTATTTTGTAGATCGAAAAAAAATTGCTGAGACAATCGCACATATGAAGAAGTTGTTAACACTAATAGAAGGTAATACAGACTGGCATGCAGATGAACATTCTAAATTAGCTTTAGAACGTGTAGGTCATAATATGATTGAGTCCATTATTGATGTTGGAAATTCGATGATTGATGGTTTTATCATGCGTGATCCAGGTGGTTATGATGATATTATCGACATTTTAACAGATGAAAAAGTTATTCCACATGAGATGGATGCCCCACTAAAAGAAGTAATTGAATATAGAAAAGAGCTAGTACGTCAATTTTATGCAGTAGATCATAAAAAACTTGAAAATATACTTGTATCAAATATATCTTTCTTAAAGCAATTCCCAACGCAAGTTGAGAATTATTTAGTCCATGAATTGGGACCAGTTTCTGCTTTTTTACCGGAGGATTCGAATGTTAAACTATAAAGCTTATTTCTTGGATCTGGACGGAACGGTTTATAAAGGAAAAACCCCTATTAAGGAAGCGGTGGATTTTGTTCATTATTTACAAAATAACGGTATCGACCCTTTTTTTGTAACGAATAATTCGTCAATGACACAGAAACAACTGCAAGAAAAAATAGGGAAGATGGATATTCATGTGGACACAGATCATATTATTTCTTCTTCCATTGCGGCTGCGAATTATATAGAGGAACATTTTCCTAAGAAATCGGTGTTTATGATCGGAGAGAGTGGATTACAAGATGCGTTGGACGCGAAGCAAGTAGCGCGGTCAGAAGATATTGCAGATGTAGTAGTGATGGGAATTGACCGCTCTATTACTTATGAGAAGCTTGCAACCGCATGTCTTTCTATTCGAGCGGGAGCGGCGTTTATTTCGACAAATGGGGATCATGCTTTTCCAGATGAAAGAGGATTAGTACCGGGAAATGGTGCTTTTACAAAACTAGTAGAATATTCTACTGGTGTAGAGCCAATATTTATGGGTAAACCAGAACCATATATGCTAACGTTTATCCAAAAGAAATACGGGTATAAAAATGAAGAGATGATTATGATAGGTGATAATTATCTTACGGATATTTTAACTGGTATTCATATGGGCATTCATACAGCGCATGTGAATAGTGGGGTAACTCGAACAGAGGAAGTTCAAATGAAACCCTCGCAACCGACTTATTGTTTAGAGTCTTTACATGAATGGATAAAGTAAAAAGAAAAGAAAATCCACTATTAAAATAGCGGATTTTCTTCAATATATGCATATATTTTTTTCACAAGATCTTCTGGAGAATCCCCTTCGACAACATCTCCATTTACGATTGCAAGTAAAGTTTCGGAGCATAATGAACAATGACTGAGGCAGCCATATTCAAGTACATCTAAGTTAGGATCTTGTTCTAAAATGTCAAAAGCTTCTTGAGAACCATTTGCAAGGTTGCTTATACAAAATTCAACCATAGGATTCATAGCTGTCACCTCACTACAACGTCATGCTACTCTTTTTTTCGGGATACGTCAATTTAGAAGCTCTCTTGTGAAAACCATCACAATCATTTATAATTTTAGATGACATTGAGAGATGAGGGAGATTATTATGCGAAAATTAGTATTATTAGGTGGAGGATATGGTAATATGCGAATTTTGTCGCGAATGTTGCCAAATAATTTACCACTTGATGTAGAAATCACCTTAATAGACAGAACACCATTTCATAGCTTGAAAACCGAATTTTATGCATTAGCAGCAGGGACAACCTCAGATCATGAAGTTCGAGTTGGATTTCCAGAAAGTGATAAATTAATGATTAAGTATGGGGAAATTACAGAAATTGATGTAGAAGGCAAACAAGTTTTATTAGCAGATGGTCAAGCGATTTCTTACGATGATCTTGTTATTGGGCTGGGCTGTGAAGATAAGTACCATAACGTACCTGGTGCAGATGAGTTTACGTTTAGCATTCAAACGATCGGACGGTCTCGTGACACATACACGAAAATTGGTGGACTTCCTGCGGGATCCATTGTTGGTATCGTTGGTGCAGGGTTAAGTGGAATAGAGTTAGCTAGTGAACTTCGGGAGAGTCGTCCAGATCTAAGAATTAAATTATTCGATCGTAGTCCACGTATTTTAAGAGATTTTCCAGAACGCTTGAGTAATTATGTACAAAAGTGGTTTGATTCGAACGATGTAGAAGTAGTAAGTAACTCAAATATAACAAAAGTAGAACCAAACAAATTGTATAATCATGAAGAGGTTATTCCAGTAGATGTGGTGGTGTGGACTGCAGGTATTCAACCAGCAGCTACAGTGCGTGCATTACCAGGTGAAAAAGATAATTCTGGTCGTGTTATTTTAACGCAATATCATGATTTGCCGAATTATGAGAATGTATTCGTTGTTGGGGATTGTGCATCTCTTCCTTTTGCACCAAGTGCTCAATTAGCGGAAGAACAAGCGGAGCAAATAGTAAAAGTTTTACAAGCTCGCTGGAGAGGTCTACCACTCCCTGACAAAATGCCTGACATTAAACTAAAAGGTTTTATGGGATCACTTGGGAAAAAGCAAGGATTCGCTTACATGGCAGATATTTCCGTTACAGGTCGTATTGCAAGACTGATGAAATCAGGGTTGCTATGGATGTATAAGCGACATAATGGATAACAAAAAAACTTCGAAGCGATGTAAAAAAACTGCTTCGAAGTTTTTTGAATAATGAACCATCAATTGAACTTCCTTACTCCATTATTCTGCTTCACTTACATACCCATATTTCTCAAGTGCAGCATATACTGGCTTTAGTTGAATATAACCTTCACCGATCACTTCTTCATTAATCATCACTAGTGGGTAGAAAAACTCATCTTCTACGATTCGATTTGCTATATCTTGTTGTCTATTATTCTCAATTGGCTGATCGATATCAATGTACGTAAACGTTACTTCGTTTGTTGGAAATTTACGGTCAATTGCTGCTTGAAGCCATTCGTAAGTATCCTTGGAGGATGGTGCATTTACGCAACTGGCGCACACTATATCCGCTCCATAAATTTCTATATTTAACGCTTGAGGTTTCATCGACGTTTAGCTCCTTCATATTCTTTATTGGATTTTTTCCCTTACTGATATTATAATGATTATAATGAAAGGAGTCGATAGATATGACTGATACAATGAATGAACAAGTTCAAGAAGTTTTAGATAAATTGCGCCCATTTTTACTACGTGATGGGGGAGATTGTGAGCTTGTAGACGTGGAAGACGGTATTGTAAAACTACGCCTTCTTGGAGCTTGCGGAACTTGCCCAAGTTCAACGATTACATTAAAAGCAGGTATTGAACGCGCTCTTTTAGAAGAAGTACCTGGAGTAGTAGAAGTAGAGCAAGTATTTTAACTTGATTCAGCAGGGCCAATAACAAACATTAAAAATGTAATTTAAAATGACTATCAAATTGTAAGCCGATTTGATAGTCATTTTTATTCTTACTTGGGGATTTGCTTATATTTTTATTAAAATTTTTATAGCATAATGTAATTCGAATTGTTGGGATACAACAACTGGTGTATGTTTACATTTTGGTATTAATTATTAGTGCGGCTTGATCTAATAATATTTACCAATAAATAGAATGTTTATCATTTCTTCTTTTAAGTTATAAGGTTTTCTGAATATTTATACTAAAACAAGCGCAGAGATTGTGAAGGAATGCACTTAAACAAACGCAGCAGTGCGACAAGTTTTGTTATAAGCACTAATATGTGGACAGATTATGGGGTCTGAAGCTCAGTTGAAGTCAGCAGAACAAAGGCTAAAGCCACTCCCCTTGGAAAAAGTATGCCAATGGATACACCGGATGGCTGAAAACTAAATATGGTGAGAATCTTCTAATGACCACCCAAAATCTCTTGCATCACACGTGCAGCTTCAGGATCTGGTTGATGTAATAATTTTTATGAGTTCCTCTTTGTAATAATACAAGTATAGTTCCTCATTTCTGAATAGGTATTTTAGTTACTTATCAGGAAAATCTACATGTAGTGGTGGAGGAATAAGCCAACCTTTACTTTTATTCAATCGTAACAATTTGGCACCTAGTTGAGCTTTATTCAGATGGAATTGACCATACATTAAACCGATATCTTCCCTAATTGACATTCCCATAGCTTGACTGCAAGCAACTAAACCTGCAGCTATATTCATTGAAAGTGAAGCGCTGATTTCAGGATCGTTAAATCTTGCACCAGGAGGAATGTCCTCTATTCTTGCAACCGGTCGTTCAGGAGGTGCAGGAGGAAGTGCTATACCATTTATTTTTAATATTACTTCTAGTTGCTTGTTTTCATCTTTCATACATTGAATTGATTCTTCAATAATCTTTTCTAATTCCTTATCACCTGTGTGATTAAAAAATGTTTGATAAGCAGCTATCAATCCATTGTTTGTAGCCAGATTTGTCCAGATACCGAACACTTCACCATAATGTAACGGTTTATCCTTTGGATTTCCACTTAATATTCCCATAATTGCACTCCCTAACAATTTGTAATTTTTTCATACAGGGACTAGGATGTGCAGAGTATAAAAGATTATTCATTTGTATGGAAATTTTAAGTTAAATGTATAGCAAAGTTTAATTCGTAGTGCGATTGAAATAAGTACTAAAGTAAGAATTATTAGGTGCAAAAAAATAACTGAGAAGCACACAACCTGGGGGTGAATACTTCTTAGCTATCTAACATATTACTCATGTTTTATAAAAACGAATGGGCATCCATCTATAATTGGCTCTGAATCTTGGGTAAAGCGACAGAACAAAGGCTGAAGCCATTTCTCACGAAAAAAGTATGCCATCTTTTGAAAAAAATTTTACATTAATATGCTTTTGGAGTCTTCTCGAGAATAAGAGGATTTGGGGGGTAATTAGTAATTTTTTCCTGTTTAATAATTCAACCTGCTCGCTAAGAAAATCAAAGATTTTGATCTTGGTCGTTGATGTAGAATGTCGATTTATTTTTTCTTAAATTAGGTGTACAAGACACTCCCTCTGAATAAGATACATAGATATCAAGTTAAGGGGGGACTAGACCATGAATTCAATATTTACTTATATCTTTTTAGGGATATCCCTAGCTGCACCAATAGGGCCTGTTAATGCTGCGCAATTAGATACGGGCATTAAAAATGGTTTTTTTCATGCTTGGATTTTTGGTTTTGGAGCTTTAATGGCAGATGTCTTGTATATGATTATGGTTTATTTTGGTATTGGCCAATTTATCGATTCACCTTACATGAAAATATTTCTTTGGTCGTTTGGCTGTTTTGTGCTTACTTATACGGGAATAGAAAGTCTACTAACAATTCATGAAATTAAGGTAGATATGAAATCCGGTAAAAGAATTCGTCTTAGACAATCATTAGTGTCTGGATTTCTCGTATCCCTATTGAATCCACTAACGATCCTTTTTTGGCTGGGGATATACGGCTCTGTCCTAGCCGAAACATCCCAAAATTTCCAAGCAAATCAAATAATTACTTTTAGTTTGGCTATTATAGTAGGCATACTATTATGGGATTCAACAATGGCATTTTTATCAAGTGGTGCCCGCAAATTCTTATCTACCAGATTTCTAATCATTATCTCCTTAATTTCTTCCCTTTCCATGATTGCATTCGGAATATACTTTGGCATCCAGGCTTATCATACGCTATTTTGAGATTCTTCCTTTTTCCATCTTTTACGCAATAATAAGACCACAATTGCAATAATTGAAATGAAAACTAGACTAATAAAAAATCCAGGTCGACTTGTTGCGTGAAAAAGGGCACCACTTACTGCCGTGGCTACGAGAATCATTCCTATTATTCTTTTCACTTTATCAGCTTTAGTCGGCTCGATTAATCTTTGATACATAATCAAAATGAAAAACCAATTATAAAGCAACATTAATGCTGCAGCAGTGGTTATATATTCATACACTTTATCAGGCAATAATAAAGAAGTAACAATGGAAATTATAAGACCTGTGGAAGTAAGCGCAATCGCAGGAAGAGGCATTTTGAACTTCTTTTTCGTTTGCTTGCTGAAAATAGCAGGCGCATCTCCCTCCTCTGATAATGTCGTCAGTATCGTAGTAACTGAAAACAGGGAAGCAGACATTGTTGAAAATCCTGCAATAATAATAGCTGCGGTAAATACATGTGGGAAAAAATCGAGATTAAAACTGGATAAAGCCGTAACAAATGGACTCTTGTCCTCTTTAAATGAAGTATATGGTATCAGTAACAGCGCTAAAGAAAGAGCGGTAACATAGATTAATCCAAGCAATCCTATCATGACTTGTCCTGACTTAGGAGCATCCTCCTTGTTTCGTAAATGAATAGCCATTACCCCCATCACTTCTATTCCTCCATGTGCATAAAAGGCAAACAAAAGTGCACTCCAAAACCCGATGACTCCTTTCGGGAAAAACTCATGAAAAGATTTAGGAACTTCTCCTTTTGGATTGCCTTCAATGACTCCTGTAAGTGCCAAAAGGGCAATCACAATAAACATGAAAATAGCAGCAATTTTCATTACACCAAAAATACTTTCTAATTTTCCAAAAGCTTTTGCTCCAATAAAAAGAATCAGAAGTCCACAAATTGCGTAGATTAATGCAAATATCCACAAGTGAACATCAGGAAACCAAAGTTTAGTTAAAAGGGAAATTGCCGTAAGCTGACTGCCGATTATTAGTATTTCTGAACACCAGTAAACCCAGCCACTACTAAACCCAGCCCAACGTCCATATGCTTTTTTTGCGTATGTGCGAAACGACCCTTTTTGTGGGTCTTTAGCGGACATTTTACCGAGAGCTTCAAATACAATATAAGTTGCACTCGCTGCCATTATAAAGGCGAATATAACAGAAGGACCCGTCATTTTTATTGCAATACTTGTTGCCAAGAAAAAACCCGATCCTATAATGCACCCTACCCCTATAAGAGATAATTGCCACCAAGCAAGATTGGCATCCTTGTTACTGTTATTCGCTGTCTTTTTTTTCGCCATTTTGCACCTCCTAGAAATCATAGGTTTTCACATGACATTAAACTTATGTATTATCCTTAGAAGTTTATTTCAAATTTTATCAGTATTAAGTCCAATTCTTGGCTCTGTATTTGCAACACTTTGCTGCATGGATGGCCAACGGGTCAGTTTAGTTTAATAAGGAGCATGTTTATTATTTTTGTAATCTTCCCAATAAATGAAACTTATTTATCAGGAATAACGTTAATGTATAAAGCAGAAGAGGAATATTCCTGGGTTTTGAGAAGTATTCTAATTGTTTTGAATGGGGTGATAGGATGGGTTTTTATTATTTGGTTTTACTGTTTATAGGTATTGTTTTTCTTATACTAGGTGCAATTAACAAAAACGTTTCTCTTTCTGTGAAAATAGTTATTATGTTGTTTGTTATTGGACTGTTATTCATAGTTACTTCCCTCATATTATTAATGCCTGGTAGTTCTGAAATTATATCTGAACTTATGGGGTAACCAGTTTTTTTAAAGATTTATTCTAAAGAATACTCTTATGTAATATAGGCTTCTTCTTTAACAAGGTGTTTTAGTAGAAGGACAATGAGCTGTATAGATGGCTCTTTTTTCTTGTTTAACCAATAGGATTAACAAAAGAGGGGACGGACTAAATGACAAAAGAGATGTTTGTACAGATAAGTGACTGTAAACTATACGCTAAATTGGTTGGAGAAAATAAGGGAAGACCGACTATTGTAATGGATGCTGGGTATGGAGACACTTCCAAGGCTTGGGATTCGGTGATTACTGATATATCAATGCTGTCTGATGTTCTCATTTATGATAGAGCAGGACTTGGGAAAAGTGAATCAAGTTCTAACTCAAGAACGAGTCAAGAGATGGTAAGAGAATTGCATGAACTTCTTAATCAAGCAAATATAATCCCCCCATACATATTAGTCGGTCATTCATTTGGTGGAGTTAATACACGACTGTACGCAACTAAATATCAAAGTGAAATTTGTGGACTTGTATTGGTCGATTCTACACCCGAAGATTATAGAGAAATTTTTCTCCCAACGATGCCACAAGAGTTTCAACAAGCATACAACAAGCAATTTGTTTACGAAGGTAATTATGATGAGTTTATGGAAAGCTTAAAACAGGTGAAGGAATCAAGAAAGATGCTGGATGTCCCATTAATTGTTCTTTCAGCGGGCAAGAAAGCTCATTATTCAAAGGAATCACAAGGGTTATGGAATGAAATGCAGAAAGAGATTCTTGAAATTTCCTCAAATGGAGAATTCGTAATTGCTGAAAATAGTACCCATTATATACAGAATGACGAACCAGAAGTAGTAGTTAGTGCAATAAAACGGTTAATCGACAACACTTGAATATTTTGTATAGAAAAGACACTAAATTAAAGGGGAAGTTAAGTTTTATAGTAAGAAATAAGGGGGGAACTAGGTTGACACATTCCGATATAGTAGTATCTAAATTTGATGAACGATGGTCAGAAATATTTCAATCAATGAAACAAGTTTTAAGTAAGTATTTAAATGATTTGATTATAGATATTGAACACGTTGGAAGCACTTCGGTTCAGGGCCTTGGAGCAAAACCAATATTGGATATAGATATTGTAATAGAAAATTACGATGTTTTTCCTCATGTAATTCAGGGACTTGAAAACATAGGTTATTTTCACCAAGAAGAATGGAGCTTTTACGGAAGAGAAGCATTTGGTAGAAAGGATGTTTATACTCCATGGGATGGAAATAGTACACGATGGATGGAGCATCACCTCTATGTTTGTAACAAAGACAGTAAAGAACTTGCAAGACATTTAGTATTCAGAGACTATTTGAGAAATAACCCGCAAGTCGTAATTGAGTATGAAAACTTAAAAAGGAATTTAGCAAATACAGTAAAAGACCGAACTTCCTATACGTTAGGTAAAACAGAATTTATAAGTATGATATTAGAAAAAGTTACGGATCAAATGATAAAATAACGATTTGCTTATTCAACTAACAGGTGTTTTAGTTAAAGAACACTGGGTTGCCAAAGCCAACATTTTTTCTTATTGGAATAAAAAAGGAGTGGATGATATGGAAAGGCTAGAAATAAGTTATAAAAACGCTGTTCCAATGAAGGCGAATGAACTTAAAAAATTCTTAATGGAAATTAAGAGTGGGGAAAGAACTTGGGAAGAAGAAAGTAAGGTTTGTATAGTTAAATCTATGGTTGAGAATATCGGCTCAACTGATTGGGAACTTAGAGACAAATTAATTTATAGCTCTTTTTATCAATTAATTATAGAAAAAAATCAAATGGAGCAGGAGTTATTAAATGAACTATTAGAATTGTGTTTAAGTGATTTATTATTTAAAGGAATTGGGGAATATGAAACTGATACTGTTTTTACAAGGTCATTTACTACTCTTTTAATAGCACTTATCCTATATAGGGATAATGAAGACAACTTTCTCTCACAAGATATGGTGTTTAAAATAAAAGATAGATTAATTGATTATATTAACTTGGAGAAAGATTTACGGGGATATATATCTGTAAAAGGCTGGGCTCATAGTATGGCTCATGTAGCTGACGCTGTTGATGAACTTGTAAAAAATTCAAAAATAGATCAGAAAATTTACATAGAAATATTAAAAGTACTATGGAATAAGGTTTTTGTTTCAACTAGTGTTTATGTCCACGATGAAGATGAAAGGATATTAATTCCTATACTAGAAATGTTAAATAACGGATTGGAACAAGAAGAAATAGAGACATTACTACAAAATGTACCGATAGAACTAAAGAATCAAAAAGAACAGATAGAGGAAGAAGAGTATTGGTTCTTATATTTTAACTGTAAGACATTCTTAAAAAGTTTTTATATCAAAGTGAATACGAATTCTGAATTAAAACCTCTTCAAAAGAGTATTGAAAAGTGTCTATCCGAAATTTCTTTGTAATAGTAGCAAGAAATTAATAGTTAACAGGAGTGTTAAACTTTTATCACAAACATTATTATTGAACTTCCATGAAATTAAAAAACTCTCAAAATCTATGGGGGTGTAATTATGTATAGGATCGCTATCATTTCAGACGTTCATGGAAATATATATGCACTGAATGCTGTTTTAAATGATCTAAAAGGGAAATCAATAGATTTTATATATTGTCTTGGAGATATGGTAGGAATAGGGCCATTCTCAAATGAGGTTTTAGATGAATTATTTGCTATTGAAAATCTCGAAATGATCACTGGAAATCATGATGAATCAGTCTTGGCATTACTTAATAATGAAGCGTATCCAATCAGCAGAATTAATGTTAAACCACATCATGAATGGATTGCGGATAGACTCAAAAAAGAACATATAATTGGTTTATCCAAATTACCTCGCATAATAAATAAGACGATAATTGAACAAGATCTTCACTTGATACATTATCCGATGAATACAACTTTATATAATGCACATATAAGCGAAGATCCTTTTGACTTAACGGGAATACCTTCATCAGAAAACTTTTCTGTTTTAGATGGTTTAGAATTAACTTCATTAGTTTGCTTTGGACACGACCATAGTCATCACCAGTTTACTTGTAACAATACAGTGTTCTACAACGCAGGATCACTAGGTTATTATAAAAAATCATTTGCCCGTTATGGAATAATTGATATAAATGAAAAAGGATTTAGTGTTACTCAACGAAATGTCCCATATGACTTAGAAAAATACGTTAATAAGTTAAGCAAAACATCAATACCAAGAAAAGAGATAATACTTCGTATATATACATAAGGATTCCTTAACTAATCCTATTGGTATTAATTAAATATTTTATAATAGCGTACTGATAAGTATTAGTAAAGTAGTAAATTTACTTCTTCAGCAAAAGGGTGCTTTACTTCAACAGGATTAATACCTGTTCTTGTTCAATTAACGCAGCAGTTTAGTTGAAGAAACAGGGTATTTCATGATTAGAAATGTTTGGTGAAATATTGTTTTTTACTGCGTAAAATAAATGTAAAAATGGGGATAGAGATAATGACACCACCAAAACATGTAATTTCAGCAGCAACTATTGTACTAAATGACCAAAATGAAATTTTATTAATTAAGGGCCCAAGAAGAGGATGGGAAATGCCTGGCGGACAAGTTGAAGAGGGAGAATCATTGAAGGAAGCTGCAATCAGGGAAACGAAAGAAGAATCGGGAATAGATATTGAAATAACGAAATTTTGTGGGGTATTTCAAAATGTAAGTGGTTCAATTTGTAATACATTATTTTTGGGTACACCCATAGGAGGAGAACTAACAACTAGTACTGAGAGTCTGGAGGTAGGTTTTTTTCCTATTGAGAAAGCATTGGAAATGGTCATTTGGAAAAATTTCAGACAAAGAATTGAATATTGTTTAGATGCAAAACTTCAAGCTTTTTATATTGCATTTTAATTAGCCTTATTAAACTCCGGGTGCTTTAGTTAAACAAGCACCTTCTATTACATCCTCGACCAAACTTTTGTAAAACCACTTTGGTAACTATATAAAGTAGATTCAGGAAAAATTAATTAGGTTGGCGGTGAGCTCAAATATTAGCTTCTTTTTATATTCTAATGGCAACGTGGGTTATTGTATTTACTATGTCTTTATACAGTCAGAAAAGAAAAGGTAAATTAAAAAAGATTGCTTTTAATCAATTTGTAATAGTGTGCCTAATTTCTATTGGGGCAATGGTTTTAACAATTGGATTTTTGAGTCTAATGGGATAAAAGGAATGTAGAGACATTTTTCACTAACGGGTAGCTATAGTGGAAGAACATTGAGTTGCAATGCATCTCTTTTTCTGGTTCAACTAAGGTAGTAGATAGGATTATTAAATAGAACAATGAGAAAAGCAAAGAATGTAATTTTAAAATCGTATTTAGATAAATAGTGCAATATTTTGAGTGAAGGGGAGGATATGGTGCAGGAAGTGCTGTTCATCATATCGCCGTTTATTATTTAGTTAATAAAATAGGTGGAGAATTGAGCGAACTACTACAATTCGATGGACAAGATTCACTTGGAGCTTTATGGGTATCGGAGCAAGATGTATCAGTAGATAATTCTTCACCATTAGTCCTTAATGCATTTGAATGGATAAAAACAAATACGCTAGGTATAGATGCTGAATGTTATAAAGAATGGAAAGTGTATAAATGAATTTTTTGTTCTTACAGAGCTAACGGTTTCTATAAGTAAGGATAATTTGAAAAAGATTAATATTTGGGGGAGGGATGTCTGAATGAGCAACATTATCTTGATACAGCATTGTCAATCAGAACACCATATAAATAATATGTCAGGAGGATGGACAGATCCACCTTTAACAGATTTAGGGAAAAAACAAGCAAGCCTTATAGGTGACAAATTAAAAGAGGGAATAGTAGATAATAAAGAATATGCTTTTTATTCATCTGATTTATTAAGAGCAGCACAAACAGCAGAAATAATTGGCAATCAGTTAAACTTAAAAGTCATCAAAAATAAAGGACTTCGTGAAATAAATACTGGCATTGCAGCGGGAAAAACAAAAAATTGGGCAAGAGAAAATAGAATACCAAGGAAAAATAGTGGATTTGATCTGGATTATCAGGAATTTAAAGATGGAGAGACATGGAGACAGTTTTATAGTCGTGTTTGTAGTTGTATGGATAGTATATATGAAATAGAAAAGGAGAAAAATTTATTGATTGTCACACATGGTGGTACTTTGGGTTATATTACTGCGTGGTGGATGAAATTTGAACATGAAATGATTGTTAACGCATACTTTTCTTCTTCGGTAGGTGGGATTACAGTTTTAAGTCAAAATAGTTATCAACAGAATGTTATAAATAAGTTTAATGATACCTCTCATTTTCCTGTGTTGAGCTAAATAGTGCTCTAGTTAAACAGAGGGGCTACTTCTGTCCCACCCTCATTTTTGCGTCCAAAACATCAAGTAGATTTCGGCGATTCATTGTGAAATGCTACC
The DNA here is from genome assembly GCF_044762745.1 of Psychrobacillus sp. NPDC096426. Classification (NCBI taxonomy): domain Bacteria; kingdom Bacillati; phylum Bacillota; class Bacilli; order Caryophanales; family Bacillaceae; genus Psychrobacillus; species Psychrobacillus sp. NPDC096426. The sequence continues at coordinate 3,640 of NZ_JBIWEX010000015.1, read as the reverse complement.
CTTAAACTAACTAGGCAGTTCAGTGGAATAAGTATTTATTCAAAGATATAAAAGTGGAGGGTTATTAATGGAACTTTCAAATGAAAGGATAGTATTAAGGGAAATTATTGAAAGTGATTGGATAGATGTACATAAATACGCTTCACAAGAAATAGTTTGTAGATATCAGCCCTGGGGACCTAATACAGAAGAGGAATCACAATATTTTGTGAATCAAGTGATAAAAGATTTAAGGAAAGAACCAAGGAAAAGGTTTGTGTTTGCAATTGTTTACAAAGAAAAAATGATTGGTGCTGGGGAGTTTAATATTAGAGATCACACAAATAGAGTTGGGGAAATCGCTTATATTGTTAATCCAGATTATTGGGGAAAAGGAATAGCGACAGAAGTCGCTACTTTATTAGTTGAGTTTGGAATTGAGGATCTTAAACTTCATCGTATATATGCAACTTGCGACCCAAGAAATATTGGTTCATCAAAAGTATTAGAAAAAGTCGGAATGATCAAAGAAGGTAAAATTCGTGAAGACTTGTTAATTAAAGATGGCTGGCGAGACTCATTATTATACAGTGTTTTAGAACATGAATGGAGAAAGTAATGCAACAAACCTTCTTCAACTTACGGGTACTTTACTTCAAGAAGGAGTAAAGCTTTTTTCTTATTGAGCTATGGAGCAGGTTAGTTTAAGTTTTATGTAAAAGTTGAAGTAGGGTATTTTAGTTGTGATAGTTAAAGAAGCAATGCTCAGATTGTTTTATTTCTTGGCAGGAAGTTAAGCTCTTATTGTTGAATATATTACCTTTAAGAGATGAATTAGAGGTGACAATAAAATGGATAAAAATTATGATAAGTATATTAACAATGCAATTGAGTGGGCTATATGTCATCTAAATTCTAAAGAATATTGTTTTATTTGTTTGGCTTTTGTAGAGGATGCATTAGAAAGAAGTAATGGCATTGAAATCTTTGGTGGAGATTTTGCAAAAGAATCTGCAGATTTATATGAAGCAAATAAGCAAACAGGTGTACCTCCAAAAGGAACCTTTGTTTTTTATGATTGCTTCGGAGTAATTAATGGTGAACGAAAAAATTGGGGGCATTAGGCTTATCTATTGGTAATGGAGAGGTTATTCATGCTTGGGATAAGGTAGGGATTAATAATTACCTTGATATAGAAAAGTTAAAAACTGCTATAGGTTGGGAAAAACCAAAGTATATTGGATGGGTATCACTTGAACGTATTATGGTTGGGTTTCAAAGGAAAGTTTATTAATCCTAGGTTGTATCATATAGCGGGTGGAATTCCCGTCGAGAAAGAACTAACCATTCCCTCGTAGGTCTTGGAGGGCTAATGATAACATTAGCCTTTAAGCGTAGACAGTTAGGTGGCGGGGAGAAATCCAAATAATAAAAAGTTATAGGAGGTACATGTATGTTTTACAGGAGAAAATTTTACACTGTAAAAAATGATTTTGTAGAGAAATTAAATGAACATTTTATCAAAACTAATTTACCTAATCAACTAAAGTACGGAGCACGTTTGGTAGGACGATGGATGAAGGAGAATGAAAATAATACCACGGAAATTTTTGCCATTTGGGAATATGACAGTTATGAAGATTATATAGAAATAGAGAATAATGTAAAAGGTGACGATGCTCACGTTAAACGAATTAAAGACTGGTACGAGAAAAATGGTGGTAGGGAACATGTTTTTACTGAATATATATTGGAAGTGAAAAACGAAGCGTTAGTGTCCACTCTAAATAAATATAACTAATAATTTTAACTATTCGTTTAACTAATGTGGTGCTTGGCAGCGCTTTTTCTTATTGACCTAACGCCGCAGTATATTTGAAGAAGGAACTTAACATTAAATTCAACAACTAAAAATTTAAAAACAGACAGGAGCTAGATACGATGATAAAAGGTTTCGGAGGAATATTTTGGAGAACTAAGAATCTTGATGTTACAAAAAAATGGTACGGTGAAGTATTGAAGATTGATTTAGAATCGTGGAATGGAACTATAATTAAACACGAATTAGGAAATGAGACTATTTTTTCTTTCTTTACCGAGAATGACAGTTATTTTCCAACAGAACAACAAGTGATGTTAAATTTCCAAGTACATGATTTAAATGAGACTATTAAGCATCTTGAACATATTGGTGTCCCTCTTGCGAAGGAAAAAGAGATTAGTGAATTTGGAAAGTTTATTTGGATAAAAGATCCTGAAGGTCGACTGATCGAACTTTGGGAGAAATAGTGAGTTGTAATCATTTGCTATTAAGCTAACAGGTGCTAGTTAAACAAGACCATCATTTTGATGGTCTATTCTTACGTCCAAAACATTAAGAAAATTTCCGAGACACAATGTGAAATGTTACACTTTAACTAGCGGTATACGTGTTAGTTGAAAAGAAAACTAAAAAGTCCAACAATTATGTTGAACTTTTTATACTTGTTACAAATTTTCAAATTGGAGGTATTCTAAAATATTTCCGAAGGGGTCTCTAAAGCTAACATATTTTCCTGGAGGACAATTAGTTGGTTCATCTATAATAAAATTCACTTTTTTCTCTTTCAAGAATTTAACTTTTTCATAAATATCTTCAGTTCGTAATCCTAATACAACTCCTGAAATATCTTGATTATAGGTGGCATTATCGTTCTCCTCTAAAACGAGTGGTAACTCTCTGTGTACAAGTGATGCAATCTTAGGGCCATACTGTTTGTTTAATTCAAAACCTAAAGTATTCGTATAAAAGTCGATTGCTTTGTTTAAATTTGGCACGTAAATGCTGATAACACAAACTTCATTTTTCATATTATTCCTCCTATTTTTAGTATTATTATATATATTCTACACTCTTTAACAATCGCCCTTCTTTAAAAATAGAATTTTCACTTGATTTGCTTATTTCACTAAAGGTTGCTATTGTGAAATAAGCATTGAAAATAAATATATGGTATAGCTCAGTTCAGTGAACGGGGCTATTTATTTTTATATGACGAATTGTAATATTAAGTGCAACACCTATAAGTTGAATTAAAAGAAGCCCATAACGACCTCGTGTAAAATGTAGTTACCACACCAACATTTGAACGGAGGAAATCATTATGAGCTACAAACATCTTACCATATCTGAACGTTCGAAAATAGAGACGTTACTTGAACTAGGCTATTCAATCCGAAAGATCGCGAGACGATTAAATCGCCAGCCTTCTACTATTTCGCGTGAATTAAGAAGACATGCTAATTGTACGGCTGAAGAAGCACAAGTTCGTTATCATACCAATAAATCGTTCTGTGGGGCAAAACTAAAATTAACGCCCTTGTTAAAAGAAGCTGTTCAAGAAAAGTTGGGGGAAACTTGGTCGCCTGAACAAATTGTCGGCCGCTTGTATAAAGGGAAGCTAAGTTTCAAAAGTATATACCGTTGGATTTATAACGGCTTATTAGAAGTGCCATTGACAGTCCTTCGTCAAAAAGGAAAACGCCAGAAACCGCGAGAAACAAGAGGCCGTTTTAACATTGGCACCTCCATCTCCAAACGTCCCAAAGAAGTTCGTAACCGGGAAACATTTGGTCATTGGGAGCTTGATACGGTCGTTTCTGGACGCGGGCAAGCAAAGGG